>NZ_JBNCNR010000015.1:0-92621 GCF_049847065.1 Gordonia sp. DT219 | reverse complement strand
ACGCTCCTCGTCGGTCAACGTCAAAGCGGCTTTTGGGCGTCCAGTGCGTGCCATACCCAACCCTACAACATATTCAATGAATTAACGGCGCGGAACACTAGGGGACGACGCCGTCATTCGGCGAGAGCATGTCCCGCTTTCGGGCTACCGTGCAGCGGACGCACCGCAGAGCCGATGACCAGCCCGAGCAGACCGCGCGCCAGCGCCTTGGTGATGTCGAAGTAGTCGAAGTAGTCCCGCCACACCGCGATTCGACCGTCGACCACCTCGAATCGTCCGCAGACCCAGAACTGCAGCCGCAATCGGCCGAGGCTGATCTGGTCGACGCGTTCGGTCAACACCACCGTGTCGGCCGACGAGACGTTGACCATCCGGTAGTCGAAGGACACCGGTGAGGCGTCCATGCGTGCGAAGAGCCGGGCCACCTTGTTGCTGCCGCGGATCGTCGGCAGCGAGACGTTGGTGTAGACGACGTCGTCGGCGAGGTCGAGCGCGGCCGTGGCGCTGTCCCCGCGCGCCAGCGCATCGAGGAAGCCGGTCGCGGTGTCGATCGGGCTGCGTGAGGTCATGAAGGCCAGTATGCCCACCACGTGTGCGCGTCGCGACCGTATCGCCGAGACCAGGGCCACCCACCGTGATATGACATCGACGCAGCTCATCGGCTACGCTGTTCGGGTTGTCTCGGCGAGGGTGAGTGATCACCGTGATCGGCGCGGCCATCGCATGTCTCCTCCGGTGCGGACTCCGAGTGCACCTGGGCGGTCGTGATGTGGGCGTCGTCGCGCCGGGAAGCACCACCCCCGACCGGGCGTTCCGGTCCCCGCACCAAGGAGAACATTCATGGCAACCCAGACCTCCGGCCTCGCCGTCACCATTCGCACCGAGAAGGGCAAGGGCGCCGCGCGCCGCGCCCGTCGCGCGGGCCAGGTGCCGGCCGTGCTCTACGGCCACGGCTCCGACCCGCAGCACCTGAGCATCCCGGCGCGTGAGTTCGCCGCGATCCTGCGCAACAACGGCATCAACGCCATCATCGATCTCGATGTCGACGGCACCAAGCAGCTCGCGCTGACCAAGCAGGTCGACGTCCACCCGATCCGCAACTACATCGAGCACGTCGACCTGCAGCTCATCCGGCGTGGCGAGAAGGTCAGCGTCGAGATCAACATCGTGGTCGAGGGCGACGCCGCCCCCGGCACGCTGGTCACCCAGGATGCCAACACGATCGAGGTCGAGGCCGACGTGCTCTCGATCCCCGAGCAGATCGTCGTCGACGTCGAGGGCAAGGACGCCGGCACCACCATCCACGGTTCGGATCTGGCACTGCCGGAGGGCGTCACCCTCATCTCCGATCCGGAGACCCTGATCGTCGCGATCAACGAGGCCGCCACCGCCGCCGACCGCGAGGCCGAGGCCGTCGAAGCCGGCGCCGAGGTGCCGACGGAATCGGCCAACGAGTCCGCGTGACCCCCAAGCGGGTGACCTCGGCTCACGGTGACAGTGCCGCACCGGGAGCCTGATACGTGAAACTCATCGTCGGACTTGGTAATCCGGGGACGAAGTACGAGCACACACGTCACAACATCGGTGCCATGGTCGCCGATCGTCTGGTCACCGCTGCCGGCGAGCGGTACACGGTGCACAAGCGCTCCGGCGCCCAGGTCGCATCGGTACCACTCGCCGGCGGTTCGGTGTTGGTGGCCAAACCGCGCACCTACATGAACACCGCAGGCCGCCAGATCGGGCCGCTGGCCAAGTTCTACTCGGTCGCCCCCGCCGATCTGATCGTGCTGCATGACGAACTCGACATCGACTTCGGTCTGGTGCGGCTCAAACGGGGCGGCGGTGAGGGTGGCCACAACGGCCTGCGTTCACTCAGTCAGGCCATCGGCACCCGCGACTATCTGCGGGTCCGGCTCGGCATCGGCCGTCCCCCGGGACGGCAGGACCCCGCCGACTTCGTCCTCAAACCGTTCCCGTCGGCGGCCCGGACCGAGGTCGACCTGCTGATCGAGCACGGTGCCGACGCCGTCGACCTGCTGCTCGGCCACGGCCTCGAGGCCGCGCAGAACACCGTGCACGCCTGGTGATATCTCGCTGCCGGATCACCGCATACAATCTCCCCCGGCGCAACACGAAGGGACCAACACGTGGCGAAACTCGCAGCGAACACCGGACATCAGAATGTCGCGATGCTAGGCATCGGCGCCTACCGGCCCCGGCGGCTGGTGAGCAACGACGAGGTGTGCGAGGTTCTCGACAGCTCGGACGAATGGATCTACGAGCGCAGCGGTGTTCGTAACCGACGCTGGATCAGTGGTGACGAGACCGCGCGGACGATGGCCGCCGCCGCCGCCGAACGTGCCATCAGCAACTCCGGCATCGCCAAGGACAAGATCGGCGCGCTGATCCTGGCCACCAACAGCTGGCGGACCAAGATCCCGCACGGCGGCCCCGTCGTCGCCTTCGATATCGGCCTCAACGGCATACCCGCCTACGACGTCGCCGCCGGGTGTGGCGGCTTCGGGTACGCACTCGGCGTCGCCGCCGACACCGTGCGGGCCGGGTCGGCCGAGTACGTCCTCGTGGTCGGCGTCGAGACGATGTCGGTGGTCATGGAACCCACCGACCGCAACACCGCCTTCATCTTCGGTGACGGTGCCGGTGCCGTCGTCGTCGGACCGAGCGAGGAGAACGGTATCTCCCCGACCGTCTGGGGTTCCGACGGCGAGAACGCCGAGGCCATCGGACAGAACTACGACATCCCCGACTACATGGACCGGGCGCAGGAGTATCAGCACAAGGATCCCGACACCGATCCCGTCGGCCGCATGGTGGTGACGATGCAGGGTTCGCGGGTGTTCCGCTGGGCGGCGATCACACTGCCGAAGGCACTCGCCGCCGTCATCGAGACCTCCGGGGTGGGCATCGATGACATCGAGGTCTTCGTCCCCCACCAGGCGAACGCACGGATCAACGAACTGATGAAGAAGAACCTCGGCTTCCCCGACGATCTGCCGATGGCCAACGACATCGAGAACACCGGCAACACGTCGGCCGCCTCGATTCCACTCGCCATGGAGGAGATGCTGGCCACCGGAAAGGCCCGCGGCGGACAGACCGCGATGCTGCTCGGCTTCGGCGCCGGCCTCTCGTATGCCGGCGCCGTCGTCACCCTACCGCCGGCCCCGGCGATCACCAGCTTCGACGAGTTGGGCTGAGCGCGGCACACCGCCGCGGCGCCGCAACGGCTTTGGCGCACTCCACGTGATCCGCCGGGCCGATCGCCCGGCGGGCATGGGCTCGGGTTAGGGTCTTCGGCGTGACCAGCCCTGTTGATCCACCGGAACATCCCGTGGCCCCCGGCCCACCGCAGCCCGTTCCACTGCAGCCCGGATATCCGTCGCCGGGATATCCGGGTCCGGAGTACGCGCCGACGAGCCATCTGGGACAAGGCTATTCGGGGCCGGGGTATGCGGGGCCGGGCTATGCGGGGCCGGGGTACGTAACACCGGGGTACCCGATGCCTGGGCCCGCACATCCGGCGCCGGGCGGACCCCCGTGGCCCGCACCCCCAGGTGGCGGACCGCCCCCGCCCTCCAAGTCGCCGCGCCGCACCTGGTTGTGGATCGCGTTGGGAGCCGTGGCCTTCGTCGTCGTCGCCGTGATCGTGATCGTGACGGTGGTCGTCGTGGCCGGCTCCGGTGATGACGGAGACTCTGCCGCAACTGCACTCGTCCCCGGCGACGACACGGTGCACCCCGAGGAAATCGGATCCATCGCGCACCCGGTGCCGGCCGACCTGGCCCCGATGCCCACCGAGCCGACTGTGAAATGGTCGTCCGGACGTTCCCTGCCCGGATGGTGGGGAGCGAATTCGACCGCGTTGATCCTGGGCAGCGAGGAGTACTCGCCGTCGGTGACGGTGGTCGATGCCGCCACCGGACGCACGCGATTCACCTCCGCGCTGCCGCCCGGCCGGTTCATCGATCTGTGCGCGGCCACCGACGCCCGAATCGCCTGTGCCACAGCGACGAAGGGGCCCGGCGCGGAGAGTCTCACGGTGCTCGACGCGCACACCGGCGCCCACATCGCCGATACCCCGTTGCCCGCACAGTCGAACGCCGTCCAGCAGATGTACGCCGTCGGCGATCGGTTCATCGTGAGTTGCGCCTCGGCAACCGAATCCGGCACGATGATCTCCACCGACGCCAATGGAACGGTGACGTGGTCCGGACAGGGTTCGGGCGTGGCCGGCGACCAGCCGATCATCGTGCGGACCGACGCGCCGCTGCCCAATTCGAGCGAGCTGTCGCTGCTGCGTGCCGCCGACGGAAAGCCGATCGCTTCGCTGAGCCGGTCCACCGCCCGCCGGTTCCCCACCGTTCCGTTTACCGTGTATCAGGGCGGCGTCGCGGTGATGAACGCCCAGGGCACCGGCACCGACTTCTATTCGTCGGACGGCACCAGAACAGGTTTCGCACCAGGTTGGGCTCCCGCAGCGGAGAACTACAACATCGGATCCCCCGCACCACCGGCGCCGATCCTCGGCCGTATCGCGTCCAGCGTCAGCAAGACCTCCCACATCATCGGTGCAGCCAATCCGATGACGGGCCATCTCATCTGGCGCAGAACGGGTTCCGAGTTCACCGCGAGCCGGCTGACGGCCGAGATGACCGGTGACCTGCTGGGCATCCGCCTCGGGAAGGCCGGCGGATCGACCGACCCCAGCACCTATGGCGGCACTGCGGATACCGATGGCCCGCTCCAACTGTTCGATCCCATGACCGGAGCGAACCGATCTGTACCCATCAAGGTCGACCCCAAGGAGTACCTGACCGACGTCCTGAACACCGACGGGGAGCGGCTGATCACCAGCAACGGTTCCACCCTGACCGCGTACGACATGGCCACCGGGCAGCAGGCCTGGGAGTTCAGAACCGACGGAGAGCATTTGATCAACGAGGCGTCGGCCGTGTACAGCACGGTCGGTTACGACGGTGTCTCGATGATCGGCCCCTGACGGCCCTCGTTCCCGCTCACCCGTCTACTTCCCGCTCAACGAGATCGGTGAGCGGGAAGCAAATGAGTGAGCGGGAACAGGATTCACGCGGCGAGTCCGAGTGCGACGAGCCGGTTTCGGAGCCGCGGGATCAGCAGGTCTCGTTCGAGGTCGCTCCAGATCCAGCGCACGACCATCGGGCCGGTATCGCGGATCTCATCTTCGCGGAGCTTCTCGCGGATGACCGCGTCGGCGACGGATTCTCCCCGACGGCGTAGCCGCCCGTATTTGGTCATGCCGTCGAACTCACCGACCAGCCGCCAGTCCCAATCGAAGTCGGTGCGATAGGTGCGACCGGAGGCGACGACGATCTCCTGCTGCAACCGCGGGATCGGTAGCGTCGCATCGATGATCTGAGCCCGGCTCCACGACTCGCCGACGCTGTCCGCCAGCGCACTCGCGAATCGGAGGGCGCGCTCGGCGATCTTGGCGTTCCGTCGTCGGCGACGTACGAGGATCTCCTGCATCAGAGATCTGTCGGCACCGAGGCGCAACGCCTGGTCGAATGCGGTGAGCGCCTGGGTGAAGTCGCCCGATGTCGCGACGTCGACGGCGGTGCGCTCGAGCGAGGTGACGAGCAGGCCGTCGCACCGCACCAATTCGTCCGCCTCGAGCGGCGCCGCGTGCAGGTGCCGGTGGCTACGGATCGAACCGCCCGCCACACGTCCGGTGGTGACGTGTACCCGGCCTAGGTCCGGCTTCAGCAGCGGCAAGCCGTGTAACGACGCCGCCGACGCGTGACTGAGCGGAAGCGCCTTCTCCGCACCGAGGTTCGACGTCGACACGGCAATCGCCTTGAGCCGATGCAGCTTCTGGGCGCCCTCGTGGCCGTCGAACTCCTCGCTGGGTTCCACGTCGACTCCCGGGACGAGCCGGATCAGCCCGCCCCGCTTGACCGCCGCGGCCCGGTGGGCGTCGGAGATGCCGCGCC
Source organism: Gordonia sp. DT219 (assembly GCF_049847065.1). Classification (NCBI taxonomy): domain Bacteria; kingdom Bacillati; phylum Actinomycetota; class Actinomycetes; order Mycobacteriales; family Gordoniaceae; genus Gordonia; species Gordonia sp. DT219. The sequence goes on along the minus strand of NZ_JBNCNR010000015.1, from coordinate 86,631 downwards.
GCAACGCAGCGTCACGACGGATGAGTCCGAAGTCGTCCTGGGGATAGTTGGTCATGAATCGTTGGACGCGAGGCGACTTGATTCGGTTCCACCGATTTCGGGCCCCTTCCCGCTCAACCATTTGCTTCCCGCTCACCGAGATCGCTGAGCGGGAAGCAAATGAGTGAGCGGGAACGACCGTAGGTCAGGCATTCTCCTTACGGAACACCGAAGTCCCCCACCATGTTCCGAGCGCGGCGAAGATCAGCGCGGCGAGTACCGACCACAGCACCGCCATCGTCGCGATCTCGCCGCCGAAGGTGTCGCGGACGCCGTCGACGATCCAGCGGAACGGCATGAAGTCGCTGAGCCGGTGCAGCCATGCCGGGCCCAGCGTCATCGGGAGCAGGATGCCGGAGAGCAACAGGACCGGCATCATCACCATGTTGATGACCGGGGCCATCACATCCTCGCTCTTGGTGGTGAGCGCCAACGCATTCGACGCCGCCGCGCATGCGCCGCCGATGAGCAACGTGATCACGATCCCGACGACGACGCCGATCACCGACCCGCGCATCCCCATCGCCCACCCGAGCAGCACCAGGATCACTGCCTGCACGAGAAGTTGCAGCATGTCGCGCATCAGCCGGCCGGTGAGCAGCGCGGTGCGGCTCGCCGGTGTCACCCGCTCGGCCTCGATGACGCCCTCGCGCCATTCGCCGATGAGACTGAAGCCGGCGAACATGGCACCGAACAGCCCCAGCTGTACGAGCAGACCGGGCACCAGGAACGTGTAGGGATTGTCTGAGCCACCGGGGAATTGGGACACCAACGGTTTGAGGAGTGGGCCGAACAACACGAGATACAGCACCGGCTGCAGCACCCCGATCAACACCCACGCGGGGTTGCGCAGGTTCATCCGGATCTGCCGCCGGAAGACGATGTGGGATTCACGCAGGAAGGTCATCGCAGCGCTCCTTCGTTGTCGAGTTCGGTCTCTTCGGCGTTCTCGGTGGTGGCCTGGGCGTCCCGCAGAGAACGCCCGGTCATGGTGAGAAAGACGTCGTCGAGCGTCGGCCGGATGATCTCTATCGAGTCCAGTTCGATTGACGCCGTGGTCAGTTCACGAAGCAGTGCCGGGACGTGCCGGCCCGCGCGCTGTACCCGGCCGCGGATGTGGCGGCCCTCGGTCTCGACCGCGTTGGCGATGGAGCCGAGTTTGGCTGCGGCGGTGGACACCTGGGCCACGTCGGAGATCTCGAGATCGACGAGGTCGCCGGAGACATGCGCCTTGAGGTTGTCGGCGGTGTCGGCGGCGACGATCCGGCCGTTGTCGATGATGAGGATCCGGTCCGAGAGCTCGTCGGCCTCGTCGAGGTAGTGGGTGGTCAGGAAGATCGTGGCGCCGCGTTCGGTACGCAGCCGCCGGATGTGCTCCCACAGGTTGGCGCGGGCCTGCGGGTCGAGGCCGGTGGTCGGCTCGTCGAGGAACACCAGCGTCGGGTCGTGGACGAGACCCATCGCGATGTCGAGCCGGCGTTTCTGCCCGCCGGACATGTTCTTGGGCATGCGTTCCCACAGTCCGTCGAGCTGCAGCTGCTCGAAGAGCGCCTTACCGCGGCGGATGGCGTCCGGCCGCGACAGCCCGTACAGCATGCCGTGGTCGACGACCTCGTCGCCGGCCTGGGCCTGGCTGAACGTTCCCCCGGCCTGCGAGACGTAGCCGATGCTGCGCCGGACCATGACGGCGTCGCGTACGACGTCGTAGCCGTTGACCGTCGCGGTCCCCGCGGTGGGCCGCAACAGGGTGGTGAGCATTCGCAGGGTCGTGGTCTTCCCGGCGCCATTGGGCCCGAGGAATCCGACCACCTCACCCTCGGCGATATCGAGATCGACGCCGTCGACGGCGCGAACTTCACGTTTCTGCTTCCCGCGCCCGGTGTGAAAGGTCTGGACGAGACCTCGCGCATGGATCATGGGTTCCTCTCCTCGATCACTCGTCGTGCGTCCGGCCGGCCGAACGCGGCCAGGGTATTTTCACCGTGCTATTCAAATTTGAACATACCTGTCAAGTGGTTGCGTCTCGGCCGACCCCACTGCTTCGTCGGGCGCCACTGCCATTTTCCGACGGCACTCGCCTGTTGTGACCCGATCGCCGACCAGAATTCACCGGATCGCGGACAACGACTGTCCGCCAGGTCCGGCGACGCGGCGATTACCCTGCATTCATGCGCCCACCTGCCACCCAGCTGCTGCTCCTGGGCGCGGTCGGGTTGTTCGGGCCGGTGAACGGCTATCAGATCAGGCGCGAGCTGCTGTCGTGGCAGGCCGACCGGTGGGCCAACGTGAAACCCGGCTCGATCTATCACGCGCTCGGCCGACTCGCCGACGAGGGACTGCTGCGACGCCACGATCTGCCCGAGGGCACGCGTGAGGTCGCCGTATACGAGATCACCGAGCCGGGACGGCGACGACTTGCCGAGCAGCTCGCCGATGCGACCCGCGAGGTGGACATCTTCGACGACCGGGCGTTCCATGCCGCCTTCGGGTTGCTGCCGCTACTCGGTGACGCGCCCGCCCTCGACCACCTCGACGAGCGGCGGCGCCGACTCGCCGCGGCCATCGACGAGTTCGCACCGGCCGCCTCACCGAATCCCTACGTACCGCCCCATGCGCAACGCGGCGCCCAACTCTGGATCACCCGCGCCCGCGCCGAACTCGAGTGGCTGACCGGCGTCGTCGACGATCTACGGTCCGGGGAACTGTCCTTTCAGCCATCGTCGACGTGGGCGCCCCCGGCGGACGACCCGGGCCATCAGATGACCTCCGACCGGTCTCGTTATCGTGCGTTGATCGCCGAGCGGCGCTCCACTACTTCCGAGTAGGCGCCTCATGTGAGACCGTCTATGTTGACTCGCATAGCGCACCGCAGGCGGATCGCCGAACGGAAGGACACCTCATCATGACCGTGATCGCCGACAAGACCGGTGTGACGAACATCGGGATGCTCGGAATCGGCGCCTACCGGCCCGAGCGCGTCGTCACCAACGACGAGATATGCGAACACATCGATTCCTCCGACGAGTGGATCTACACCCGCACCGGCATCAAGACCCGGCGATTCGCACGCCGCGACGAGGACGTCACCCAGATGTCCATCGCGGCGGGCCGCACGGCGATCGCCAACGCATTGCTGTCGGGATCCGACATCGACGCGGTGATCCTCGCGACCAACACGCATCTGCTGCTGACGCCGGCCGGCGCGACGAAGGTCGCCACCGAGCTCGGGGCCAACGGCGTCCCGGCCTTCGACGTCACCGTCGGCTGCGCCGGATTCGGCTACGCGATGGCGATCGCCGCCGACATGATCCGCGGCGGCAGCGCCACCCATGTGCTGGTCATCGGGGCCGAACAACTGTCGGTGACCCTCGACATGACCGACCGGACCAACTGCTTCATCTTCGGCGACGGTGCCGGCGCCGTCGTCGTCGGCCCGACCGAGGATCAGCAACTCGGCCCGGTGATCTGGGGTAGCGACGGGTCGCAGTACGACGCGATCCGCCAGGACATCGACTGGGTCACCTTCCTCGACGGCGACCGCGTCCAGCGCCCATATGTGCGGCTGCAGGGCACCGCGGTGTTCCGGTGGGCGGCATTCGAGATGGGCAAGGCCGCCCAGCGCGCGCTCGAGGCGGCGAAGATCGGCACCGAGGACCTCGACGTCTTCGTGCCGCACCAGGCCAACGCGCGGATCAACGAGTTGCTGGCCAAGAGCCTGCACCTGCCCGAGCGCGCCGTCGTCGCCAACGACATCGAGTACACCGGCAACACCTCTGCCGCGTCGATCCCCCTGGCCATCGAGGATCTGCTCTCCACCGGCAAGGCCAAGCCGGGTGACACCGCGCTGCTACTCGGCTTCGGCGCGGGGCTGAGCTACGCCGCGCAGGTCGTCAAGATGCCGCCGGTGCCGTTCGAGTAGTTCCCTCGCATCGCTTCGGTGCGCGTCGGCGTTTTGGGCGCCACGGCCTGGCCCGATAGCCTCAACGGGTGAGTTCTTCCGTTGCCGACGAGGTCCGCCGGCGCCGCACCTTTGCCATCATCTCCCACCCCGACGCCGGTAAGTCGACCATGACCGAGGCGCTGGCACTGCACGCCCGCATGATCAGCGAGGCGGGCGCAATCCACGGCAAGGCCGGCCGCCGCTCGACGGTCTCGGACTGGATGGAGATGGAGAAGGCGCGCGGGATCTCGGTCAGTTCGACCGCGCTGCAGTTCAACTACCTGCCCGCCGGCTCTGCGCCGGGCGCCGAACCCACGGTCATCAATCTCGTCGACACGCCCGGTCACGCCGACTTCTCCGAGGACACCTATCGGGTACTCACCGCCGTCGACGCCGCCGTGATGCTCATCGACGCCGCCAAGGGCCTCGAGCCGCAGACGCTCAAGCTGTTCCAGGTGTGTCGCCATCGCGGCATCCCTGTCATCACCGTCATCAACAAATGGGACCGGCCCGGACGCACACCCCTCGAGTTGATCGACGAGATCAGCGAACGCATCGGCCTGCTCCCGACTCCCCTGTTCTTTCCCGTCGGCATCGCCGGCGATTTCCGCGGTCTGCTCGACCGCCGGAGCGGCCGCTACATCCACTTCACCCGCACCGCCGGCGGCGCCACGATCGCCCCCGAGGAGGTCATGGACGCCGACGCCGCGTCCGCTCGCGAAGGGCAGGCGTGGACCGAAGCGGTCGAAGAAAGTGAGTTGCTCACCGAGATGGGTCAGGACCACGATCAGGAACTGTTCCTGGGCGGGCAGACCTCACCGATGATCTTCGCGTCGGCGATGCTGAATTTCGGTGTGCGCCAACTACTCGAGACGCTCGTCGGGCTCGCACCCGCCCCGGCCGGACGCGCCGGCGTCGACGGCACCGTCCGGGAGCCCACCGATCCGTTCAGCGCGGTCGTGTTCAAGGTGCAGGCCGGCATGGACTCCAGCCACCGGGATCGACTGGCGTTCATGCGCATCGTCTCGGGTGAGTTCGAGCGCGGCATGGTGGTGACCCACGCGCAGACCGGAAAACCCTTCGCCACCAAGTACGCCCAGGCCGTGTTCGGCCGTGACCGTTCCACCGTCGACACCGCCTATCCCGGCGACGTGGTGGGTCTGGTCAACGCGACTGCGCTCGCTCCCGGCGACACCCTCTACGACGGACCGCGGATTCAGTTTCCGCCCATACCTTCCTTTGCGCCCGAACATTTCTCATCGTTGCGCGTCACCACCGCCGACAAGTACAAGCAGTTCCGCAAGGGCATGGAGCAGCTCGACAGCGAGGGTGTGGTGCAGGTCCTGCGCAACGACCTGCGCGGCGACGCCTCGCCGGTACTCGCCGCAGTCGGTCCGATGCAGTTCGAGGTGATGACCGCGCGGATGAAGGCGGAATACAACGTGGACACCGTCATCGAACCGCTCGGCTACACCCTGGCCCGCCGCACCGACGCCGACAGCGCCGCCGAACTCGACCGGCAGCGCGGCGTCGAGGTGTTCACCCGCTCCGGCGACGGTGTGCTCCTCGCATTGTTCAGCGACAAATGGCGGCTACAGTACATCGAGAAGGAACACCCCGACCTCACCCTGGAACCGCTTGTCGCTGCGGCGGATTGACGACGACTCGGCGTTCGTTCCGTGTGACTGCTGTTCACCGCAGAGAAAGTCGTTCACCGCTGTGACAACAGTTCACTGATGTGACGAAACTGGTTGCAGCCCTTGTGGATTAGACTTCGAACACTCTGGCGTCGAACAAATATTCTGCTACACTGGAGTCATCGCAAGATCATCCAGGGGGGAATCCATGATCGACGACACCACCGCCGAAAGCACGGATACTGCAGCAGTTTTGGCCGGAATCGTCGACCAGCTCGCCGAACTCCACACCAACCCGGACATGACCGGGCCGCAAGCACACGCCGCGATGCAACAGATCCTGCTGATCCGCAATCTCGCCGACCATCACGCAACCACGTTCACTGGCGACCTCGACCGACTCAACGTCGCCGACGGCCACGGACGCCGGTTGCGGGAACTACTGGTCGTAATGGGGTGCGCGCCCCGCCGTCGCCGCACGGCTCGTGCGCATCGGCACCGCCACCGACATCGACCCACTGCTACGCCACGCCGCCGACGGTTCCATCTCGTCCGAGCACGCCGACGCCATCGTCCTCGGACTCGGCCACATCGCCTCCCGCGCCGGCGAACCCGTCACGCCCGAACAACGCCGCGACCACACCCGCGCATTGGTGTCCCAAGCTCTGTCCGGGATGAGTCCCGCCGAAATAGGCAAGCACGCACGCCAACTCGGCAATCTGCTGGCCGACGATACCGGTGGCACACCCGCTGCTCAAGACAAGACCGTCAACGAACTCGGCTACCACAAGACCAGCGACGGCCGTTTGGATGTGCGCGCCAACCTCGATGCCGTCGCCGGGGAGAAACTCCACAGCCTCGTCGAAGCGTTGTCGGCGCCGAAACCTCAGCCCGACGGCTCGCATGACCCGCGGCCAGCACACAACAGGCGCGCCGATGCCTTCGAATCCATCTTGGAGCTCGCTCAGAAGGGTCTCACCGACGAGACCGTGTCGTGCAAACCGACCGGCGGGGTGTTGCTGACCATCCCGGCCGATGCCCCGAAGCTGTCCGCACTGGAGTTCATGGGCTCGGTGACCCCTGCGACGGCAAAAATGTTGGGTTGTGATGCCGGGATCACCGTCGTCATCGTCGACGGCGAGCAGGTGCCGTTGAACGTCGGGCGGGAGAAGCGGCTGTTCACGCTGTCGCAGCGAAAAGCGTTGCTGCTGCGGGATAAGTGCTGCGTGAAGTGCGGTGCACCTGCATCGCGCACCGCCGCGCACCATTTGCGCCACTGGGCTGACGGCGGCCCCACCGACCTCGACAACGGCTGCCTGCTGTGCACCGCCTGCCACCACGATGTCCACGACCGTGCCGGCGCCGGGAGCGAAGCGAGCGGGCCGAATGATCACTGGGATGTGGTGATGGGGTTCGACCGGCATCCGTGGCTCATCCCACCGGCCACGGTCGACCCGCGACGACGACCACTCCCCGCCTACAACCGACGCACCCTCCACCTGGACGATGCTGCCTGAAGCAGGCTTACCTGCAACGACTTTCCGACCCGTGCACCCGGCGCGCCCGGACCGCAATTGTTGTTTGAGAACTTCATAGAGCCCCGGCCCCGGTCGTCGGCGTCCGGCTGAACTCTCAGGCGCCGACGATCCGGGCCACCTCGGCCGGGTCGACGGCGTCGATGTCGGCGGGGTCGAAGGCCGGGTTACGGTCCTTGTCGACGAGGACGGCACGCACTCCCTCGGCGAAGTCGGGTGTGGCAGTGATCTTCTCGGCGGCATGCAGTTCGCGCTCAAGGCATTCGTCGAGCAATGACGACGCGCCGAGTTCGAGGAGTCGGGCGGTCACCCACAGGCTGGTGGGTGAGGCGTGCTCGAGCAACTCCAGCATCTCGGTGGCCCACTCGTCGCCGACCGCTCCACGCAGACCGCCGACGATCGCGGTGACGTTGGTGTCGGAGAAATATTCGCCGATCTTCTCCACCGGCAGCGGCGGATGGTCGTCATGCTTGTCGGGTGAGCTGGTCAGCACTTCGACCAGTGGTGCGCCGGAACGGATTCGGTCGGCCACACCACCCAATTCGGCCGACGGCACATAGTGGGTGGCCAGTCCCACCGAGAGTGCTTGTGATCCGCGCACGCGTGCGCCGGTGAGGCCCAACCACATTCCGACACCCTGCGGCAGCCGCGGCAGGAAGTAGGTGGAACCGATGTCGGGAAAGAAACCGATCGCGGTCTCGGGCATCGCGATCATCGTCTTCTCGGTCACCACCCTGATCTCACCGTGCACACTGATGCCGAGTCCCCCGCCCATCGCCGCGCCGTCGATCAACGCGATGTGCGCCTTGGGGTATTCGGCGATCAGCTGGTTCAGCCGGTACTCGTGGGAGAAGTATCGGATGATGGCGTCGCCGTCACCGGCGAGCGCGCTGTCGCGTATCGCGCGAATGTCGCCGCCGGCACAAAACGCACGGTCACTGGCGGACGTCAGCAACACGGTCTCGATCGTGTCGTCGTCGGCCCAGCGCAGCAGTACCTCGTACATGTCGTCGACCATCGTCTGGTCGAGTGCGTTGAGCGCCTTGGGCCGGTCGAGGATGACCTCGCCGACACTGTTGGCGACGTTGGTGCGGATGTAGGACATGCGTTTCACGCTAGCGCGTCGCCACCGCGGGCTCGCCGACCGCCTCGACACCGGAGGTCATCTCGGCCAGCGCCGCACGCGTTGCGGCCTGAACCGACTCGGGGACGGTCGGCGCAAATCGCACCTGTAGCGCGCACGGCGGCGACGGCGGCAGCGATGTCACCTCCCGCATCCCTTCCGGCGGCCGGCTGACCACCGGCAGCAACACCACCCCGAGACCTGCCCGGACCGCGGCGGTCACGCCTGCGAGGTCGGCGGATTCGACGACGATGCCGAAGTCGATCCCGGCCTTGCCGAGCACATCGAGCGCCACGCCGCGCGTCGAGCACGGCTCGTCGAAGACGATCAGCGGCACGGACCGTTCGGGATCCAGAACGAGATCCGGGGCACCGAACCAGCGCATCGCCACCTGCGGCCCGAACAGCTCGGTACGCGGGCCGATCGGCTCGTGATAGACCGCGACATCCACATCCCCCTTGTCGATCGCCGCGATCACCCGCCTGCTGCGTTCGAGCCGGAAGCTGACCGCATGCCCGGGGCATTGTTCGCGCAGAATCTGCGAGAGCACCGGTAGAGCCCAATCGGCTCCGTGCTCGCTCGTCGCCACCGTCAGCGTCGGCGTCGACGATCGGATGTTCAAGCGCCGCACCGCTTCGTCATGCGCGGCCAGGATCGTGCGGGCGTGCGCGAGCAGCGCCTCACCGTCCGGGGTGAATCGGGTGACACGGCCCTCCCGCTCGACCAGACGCATCCCGGTCACCGTCTCGAGCCGCCGGACGTGCTGACTGACGGCCGACTGGGTGAGATGCAGGGCGGTGGCGGCACGGTGGAAACCGCCACAGGTGGCCACCGCCACCAGGCTGCGCAATGGCGTGATGTCGAGAACGGTGTTGGCCATGACGACCAGCCTAGATCGATGCCGTTCACTGATCAATCACGATTACTGATCGTTGTTGGACCGCGCCGATGGTCGTCGCGCACGCTTGACACATGCGAATCCCCCTCGTGCCCGCATCGGCCTTCGTCCTGCTCTGGGCCTTCGGCTACCCGCTCGGCGCGCTCGGCGTGACCGCGATGTCGCCGATGGCGTTGCTGGCCATCCGTTTCGCGGGCTCGGCAGCTGCGCTCGGCCTGATCGCAGCGCTGACCCACCGCACATTCCCCCGGGGTCGCATGCTGGCGCACGTAGCCGTGGTCGGGCTGCTCACCCAATTCCTCCAGTTCGGATGTGCCTATCTGGCACTGCAACTCGATGTCCCCGCCGTCATCGTCGCCCTCGTCATCGCACTCAACCCGGTCGCCACCGCACTGCTCGCCTGGCCGGTGCTCGGCACCCGGCTGCGGCCACGTCAATGGGTCGGGATCGGCGTCGGGACGGCCGCGGTGCTCACCGCCTGCCTTCCGCGGGTGCTCGCCGACGCCTCGACGATGGGCCTCGCCGTCGGACTGGTCCTGCTCGCCCTCGCCGGCGTCGCGCTCGGTGGCCTCTACCAGCAACGGTTCTGCGGCAGCGTGGACCTCGTCGCCGGCAACAGCATTCAACTCGGCGTCGCCCTGATCCCCACGGCCGCACTGGCTTTGGCCACACCTCAGACGATCTCGGATCCACTGCGCGCAGCCTGGGTGCTGCCGACGATGATCATCTTGTCGTCCATGGTCGCCACCACCCTGTTCCTGCGGCTGGTCAACACCGCGGGCGCGGCGGCGACGTCGATGCTGTTCACCCTCATCCCGTCGGTGTCAGCCCTGCTGGGGTGGGGCATGCTCGGGCAGCGGCCCGACGCGGGGATCGGCGTCGGACTCGTCCTCGGCGCGGCCTCCCTGGTGATCGTGGCCGGCCGGCGAACCCACATCCGAACCCTGCCATGGCGTTGCCGACATCCATTTGATCGCCGAGAACCGAACAGCGTTGCGGCAGACAACCGAGGTGACGTCGTAATTCCGGCCGAAGCCGTGTTCGGCGCCGGCGAGTCAGCGGGCCGCTAGCGGTCATCGCCGGGTGCCGTATGCGCGGACGAAGGCGCGCGCACCGTCGACCATCGTCGCTCGAAGCCGTCCATGGTCCACGGCGAGGGGGTTCGGCTGCTCGTTGAAGGCCAACAGGACCGTGAGCGCGAAGAAGTGGTCCGTCGTGCGCCGTGGGTCGTCGGTGTCGAGGAGCCCGAGTTCACCGAAGTGTGCGATGCGTTGGGCGATGACACGCTCGACCGCCGCGGTCTCCACGTCGTCGTCGGCGGCGTCGGGGTCCTGCCAGCGTCGCTGCGCGACCAGCGCCCAGACGGCGGAGTCACCCGCGCTGCCGGCCCCGAGCGGATCGGAAAGGCAATGATCGCGATCGCGCTCCCCGCCCAGCTCGCCCCGGTCCTGGGCTCGGTCCTCGGAGGACTCATCCTGCAGTACTGGTCCTGGCAGTGGATGTTCCTCATCAACGTCCCCGTCTGCATCGCGACCCTCGCCCTCACCCGACTTCTCCCCGCCGTCGGAGGCCGGCCCGGTGACCGGCTGGACGTACTCGGCCTCGCGTTGCTGCCCCCTCGGCGTCGTCGCGTTGGCCTACAGCCTCTCCGAGGCAGGCGGCGAAGGCGGCTTCGCAAGCGTGTCCGCGTGGCTGCCGCTGCTGATCGGCACCGTTCTCATCGCCGGGTTCGTCAGGCATTCGCTGTCCGCGCGGCGCAAGCCGCTCATCGACGTGCGACTCTTCGCGCGGCGAAGCTTTGGCCTCGGCAGCGTCATCACCTTCATGGCCGGGTTCTCGACATATGCACTGACCCTGTTGCTACCGCTGTTCTACCAGCAGCTTCGCGGCGAAAGCGTGCTTGCCACCGGCCTCCTGCTGATTCCCCAGGGCGCAGGGACGATGCTCTTCTTCCTCCTGGTCCGGCCGCTCGCCGCCAAGCTCGACGGCCGCCTCGTCGTTGCCGGCGGAATCGCCTTGACGATGATCGGCATCCTGCCCTTCGCCTTCGTCGGCCTCCACGGAGGGGAACTCTTGCTGCTGGGCGGTCAGCTCCTGCAAGGCATCGGGTTCGGTCCGCCATGTACCCGGTCATGACACTCGCCTTCGGCAGTCTCAGTCATGCTGAGATCCCCAGCGGCAGCGCGGCTTTCAGTGTCGTCCAGCGGGTCGGCGCGCCGTTCGGCGTCGCCGTCATCGCTGTGATTCTCCAGAGCTTCCTGGACACCGCCCACACTCCGGAGCAGATGCTCGCCGGGTTCGCAGGCACCTTCTGGTGGGCCTTCGGTCTCAGCGCCATCCCCCTTGCCTTAGCCTTCCTCATCCCCGGGAAGCGCAGCGAACGTGTGTGAGCGGGACGCGGCGCCCGGCACGAACGAGCTCGGCTCCACCTAACCTCGGCACGCAGGTAGGCGACGGTGTCGGCGGCGACGCGCTCCCAGTCGCGCCAGAACGTCGGCTTACGGCGCGGGACCGGACCGGCGTTGGCGCCGGGCGAGGTCGAACAGATGCTCGTCCTCGGCCTCCTCGAGCTGCAGTGCGCGCGAGACGCCGGCGACGGCCTCGTGCGCGCCACCGGCATCACCCTCACCGACGACGAGATCGGTGAGCTGGCAACCCTCGCCGACGCCGCGAACGTGAACACCCGCGGCAGCTGGGAACACGCGATGTGAGGCGGCGGCCGCCGACGGGTGCGGTCATTCGATCGCCTCGGCCGCCTCCAGCCAGGCCACCTCGGCGGCCTCCTTGTCCTCGATCACCTGCCGCAGTTCGGCATTCAGCGTCACCAGTCGGTCCGGGTCGGTGGCCGCCGCGGCCAGCGCCGCATGCAACTCCTCCTCGCGCCGGGCGAGTTGGGTCATCTGGCGCTCGGCCCGATTCATCGCCTTGCGCGCCTCACGGTGCTCGGCCGCACTCACCGCGGGCTTATCGGTGGTGCTTGCGGCCCCGCCGGCCGCCGCTTGCGACGACCCCACCTTTGATGATCCGGAACCAGTTGCGCCACTGAGCATCTCGCGACGACGCTCCAGGTATTGGGTGATGCCGCCGGGCAGGTTGGTGAGCTTGCCGTCGCCGAACAACGCCCACGTCGAGTCGCAGATCCGCTCGATCAGGTAACGGTCGTGCGAGATCACCACCATCGTCCCCGCCCACGAGTCGAGCAGGTCCTCGAGCTGTTGCAGGGTGTCGATGTCGAGGTCGTTGGTCGGCTCGTCGAGCAGCAACACATTCGGCTCCGACATCAGCACCCGCGTCAGCTGCAGCCGCCGCCGTTCGCCGCCGGAGAGATTGCCGACCGGCGTTCGCTGACGCGCCGGGGTGAAGCCCAACCGCTCGGCGAGCTGAGCGGCCGAGAACTCCTTGTCGCCCAGCGTGACCCGCGCCGCGACCGATTCCACCGCGTCGAGCAACCGCTGATCGGGGTCGAGATCGTCGAGTTCCTGACGCAGCCAGCCGATGGATACGGTCGTGCCCTGCACGCGGCGGCCGGGCGCGACGTCGACCTCGCCGGCCAGTGCACGCAGCAGCGTCGTCTTACCGGACCCGTTGACGCCCACCAGACCGATCCGCTCACCGGGCGCCAGCCGCCACGTCAGACTGTCGAGGAGCACCCGCCGCCGGTGATCGTCCGGTTCTTCGGATTCACCACTGCCGCCCGGGGTTTCGATGTGGGCGTCCTCGAGTTCGATGACCACCCGGCCCAGGCGGCGACGCGCGAACGCCGACAACGTCACCGTGTCCCGCGGCGGCGGGACGTCACTGATGAGCTGCTCGGCGGCCTCGATCCGGTAGCGCGGCTTGGACGTTCGTGCCGGCGGCCCGCGGCGTAGCCACGCCAGTTCCTTGCGGGCCAGGTTGCGGCGGCGTTCCTCGGCGGCGTCGGCCAGTCGCACCCGCTCGGCACGGGCGAAGACCCAGTCGTTGTAGCCGCCCTCGTACTCGTCGACGCGGCCGTCGTGCACCTCCCAGGTGCGGGTGGCGACGGTGTCGAGGAACCAGCGGTCGTGGGTGACCACGACGAGTGCGCTGCGGCGGTTCGCCAGATGCTCGGCCAACCATTGCACTCCCTCGACGTCGAGGTGGTTGGTGGGCTCGTCGAGGATCAGGACGTCGGCATCGGAGACCAGTGCCGCGGCCAGGGCGACCCGGCGGCGCTGCCCGCCGGACAGTTCGTCGACCCGCGCGTCGAGCAGCCCGTCGACGCCGATCCCGGCGAGGACACCACGCACCCGCGGATCGCCGGCCCACTCGTGGACGGCCACGTCGGGGCCACCGACCACGACCTCGGCGACGGTCTTGCCCGCGGGCAGCTCGCCGCGCTGGGTGACGACCGCGACGCGTGCCCCGCCGGCCCGCGACACCCGGCCGGAGTCGGGTTCGACGATGCCGCCGAGGATCTCGAGCAGCGTGGTCTTGCCGCCGCCGTTGAGGCCGACCACGCCGATCCGCTGGCCTTCATGCACCCCGAGACTGACCTCGTCGAGCAGCTGGCGGATGCCGAAGCTCTTGCTGATGCGGTCGGCGTTGATCAGCGCGGACGGGGAGGCAGGTGACACCGGTAGACGATAACAACCGGCGGTCTGCGGGCGTTCAGTCGCGCCCGAACGCGGTCGCCGCGGTGTCCATCACCTCGTCGAGGGAGTCGGCGACGATCTCGGTGTGGTCGGCGCGGATGTGCGTGTGCAGGTCGACGTCGGTGCCCGCGGACCGCATGGACCGGACCAGCGCCGCGGTCAGCCCGAACGGCACCACCGGATCGAGCAGTCCGTGGTCGATGCGGATCGGCACCGTGTAGCCGCCGGTCGGCACCCGCGTGTAGTCGGCCAGCGCGGCCGCGAACTGCCCGCCGCCGAGCGCGCTGCCGAGCAGCGAACCCGGCGCGACCGACCGCAGCGCCTGCGACACCTCGCCGTTGCATTCCGAACGCGCGAGGTCGAGGAAGCGCTTGCCGTCGGAGGTGAGGTGATCGGTCACGTGCAGGTCGGGACGGGCGTGGTCGAGGCCGGCGAGGATGTAGAGGTAGAGGGCGCTGACCGTGTTGATCCGCCCCAGGCTCGGCACGTCGGGGGTGAACGACTTGGTCAGCACCCCTTCGATCCCGGAAGCCGGTGCGAGCGCGAGGATTTCCCGCAGCCGCAACTCCGGCGCGTAGCCGGGCGCCTCGTGTCCGGCGAACAGCGCCGCATGTCCGCCCTGCGAGTGGCCGGCCGACACCCACTCGGTGCCGAGCGAATGGTCCCGGGCGCGTGCGGCGCGGATCATGTCGATCACCGAATGGGCGGCGGCCCGGCCACCCAGATACTCCGACTCTCCCGCCGACCCCAGCCCGGCGTAATCGGTTGCGGTGACGGCATATCCGCGTTTCAGCGCATCGATGACCGGGCTCTCGACGCCGTCGCCGCGGCGGGTGCGGCTCGGGGCGCACTCGTCGGCGATGCCGGTGGTGCCATGCGCCCAGGAGAAGATCCGCCACCCGCCGGCCGGGACGTTGCCACGCGGCACGTAGAACACACCGGTGGACAACGCCATTCGGTTGTTCTGGTCGCGCGTCACATAGGTGACGCGTTGTCCGGATGCGGCACCGGGCGGCAGATCTGCCCGCGCGATCGCGCTGCTCGACAGCACCCGGCCGGCAGCGGGGCCGGCCGGGACCGTAGCGGGGGTTGCCGGGGTTGCGGTAGGGGTTGCCGGGGTTGTGGTGGGAGCGCCCGCCGCCGTCGGGGCCGCGGAGGTGGGAGCGGCGGCGACCGATGCGGTGCCGGCCGTCGCGACGACGAGTGCCGTGGTGAGCAAGGGCAGCAGCCGGCGCCGCAGTCCGCGGCGCATCACCGTGCCCATCACTGGTCCGGCGTCTGTCGGGTCGCACCGGTGACCGGTCCGGTGGCGGTACGCACCGACCGCGCCACCCCGGCGCCGGAGAGTTCGGCGGCGACGGCCACCGCGGCGTCGGCGTCGGCGCAGAGGAACGCGCACGTCGGGCCCGATCCGGAGACGATCCCACCGAGCGCGCCCGCATCGATGCCGGCGCGCAGGGTGCGCCGCAGACGCGGCTGCAAGCTCAGTGCCGCCGGTTGCAGATCGTTGTGCAGCAGCGGCGCGATCTGTTCGGGCCGCCCGCCGGCGAGTGCGGCCATCAGCGCGTCGGGGCGCGGGTTCTGTTCGGGAAAGGTCTCGGCGTGGTCGGCCCGCAGCCGGTCGAGTTCGCCGAAGACCGCGGGGGTGGACAGGCCCTCGCGCGCGAAGGCCAGCACCCAATGCAGCTCACCGCGGGCCAGCGTCGGCATCAGTTGCTCACCGCGCCCGGTGCCCAGCGCGGTCCCGCCCTGCACCGCGAACGGCACATCGCTGCCCAGTCCGGCGGCGATCTCCAACAGTTGTGCGCGCGGGATGTCCAGTTTCCACAACGCGGCCAGGGCGACCAGCGCACCGGCCGCGTCGGCGCTCCCGCCGGCCATGCCGCCGGCCACGGGAATGCGTTTGACGATGTCGATCGCCACACGCGGATCGCGCCCCGCCCACTCGCCCAGCGCCCGCACGGCCCGGACCGCGAGATTGTCGTCGTCGAGCGGGACGTCGGCGGCGTCGGCGCCGCGCCCGCCCTCGCGGGCGAGCGTGACACCGAGCGCGGCGGCACGCGCAACGGCCACGTCGTCGTACAGCGAGAGCGCCTGATAGACGGTGACCAGGTCGTGGTAGCCATCGGCACGCAGGGGCCCGACCCCCAGGTGCAGATTCACCTTGGCCGGTACGCGCACCGAGACGGCGTCGGAGATCACCGAAAGGGATGCGGGGGACACGGCTATACAGAGTAGTGAACCGCCCGACCGGTCACGGCCGCCAACCCTCGGTGACCAGCGCGGCCACGTCGTCGACGACGCGGACCGCACCCGCGTCGAGCAGCTCCGCGGCCGCCGACCCGCCCGTCCGGACGCTCAGACACGGGATCCCGAGCGCCGATGCCGACGCCACATCCCACACGCTGTCGCCGACCAGGATCGCCGGCCCGCCACCCGCGCGTTCGAGCGCGACGCCGAGGAGATCCGGCGCCGGCTTCGACGTGTCGGCATCGTCGGCGCTGGTCACCACGTCGACGTCGGACCGCGAGATGCCGAGGATCTCCAACGCGGTGTCGGTGAACTCCTTGGCGCTCGACGATGCCAGTGCCACCCGGTACCCGGCGCCGGTGAGCATGCGGATCAACTCGGGCGCCTTCGGCAGCACGTACGCTTCGCCGACCAGTTCGCGATAGCGTTGCGCCCACTCGTCGCGCAGCTGATCGCCCAGCGAGTCCTCGACGTCGGAGCCGCACACCTCGCCGACGAGTTGGTCGCCACCCATCCCGATCGCGCGATGGATTCGCCACCATTCCGGATACAGATCGTGACCGGCGAAGGCCCGCTGCCACGCCAAAGCGTGCAGATGATTGGAGTCGAGGAGGGTACCGTCGACGTCGAGGAGCACGGTGTTCACCGGCCCATCATCGGAGCGCACCTCACCCGAGGTCGCTTCGTCGGGCGCATCGGAACGCCCGGAACCTGCCGTATCGGCCATCGGATCCACCGTCGCTTTCTTCGGGTCGAGAGCTTTCTTCGGTCGAGAGCTTGAGGGTCTAGAACATGGCCCAGCTTTCACCGTGTCATCGATTCCAAACGCCATATCGAGTCAGGAGCGAATTATGGAGACACGATTCGGATACACCCTCATGACCGAGCAGGCCGGTCCCCGACAGCTGGTTCGCGACGCGGTCGCCGCCGAGGAGGCCGGATTCGACTTCGAGGTCTCCAGCGACCACTACTTTCCGTGGCTGTCGTCGCAGGGGCATGCACCATACGCGTGGACGGTGCTCGGGGCGGTGGCGTACGCGACCGAGCGCGTCGGGTTGATGACGTACGTGACGTGCCCGACCATCCGCTATCACCCGGCGGTCATCGCCCAGAAGTCCGCGACGCTGCAACTACTCGCCGAGGGTCGGTTCACTCTCGGACTCGGCGCCGGGGAAAACCTGAACGAGCATGTCGTCGGCGCCGGCTGGCCGGCCGTGGGCGAACGGCAGGCGATGCTCGCCGAGGCCATCGAGATCGTCCGCGCCCTCCACGACGGCGGATACGTCGACCATCGCGGTGAGTTCTTCCAGGTCGATTCGGCGCGGATCTGGGATCTGCCCGACGACGGCGTACCGATCGGTGTGGCGGTGTCCGGTCCGCGCGGCATCGACGAATTCGGTCCGCTCGCAGACCATCTCATCGCCACCGAACCGAATGCGGAATTGATCGAGCACTGGAACGCCAACGACGCGACGACCTCGATCGGGCAGGGTGACGCCGAAGCACTGACCCGCGCCATCGGGCAGATCCCGATCAGCTGGGACCCCGACCGCGACACCGCCCTGGCCCGGGCACACGATCAGTTCCGCTGGTTCGGCGGCGGCTGGCCGGTGAACTCGAACCTGCCGACGACCGCCGCCTTCGCCGGAGCCACCCAATTCGTCACACCCGACGACGTGGCGCAGGCCATCCCGTGTGGCCCCGACCTCGACGCCATCGTCGACGCCATCCGCGCCTACTGGGAGGCCGGATTCACCGATATCGCGCTGGTGCAGATCGGCGGCGAGAGCCAGGAAAGGTTCCTCGCCGAGGCGGCCGGGCCGCTATTGGAGAAGCTGCGGTCGGCGGCGGCCGGGTAGGCGGCGCGGGCCTGCTCAACCGGTGTGCGGGACGTCGGCACCGGCGAGTACCGCCCGGTCCGCGTCGGTCAGCGCCGTGGGCGTACCGGAGCGGATCAGTTCCTCGAAACCGTCGTCGTTCTCCATCACCGTCACCGAATAGAGGCGTTCACTGGTCGAGGTGTTCTCGATTCGATGCACCGACCCGGCGGGCAGCACGATCACCGAACCGGCACGTAGGCGGACCCTGTGCCCGTCGCTGTGCGCGAGACCTTCGCCCTGCAAGACGACGAACGTCTCCGTCGACGCCACGTGAGAGTTGTCGGGTTGCGACCCGCCCGGCTCCCACACCTCGAAGCACACCGTCGTCTGCGAGCCCGAGGTCCGCGGACCCGACAAGACCGCCAGCGCCACCGTGTCGTCGGGACTGATGCGGTAGGCGACGACATCGGCGATCGTGGTGGTCGTCGGCGGGGCGGCGACGCCCGCATCACCGGACAACTGCTTGATCATCGACTCCCTGACCACCGGACGATCACCGGACATTGCTTGATCACCGGACATGAGACCACTGCCCCCGTTCCGGTCGGAGATCGATTGCCGGATACACCCCGGCCGCACCCGCGCATCTGACCATGCGTTCGGCCGACTCGATATTCGCCTCGTCCCGCAGCGCATCGGGCACGCCGCGCTGCCAGGCCACGTCTCCCCCGATATACACCGAGACGAGGTTCCGCTGTCCGCACGCGAGCACGAATGTCGCGACGGGATCCCAGATCGGCCCCAGGTGGGGCTCACGGGGATCGACGACGATGAAGTCCGCGTATTTGCCGGCTTCCAGCGAACCCACCCGGTCCGCCACCCCGACCGCGGCCGCCGAGCCCATGGTGTGCAGCGTGAGAACATCTGCGGGCGAGAGGATTCCCGGGTCGGAGCGCACCGCGCGCTGCATGTACAGCCCTGTCCGCATGTTCTCGAACGGGTCGGAGATGTCGGTGCACGACTGGTCGTCGACGCCGATCCCGACCCGCACTCCACGGTCGAGCAACGTCGGCACGTCCGCGATGCCCGAGCCCAGTCGTCCGTTCGACATCGGCTGCCACACCACGCCGCTGCCGGTGTCGCAGACCCGCGTGACCATGCACTCGGTGGGGTGGACGAAGTGTCCGAAGGCGAAGGACTCCCCCAGGCAGCCGGCCGCGTCGTACCAGTCGAACTTGGACTGCTGGATGTCGAGCTGCTCGGCGGTCTCCACGAAATGCGCCTGGTTGGTGATCCCGTAGCGCGTCATGAGTTCTCGTTCGCGCTCGGCGGTGATCGGCGACGACGACCACTGCACCGACCCGTACACCGAACCACCGAGATTCGCCGGCGTGTCGATCGCCCATACGTGGCGCATCGCCGCGTCGAACCCGTCGAAGGCTTCGTCGGCGGAGAGTTGTTCGTCGTCGAGCCGAACGCTGGTGACCGACCGGATGCCGGAGCGATGCACACCGTCGACCTGACGTGTCACGAAGTCGGGTCCGTTCACGCGCTCGGCACGCAATGTCGATGTCCCGTAATCGAACACGGCGACGACGCGCGACTGGGTGAAGTTGTACACGGAGGTGATCCCGGCCGCGAGGTGATCGAGCGCCCCGGCCAGCGACAGCCAGTACAGGTCCTCCGGATCGGCGTGCGAGAGCATGTGGCTGTTGGCGCTGACCCACTCGTAGAGCGGGCTCGACGCCGCGACCCCGCGCATACCGCCGGTGAAGATGTGGCTGTGTGCCGAGACGAATCCCGGTGCCACGAAACAGCCGTCGAGATCGTGGTACTCGTCTGCGCCCGGCGGTGGCGTGCCCTCACCGATGGCGGCGATGCGTCCGTCGCGCACCGCGAGCCATCCATGCAGCCACTCCCGCACACCGTCCACGGGCAGGATCACCGCGTTGTGGAAGACGGTCTCGGTCATCCCGGTAGCACCTCCGTGTTCCATGCGCCGGAGTCGTTGCACCGAAACGCTATTCGTCGCGACGGACCGTCGGGATCGCCACGCCACAAGATGATCTCGCGTGGGATCAGGGCGTAGCCGACCCAGGTCGGCGGCGGGTCGAGCTCGTCGTTCTCGGCATCGAATCGTGCCCACGCCCGACGACGCTCCGCCGGCGGCCGATGTGCCAGGTCGGAGTCGTTGCGCCAGGCCAGGATCTGCAGGTAGCGGGAACGCTCCCGATAGGATCGGAGCGCCTGTTCCGGTTCGGCGACGCGCAGGTCCCCGTGCATGACCAATTGCCGCCCGGCGGCCGGCCATGCCAGCGCACACGCGCCGCGCGGCGCCTGTGCGATCTGCGCAGCCTTCTGTGACCTCGAGTCGGTGTGGAAATAGACTGCGGTGGCGTCGGATTCGGAGAGCAGGACGTGGCGCACCCGGGGATATCCGTCGAGGCCGACGGTGGCCAGCGACATCAGGGGCGGCGCCGTGAGCGCGGCGGTCCGCGTCCACATCCCCACCAACGTCATCGGATCGATGTCTTCCTGATCCTCTGGGGCACAGTCGGTACCGAAGTCGGTGGTACTGGTGATCATGCGTGCACCCGCCCGGGATCGAACACCGCGACCTCGGCGAGCCCGGCCACCAGTTCGTCCACCCGGCGCTCGAAGAGCTCGGCCCCGATCTCGGCGCTCGCGTCGGTGGGGTCACCCACGACGCCCGACTCGTCGAAATCGGTGGACAGCCAACCGAATTTGATGGCCGTGCCGAAACCGACATGGATGTTGTCGGCGACCGCATGCGGTACCGCCGCCACGGCCTTGTCTATCTGCACCAGGTCGGGGCGGACGTGCAGCATCATCGACGTCTCCGCCCAGCCTGCGTGGATGCCGAGACCCCGCTCGGTCGGGCCCGGCGTCGGTGGCCCCGACGAGAAGAAGGTCTGCAGATCGAATCGGCGGCGCAATTCCCGCGCCGCGACCTCGATCAACGCCGAATTGCCGCCATGAGCGTTGATGATCAGAAGCCGGCGCGCCGGCGTCGACGCGATCGCCGACCCGAGATCGACGAGCGTCTCCCAAAGGGTCGTCGCACGTAGCCACATGGTGCCCGGCAGTCGCGCGTGCTCGTCGGATTTGGTGTAGGCCAGCGGCGGCAGCAGCCACACGTCGTGGCCGGCGTCGGCGCCCCGGTCGACGACCGCCGAGGCGATCGCCTCGGCCATCACCAGATCGGTCGACAACGGCAGGTGCGGACCATGCGGTTCCATGGCGCCGGTGGGCAGAATCAGCACCGAGTCGCGGGTCAGCACCTCCCCGACCTCCGACGTGGTCAGATCACCGTACCGGCGCGTCGTGGTCGTCACATCCACCTCCCAGGATTGAGCAGCCCCATCGGATCTGTCCGAGCGGCAATCGCCTTCACCCGGTCGGCGTCGAGATCGACATACCACTGATGCGGCGAGTGCACACCGACCCCGAGCGCCTCCAGCTCCGGCACGCCCGCCACGACCTGTTCGGGGCTGTGGTAGATGCCGTTGAGCATGCCGAACATCATCTCGTGTCCCATCTCCAGGTGGAGCATGCCGCCCTCGTAGACCTGCTCCACCGCGTCGAGTGCGGTCACCAGCGCGTCACCGCGAACCTCCATGTGGAAGTACCTGTCCGGGTGCGCTTTCTGCAGCCACCACGTGGGGTGGTTGTAGGACAGTGCCGACATCTTCACCGTCTGCATGATTCCGTCGCGGACTGCCTCGACACGCCCGCCGGCCGCAGTGAGGCGATCACAGACCTCGTCGACGCACCGGGCGTCGAGAAGAGCGCGGATGCTCGCCCGCCCGCGAACCAGCGCCGGATCGCTCGGCAGGGCGTCGACCACCTCGGCCCGATCCGCCGACAACAGCCGGGGAGCCGGGTCGAACGTCGAAAGATCCAGTGCCGCAGTGAATGCGTCGTGGTGATCGGCGAAGCTCACGTAGATGCTGCGCCAGTCCTGCAAGGGTTCCACTCGTACGCGCGCCCCCACGATCACCCCGGCCACCCCGTAGGTGTGACCAGCGGTTGCGCGTCATCGCCTTCCAGATGCACAAGTTCCGCGTCATCGGTGGCGTACACCACGTCGAGCGCTTCGACGAAGCCCTCGTGGTTGCGGCCGTGCACGATCGTGCCCGTCCCCGCCGAACCGCCGGCGAGGAAGCCACCGAGGGTGGACTGCACCGTCGACGGATACATCCACAGCTGTTTGCCGTTGTCCCATGCGAATTGCTCGAGTGTGACCATCCGGGCACCGGCGAGCGCGGTGATGGCGCGATCGTCGATGGCCTCGATCGCGGTCAGCGAGGTCATGTCCATCACCAGACCACCGAAGCGCGGTACGACCTGCCCGTAGTTTCCGGTGCCCTTACCCCGCGTGGTGAGGGGCACACCGCGGCGCACCGCGGCTCGGACGATGTGCGGGATCACCTGTGGTGTACGGGGATAGCACACCAGGTCGGGCCGGCCGAGATCTTGCGCCGAGAGGATCGGACTCATTCCTGAGCCGTCCCGGGACGCGCGTGCGATGGCCCGCGGCAGCGAGCTGACACCGCGTGGGCCGAGCAGGGCGAGGAGATCGTCGGCGAGTGCCTCGACCTCATCAGGCCCGAAGTCCAGGCGGCCCTCGTCACGGTGCGTGCCGAAGACCGGTGCCGAGATCACTGGATTCCCACCGAGGTGTCGATGAACGCGTTGGTGGCGACCTTCTCCGGGGTGAGCCCGTCGGCGATCGGGGTCTTCTGCTGAGCGTAGATCGGCGCGGTGATGTCGATGATCCGCTGCACTCGCGCCGGGTCGAAGTCGCCT
Organism: Gordonia sp. DT219; assembly: GCF_049847065.1. Classification (NCBI taxonomy): domain Bacteria; kingdom Bacillati; phylum Actinomycetota; class Actinomycetes; order Mycobacteriales; family Gordoniaceae; genus Gordonia; species Gordonia sp. DT219. The sequence goes on along the minus strand of NZ_JBNCNR010000015.1, from coordinate 63,946 downwards.
ACCGTGGCGTTGTCGGTGCCGTTACCGATCAGCTTGAGACTCTTCATGGTCTCGTCCGCGTACTGGGCGTTGCGCGCCGAGTAGGTCCAGCCGGTGTTGTACTCCTTGACCGCGTCGAGGATGACCTTGTTGGCCTGGTCCGGCGACGCCAGGTAGTCGGCCACCCCGCGTTGCAGAACCGGCACCAACTTCTTCAGACAAGCCGAATCCTTCTGCAGATCACCGGAACGCACCGAGATCGCGGACTTGTAGGTGGGGAAACCGACATCGTGGAGCAGTTGATACTTGACCGGCTTCTTCCATCCCTGGACTTCTTCTTCGTAGATCTGCGGCTCGGCGCTGGCATAGCCCTGCTGGGCCTTCTTACCGCCTGCCGCAACGAAATTGGCGGGCGTGCCGTCGTAGCTGGCGTCGGTCTGACCCTTGTCGAGAATCCCGGCGCCGGTGAGGTAATTCATCCACGTGGTGCCCTGGAAGTACAGCACGGTGGCGCCGGTCTTCTTGAGATCGGCGATACCGTGCACCTGCGGGTAGGTCGCCGGGTCCCACATGATCATCTGCGGCGAGATGTCCAGCGGCGCCATGACCGCGGTCACCGGATTGGTCCGCGACAATTGGACGGCCTGGTCGGTGTCGACGTATCCGAGCATGATCGAGTCATCGGAATACATCTGGGCGGCCACCGACTGATTGCCGATCGCCGGCCCGCCCGCCCGGATCTCGATGTCGACGCCTGTGTACGCACCGTGATCGAACAATGGACCGACAACCCTCTTACCCGATGCATCGATCTTCGGATTCGGCCCGAGCAGCTGGTACAGGTGCCCGTGTTCGCCCTCCGGATACTGCAGGCTCACGTCGTGCAGCGCGTGGGTCCCGTTCGGGAAACGCAGATCCACGTGCTCGAACCCGACCATGGGGTGCCGGGTCACCGGCGGTGTGGGTGGGGATGTCGATGTCATGAACGACCTTCCGGGTGGTGAACGGACTGGGGCGAGGTGAGCTGCACGGGGGCGGACCGGAGCGGGAAGCAGGTCACGCGATCCTGCAGGTACAGGTTGGTGATCGGCAACGTGACCACCGAGATCCCGGACGTACGAAGCGCTTTGACGGTTTGTGACAACTCTTCGGGCTCCATCGTCGACGACCGGCAACAGTGGCCCGCGGTCCTGGTACGGTCGGCCGGCCATCCGGCGACGAGTTCGGCGAAGGTGCCGATCGTCATGTGATCGCCGATCAGGAATTCGTCGGTGTGCAGATCCACACCCACTCCGCGGCTCTCGGCGAGTCGGATCAGATGGGCGACCTCGGTCGCCGGGTCCTCGGCGATGTGGGGTGCGCCGCCCACGAGGTCCGCGCCGGCATCGAGCGCCCCGAGAACGACTTCCGACGGCGTTCCGGGAAGTGGAAGCGCGACGATCTCGATGGCCATCACCGACGCCAATTCGCGCCGTACCCGATCGATCGCCCGGATCCCGCGGTAGGGATCATCGCCGGCGAGGACATCCACATGGGTACGCACGGCAGTGGTCCCACGAGTGAGCACCAGCAACGCGGCCGCCCGTGCTCGCCGATGAAAGTCGGTCTCGTCGAACACGTCGACCCCGCGCCGCCAGCATTCGATCGCAGCATCGAGATCGCCGACGGCGGGTGTGAGATCCTCCCACGACAACGCCTTGTCGAGATGGGCATGGGGGTCGGCGGCCGGCGGCAGCAGTACGTGATCGCTCAGGTCGAGATGTCGTTCTCGGTATGCGCCCGCGGTCGTGGAGCCGATCGCCGTCACCCGCATCCGGCCCCCGTCGTCGGGGGCGAGAGCGACGTCGATCAGGTCACCCCCCGCCGATCGCGCGGTGATCACGCGATAGGGCGGCGCACCGTGTGACTGCATATGACCTCTCCGATGGTGAATGAAATGGCATCGCCGCATCGAAAGACGCGGCGCGGTGGTCCCGCCTGGCTGGGTGGCGGAGCTATGCTGATGGTCTGAGCTATGTTGATGTGGTCAACATCGAGAAAGGTACGAGCGCCGTATTGCGGTCGTGTTACGGGCAGACGTTGCGTGTGTGACATGTCCGCCGCCGCTTGAACACAACCCCACAGTGATTGCGCAGCACGGCAATTCGGACGCTCCAGGCGGCGTGACACGCACCGTCGGCAACCTCACAGTCCGATGGGCGGCTATTGTGACTCCTCAACCGTGATTCCTCGCCGCACAAACAGGAGGTCGTAGTGGCACTCGACAGTCCGGACCCGGCGCAGGCCACCTTGGGCGCCGAGATCCGCAGGCGCAGAACCGAGAAGGGATTCACCATCACGCAGCTGGCCACGGACGCGAAGATCTCACATTCCTTCCTCTCGCAACTGGAACGCGGATACGCCCGGCCGTCGATGCTCACCCTGGAACGCATCGCCTCCGCGCTGGGCACCACCCAGGTGAGTCTCATGCTCGCCACCACCCCGCCGAACACATCGTCACCGCCGAACGCACAACTGCCCGAGGGGACGCAACTGATGCGCAACGAGGAGGGCACCTGGTTACCGCGGTCTCCCGGACGGCGTGAGGCCAGTCACACGCGGCTGCTGGTTCGTGGGGACGCCGCCTTCTATCCGCAGGAACACCTCATCCAGAGCGCCGAATTCGACGAGTACTACCACCATCACCAACCCGAGTGGGTGCATGTGATCTCCGGTGAGATCGAGGTCGACCTCGGTGACGACCATCTCGTCACATTGCAATCGGGCGACAGCCTTTACTATGCTGGCCACATTCCTCACCGATGGCGCTTGAGCCGTGGCCTGTCCGCACATCTCATCGTGGTGCAGGCATCGGAATAGGAAATCGGTTCCCTGGCTGGGACATCGGCGGAGATCTTCCCCTTAGGAGATTTCCATGCCCACAACATCATCCCGTCTCCCCGATTCGGATCTGATCGAGGTCCGTGTCACCGGGCGACGCCCACTGACCGACCGCGTCGACGAGTTCACCCTGACCCCCCTGGCATCTGCGGCCCTACCCGACTGGTCCGCCGGCTCCCACATCGACATCCACACGCCCGGCGGCGCCGTCCGTCAGTATTCGTTGATCTCGTTGCCCGGCGACACCGGCACCTATCGCGTCGCGGTGGACCGATGCGATGAGGGCCGCGGTGGCTCCGTGTCGCTGCACCGTGGGGTGCAGCCCGGTTCTCAGCTCGGGATCAGCCGCCCGCGCAACCACTTCGCGTTGAGCCGGGCACTGCGATATGTCTTCGTCGCCGGCGGCATCGGGATCACCCCGATCCTCTCGCTGGCGGCGCAGGCCGAGCAGATGGGCCGGCCATGGAGTTTGCTCTACACCGGATCGGATCGGTCGCGCATGCCCTATGCGGCCGAGTTGTCCGAGCGCTTCGGCGACCGAGTCGTCATCCATTCCTCGTCGACGGCGGGACGGCTGAGTCTTTCCCGGCAGCTCGCCGACCTCGAGCCGGGTACCGCCGTCTACGCGTGCGGGCCCGAATCCCTCATCGCCGATGCCGAATCTGCCTGTGCCGACCAAGATGCCGTGGATGTGTTCGCCGAGCGCTTCGTGGCCGCCGATCGGCAGCCCGCGTCGGACGAGCCATTCGAGGTGTCCCTGGCACTCTCCCACCGCACCGTCACGGTGCCCGCCGGGCGGACGATCCTCGATGCGCTCGACGATGCCGGTGTCGTCACCGTCTCCTCGTGTCGCGAGGGTGTGTGCGGCACATGCGAAGCCGAGGTCGTCAGCGGCGAGATCGAGCACCGTGACTCCGTCCTGACCCCGGAGGAGCGGGCCGAGAACGAAACGATGATGCTGTGCGTATCGCGGTGCACGAGCGGACGATTGGTCCTCGACCTGTGAGCACCATGACGTTGCGCGGTGCCCTGGCGATCGTCGGCGCCGAATCAGAACACTCCGATGCCATCCACATCCGGGACGGTCACATCGTCTCTGCCGACGCCGACGTGCCGGGTGACACCGAGGTCGTCGACTGCACCGACTGTGTGGTGACTCCCGGCCTCGTCAATGCTCATCATCACCTGCTGCAGACGGCCTTCCGGACACTTCCGGGCAGTCGGTTCCGGCCGATGCGGGAGTGGCTGCAAGTGATGGCAACCGCCTATCGACGGATGCGGGTCGATCCCGAATTGTGTGCGGCGGCAGCCGCAGTCGGACTCGCCGAGTCGCTGCTCGCCGGGGTGACCACCGTGGCCGATCACCACCTGACCTGGCCCGCAGGAGTCGATCCGGTCGATCTGGCCGGGGCGACGATCGCTGCGGCCCGCGATGCCGGTGCCCGACTGGTGTTCGTCCGGGGCACCGCAGGCGACGACCCGCACGCCGCGGCCGACTCCGTACGCGCCATCCATGATGCGCATCTCGTCGACCCGAGTCACGGGGTGTCGGCCGACGGCATGACGCAGTTGGCGACCGGACCGTCGGGGGTGCATGCGGACTCGCCGGATACGTTTCGCGAACTCGCCACGGTCGCAGCCGAACTCGGTCTGCGGCGGCGCACCCAGGCCAACGAGCAGGTCGACGTCCGAATCGCGCAGGAGCGCTATGGCGCCCGACCGTTGCAGTTGCTCGAAGACTGGGGCTGGCTGGACCGGGATGTCACCGTGGCCCACCTGTGTGACATCACCACCGACGAGATCGCAGCGCTCGCCCGGTCGGGGGCACACGCCACGCACGCGCCCGGTTGTGACATCCCGATGGGCTGGGGTATCGCCGGGGTCGCGGACTTCCAGGACGCCGGCATCGTCGTGGGACTCGGGACCAGCGGGGGCGGCAGTAACGACGGAGGCCATCTGCTGGCCGATGCCCGCCTCGCCATGCAAGTATCCGGATTGATCGGCCGCCCGTTGTCGGCGCGGACCCTGCTCACCGCCGCGACGCAGGGATCGGCCACAGGTCTCGGCCGAGCCGAATTGGGTCATCTCCGGGTCGGCGCCGCCGCGGATCTGTGCGTCTGGGATTGCGGTGACGTCGACGACGCCGGGGTCGCCGACCCGGTCGACGGCCTGCTGTGGGCGTCACCGGGACGCCGCCCGCGCGATGTGATGGTGGCGGGTCGGTGGGTGGTGCGCGACCATCGATTGGTCGGCCAAGACTCTCGCGGCCTGGCCGAGCAGCTGCGCCGGCTGCTGCGCGATCGGGAGGCGTCGGCCTGAGATGATCAGGCGCGGCGGCGAAGCCGTGTCGCAGCCGTATGTTGTGACCAGTAGCGAAGGGACGACTGCGGCGCACGCGCTACCACATGCCACCGACAGAAATGCACAGTCACGGAGGACGCGAAAATCGTTGTCCACAAACCGTATTCGATACACAGACGCCGCAGATTTGGGTGCCATTGTCGGTCGATGCGTGTAGGATGGAGACATCGCATCGATCGCCAAGGGGGGCACCATGATCGCCGACGTCACCATCGAAAGCACGGATACTGCAGCAGTTTTGGCCGGATTTGCCGACCAGCTCACCGAACTCCGCACCCGCCCCGACATGACCGGGCCGCAGGCACACGCCGCGATGCAACAGATCCTGCTGATCCGCAATCTCGCCGACCACCACGCAACCACGTTCACCGGTGAACTCGACCGCCTCGGCGTCGCCGACGGCCACGGACGCCGCCTGCGGGAACTACTCGTCGTGATGGGGTGCGCGCCCGCCGTCGCCGCGCGGTTCGTACGGATCGGCACCGCCACCGACATCGACCCACTGCGACGCCACGCCGCCGACGGTTCGATCTCCTCCGAACACGCCGACGCGATCGTGCGGGGGCTGTCGCACATCGAAACCCGATCCGCCGAACCCGTCGACCCCGACATGCGGTCGGCGCAACTGATGTCACTGATGTCATGGTCTTCGGCAGGGATGGCACCGGCCCAGATCACTGATCACGCCCGCACCATCGCCAACGAACTCGCCGCAGACACCGACGACGGCAAGCCTGCTGCCGAAGACAAGTCGATCAACGAACTCGGGTATCACAAAACCGATGATGGCCGCCTCGATGTGCGCGCCAACCTCGATGCGGTTGCCGGGGAGAAACTCCACAGCAGGTCGAATCACTGTCCGCCCCGAAACCTCAGCCTGACGGCTCCCACGATCCGCGTTCGGCGGAGCGGAAACGTGCTGATGCTCTCGAGACGATCCTTGAGCTTGCGGAGAAAGGTTTCGCCGATGAGACGGTGTCGTGCAAACCGACCGGCGGGGTCCTGTTGACGATTCCTGCTGATGCCCCGAAGCTGTCCGCACTCGAGTTCATGGGATCTGTGACACCCGCGACGGCGAAAACGTTGGGTTGTGATGCCGCGGTCACCGTCGTCATCGTCGACGGCGAGCAGGTGCCGTTGAACGTCGGGCGTGAGAAGCGGCTGTTCACGCCGTCGCAGCGAAAAGCATTGCTGCTCAGGGATAAGTGCTGCGTCAAATGCGGTGCGCCGGCATCGCGAACGCAGGCGCACCACCTTGTGTCGTGGGTTGACGGTGGGACCACCGACCTCGACAACGGCTGCCTGCTCTGCACCAGCTGCCACCACGACGTCCACGACAGAGCCGGCGCCGGGAGCGAAGCGAGCGGGCCGAATGATCACTGGGACGTGGTCATGGGGTTCGATCGACATCCGTGGCTCATCCCACCGGCCACGGTCGACCCGCGACGGCGACCACTCCCCGCCTACAACCGACGCACCCTACACCTCGACAGTGCCGCTGCCTGAAACAGTCTCACCCACAACGACTTCCCGACTCCTGCACCCGGCCCGCCGGGACCGCAATTGTTGTTTGAGAACTTCATAGGGGCCTCGGCCCGCGCTTCGCCTAAACGCCCGGCACCTGCGCCAGCCGCACGAAGTCGTCGACGCCGAGCTTCTCGCCGCGGATCTGCGGGTCGATAGCCGCCGCCCGCAGACGGCGTTCGGCCTCCGCGGCCGAGCCGGCCCACCCGGCGAGCGCCGACCGCATCGTCTTACGGCGTTGCGCGAAGGCCGCGTCGATGACGGCGAAGGTTTTCGCACGCACAGCCGGGTCGTCGGGGTAGCGCGAATACCGTTGCACCCGAACGAGTCCCGATTCCACTTTGGGTTCGGGCCAGAACACGTTGCGGCCGACGGCGCCTGCGCGGGTGACCTCGCCGTAGTAGCGGGCTTTGACGCTGGGAATCCCATAGACGCGGCCGCCCGGCGGGGCGGCCAGCCGATCGGCGACCTCCGCCTGCACCATCACCAGGGCGGTGCGCAGGCTCGGGCACTCGCCGAGCAGATGCAGCAACACCGGTACGGCCACATTGTAGGGAAGATTGGCGACGAGCGCCGTCGGCGCCGCGGGTAGGTCGGCGGCACGCACCGTCATCGCATCGGCGGTGACGACCTCGAGTGCGTCCGCACGTCGCGGCGCGAACTGGGCCACCGTGGCCGGCAACCGCGCCGACAGCACCGGATCGATCTCGACGGCGATCACTCGGGACACCGTGCCCAGCAACGCGAGAGTCAACGACCCCAAACCCGGCCCGACCTCCAGCACGGTGTCATCGGGGCCCACCCCGGACGCGGCGACGATGCGACGCACCGTGTTGGCGTCATGGACAAAGTTCTGTCCGAGAGTCTTGGTCGGCCGAACCCCGAGTTCGGTTGCGAGCCCACGGATCTGGGCGGGCCCGAGCAACCGCACGGCCGGATCGGGCGCGCTGCTCTGCGCTTCGGGGCCCGTCGATGGGGAGCTCTCCGCCGGCGGGTTGTCGGCGGTCAGCGCAGACCCAGTCCGGATGAGCACGTCGGCCATGCACCCCAGCCCTGGGCGGCCTGGGTCTTCTCCGCGATGGCGATCTGCTCTTCGCGGGTCGCGAGATCCGGGCGCGGCGCGTACTCCTGACCGCCCCAGCGATCCCAGGTGTTCTGGTCGAACTGGATTCCGCCGTAGAAGCCGTTGCCGGAGTTGATCGCCCAATTGCCGGTCGACTCACACTGGGCAAGCGAATCCCACACCGATCCGGGCGCGACGAACGGCGCCCCGGGCTTGGTGCCGACACGAACGGTGGCCGCAACCGGTGCGGTGATGACGTCCTGACCGAGCTTGGTGCGCTTGACGACCTTGCCGTTGACCGTGGTGACCTCGTAGTGGACGTTGGCGCGTCCGGGCGTGCCGGGTTTGGCCACGACCCGGCGGCCCTTGGTCACCGTCGGATCGTCCTGGGTGATGTCGGGAGCGTTGACGTCCTCTTCGACCGTGGTCTGGTTGGTGCGGATACGCGTGACGGTGATGGTCGTGCCGTTGCCGACCTTGGCATCGGCGGCCGGCTCCACCTTGTCGGTGGCCTGAAGCGGCGCGCCGAGTCGCTGGAGCGCCTCGGCGACCGTCTCGGCCGGCACCGAGGTCTGGGTGCGGGTACCGCCGTCGAGAATGACGAGATTCTTCGGCAGCGTGACGTCGACGACCGCTCCCTTGACCGGGATCGGGCCGTTGGCGTTGAAGTTGGGATCGTCGGCGCCGTGGGCGAGACCCTGCTGGTTGAGCAACTCGTTGACGTTGACCGCAGTCGTCTCCACGACCCGGCGCTGTCCCTCGACGTCGAGGACGACCTGCTTCTTGCGATGGAAGGTGACCGTCTGGCCATCGGCGAACGACGAATCGGGAGCCGGCGACACGATGTCACCGTCCGCGGGGTGATAGCCCTGCGACTCGAGCAACGAGTCCACATTCATCGACATGGTGGCGACCTGGACCTTCTGCCCATCGACATCGATGGTGACGTTCTTGTGCATCGCCGCACCCGTGATGCCGCCGGCAGCGACGGTGCAGAGCACGGCACCGATGGCGACGCGCGCACGCATCGAATCCAGCACATGAATTTTCGCAAAAACAGACAAGATCAAGCATCCTGGTCGGGAACGTGGGCACCTCGCACCCGGCGCGTCGTGGCCGTTCAGGTCGGGCCCGCGGGCCGCTCCCCCGATGAACGGGCCACCGCCGGGGCGATGGATCACAATACGATAACGAGCCGGGATGATTACCGCAAAGGAAGTCGATACGCGCGTCGCGCATTCTCGCCCAGCGTCTGCGCCATCACGTCGTCATCCATACGGCGGACGTCGGCCAGTACCCGAGCCGTGTACGGCAGGCAATACGACTGATTGGGCTGGCCACGGTAGGGATGCGGGGTCAGAAAGGGTGCATCGGTCTCGACGAGGAGCTGGCCGGCGGGCGCCATGTGAGCTGACTCTCGAAGTTCTGCGGCATTGTTAAATGTCACAGTTCCGGCGAAGCTCAGAAAATATCCGCGATCTATGCATTCGCGGGCTACATTTCGGTCACCGGAGAAGCAATGCATGATCACGACGTCCGGGGAGCCCTCGGCCGCGAGGATGTCGAGCAGATCGCGGTCGGCCTCCCGATTGTGGATCATCAGCGGCTTGCCGATCCGCTTGGCCAGATCGATGTGCCACGCGAAGGCCGCCTTCTGCACCTCCGGCGGTGCCGCCGACTCCGACTTACCCGGCCAGTAGTAGTCAAGGCCCGTCTCCCCGATCGCCACCACCCGCGGATCGGCGGCCATCTGCTCGAGTTCGGCCCGCGCCGCGTCGTCGAGTTCGGCGGCGTGGGTCGGATGCAGGGCGACGGCGGCGAACGCGCGGTCGTCCCACCGTGCGGCATCGAGGGCCCACCGGGCGTCGACCATGTCGTCGGCGACGGTGACCGCCTGCCCGACCCCCACCGCCTCGGCCCGATCGAGTATCGCCCGCACCGACTCGGGGTCCCGGCCACCGCAGGCGGCCAGGTGGGTGTGGGCATCGACGAGCCCGGGCAGCGGCGCCGGGTCGGGCGGCGGCTCCCGGCGACGCCGACGCTTGGCCTCCTTGGCGCTCTCGGTCTTCATCGAAGCACTGTCGGTGTCTTGTGAAGCACTGTCGGTGTCTTGCGAAGCGCTGTCGGGGCTCTGCGAAGCACTGTCTGCAGGGTGGGTCACAGCTCGACTGTGCCCGCGATGACCGTCGCGCTCAAACCGCCGATCCAGATGTCGGCGCCGTCGTCGAGCACGTGGATCCGCCCGGCGCGGCGCAGTGCGCTGCCCTGCGCGGCCACATAGGAGTCGGGGGCCAGTCCGGCGCGGCGCAACCAGACCGCCAGACCCGCATTGAGGGACCCGGTCACCGGGTCCTCGTTCACGCCCACCCCGGGCGCGAAGGCACGCACCTCGAAAGCCGGCGTATCCGGCCCGTCGGGATAGGCGCCGACGAGGCCCACCTCGCGATCGCCGAGCGCGGCGAAGTCAGGTCGCACGTCGAGCACGCGTTGCGCCGAGTCGAGACGCAACGCCATCCACTGCGGACCGTTGACGACCCACTCGGCGTCGAGTACCTGCTCGCCGTGCAGCCCGATCGCGGCGATCACCTCGGCGCGGGTGGCGTCCTCCACCGGCCCGGTCCGGGTCAGCGGCGGCGCGGCGAACGCCAGCCGCGCACCGTCACGGCGGATCCGCACCAGACCGATTCCGCATTCCTGCACGATGTGCTCGCCGGCCGCGGTACCGCCGGCCTGCAACCACGCGGACGCCGACCCGAGCGTCGGATGACCGGCAAAGGGCAGCTCTCCGCCGGGCGTCCAGATTCGCAACCGGTAGTCGGCGGCCGGGTCGGTCGCGGGCAGCACGAAGGTCGTCTCCGAGAGGTTCGTCCAGCGGGCAAAAGCCGCCATCTGTTCGTCGGTGATCCCGTCGGCGTCGACGACGACGGCCACCGGGTTACCGGAGATGGGTTCGGAGGCAAAGACATCAACCTGTGCGAAACGACGAGACATGGCCCCATCGTTCAGCATTCGCCGTCGGCTCGTCCACACGTTTGTCGTCGGCGGGCGACACACGCAGGTTCGGCTTCTCTCGCATACCGAGCCCCATGCGTCGCCGACGGGTAGCGTTGCCAATCGTGTTGGGTTTGCCAGATTCGGTCACCGTCGGCCTCTTTGACCTCGACGGGGTCCTCACGAGTACTGCCGTCCTTCATCGCAAGGCGTGGAAGACCGCGTTCGATGCCTACCTGCGCGAGCAGGTGGGCGAGGACTTCACGCCGTTCACCGAGCAGGACTACCTCGACTACGTCGACGGTCGTCCACGTGATGACGGCGTGCGCGCCTTCCTCACCGCCCGCGGAATCGACGACGTCGACGCGCACACCGTCGAGACCATCGGCGGCGGCAAGAACGAGATGTTCCTCACCGAACTCGAACGCGGCGAGGTCAGTCCCTACCCTGGTTCGGTGCGCTACCTACAGGCCGCGCAAGAGGCGGGATTGCGGATCGCGGTGGTGACCTCGTCGAAGAACGGTGCCGCAGTACTCGATGCGGCCGGCTTGTCCACGTTCGTCGAGGTACGTGTCGACGGACTCGAAACCGCGGCCGCGGGACTGCGCGGCAAACCCGCGCCCGATTCGTATCTTCTCGGCGCGCAACGCATGGGCGTCGAACCGGCAGCCGCCGCCGTCGTCGAGGATGCGATCTCGGGAGTACAGGCCGGCGTCGCCGGCCACTTCGGCTACGTCGTCGGCATCGACCGGGTCGGCGGCACCCAAGCCGCATCGATGACCGCAGCCGGAGCGTCCATCGTCGTCAACGATCTCGAGGAATTGCTGACCACATGAGCACCAGTGAGAACGTCTTCGGATTCGACGTCAACCCGTGGCAGTTGCGCTGGCGGGGACTCGACGTCGACATGCTCGGCCGGACCGAGACGCTGTTCGCCCTGTCCAACGGACATATCGGGCTGCGCGGCACCTTCGAGGAGGGCGAGCCCGTCGATCACCCGGGCACCTACCTGAACGGCTTTTACGAGCAGCGCGGGCTGCCCTACGCCGAAAGTGGTTACGGCTACCCCGAATCCGGGCAGACGGTCGTCAACGTGACCGACGGAAAGATCATCCGTCTGCTCGTCGAGGACGAGCCGATGGACCTGCGCTACGGGCGCACCGTCGAACACGAGCGGGTGCTCGACTTCCGTACCGGCACGCTGCGGCGCAACACCTTGTGGACCTCCCCCACTGGGCGCACGGTCCGCATCAAATCCGAGCGACTGGTCTCGTTCACCAAACGCACCATCGTCGCGATCCACTACGAGGTGGAGCCGGTCGGCGAGGACATGAAACTGGTACTGCAGTCGGATCTGCTTGCCAATGAGCCGATCCCGACGCCGGGTAACGATCCACGGCTGGCCGCGGCGCTGGATCAGCCGTTGGTCTCGGATCTGGCCACCTGCCGCAACTATTGGGGCATCCTCGTCCACCACACCAAGAAGTCCGGCCTGCATGTGGCCGCCGGAATGGATCACCAGATCGAATTCCCGGACCGCGCAGACACATTCATCCGCGCCGACGGAGATCTCGCACGCCTGACGGTGGCCGCGAACGTACCCGAGGGCACCCGCCTGAGCCTGACCAAGTACATCGGATACGGCTGGTCGGCCCGTCGCTCGGTGCCGGCGTTGCGCGCCCAGGTCGACGCCGCGCTGGCCATGGCGATGGAAACCGGCTGGGAGTCGTTGAAGGCCGACCAGGTCGCCTACCTCGAGGACTTCTGGCGCGACGCCGACGTCGAACTCGACGGCGATCCCGAACTGCAGCAAGCGATTCGGTTCGCACTGTTCCACGTGTTGCAGGCCGGGGCCCGGGGCCAGTCCCGCGCCATCCCGGCCAAGGGCCTCACCGGCCCCGGCTATGACGGCCACACCTTCTGGGACACCGAGAGTTTCATCCTGCCGATGCTCACGTACACGGTGCCCGCGGCGGCCGGCGAGGAGTTGCGCTGGCGCCACGCCACCATGGACAAGGCCAAGGCGCGGGCGGCCGAACTCGCCCAGCGCGGGGCGATGTTCCCGTGGCGCTCGATCAACGGCGACGAATGCTCGGGGTATTGGCCTGCGGGCACCGCGGGCGTCCATGTCAGCGCCGACATCGCCAACGCCACCGGCCGCTATCTGCGGGCCACCCATGACGAAGAGTTCGAAACCGAGTGCGGTGTCGAGCTCCTCGTCGAGACCGCCCGATTGTTCGCCGGGCTCGGACACCATGATGTGAACGGACACTTCCGCATCGACGGCGTCACCGGCCCCGACGAGTACACCGCCGTGGTGAACAACAACGTCTTCACCAATCTTGCTGCCCAGCAGAACCTTCGGGACGCGATCTCCGCGGTGCACCGGCGGCCGGATGTGGCGCGGGAGCTCGGCGTCACCAATGCCGAGACGGCACACTGGGAGTCGTGCGCCGACGACATGGTGCTGCCCTACGACGAGGCACTCGGGGTGCACCAGCAGTGCGAGGCGTTCACCCTGCTGGGCGCATGGGACTTCGAGGCGTCGATCGGCAAGTACCCGCTGCTGCTCAACTATCCGTACTACGAGCTGTATCGCAAGCAGGTCGTCAAACAGGCGGACCTGGTGTTCGCGATGTACATGTTCGGCGAAAGCTTCACTCCGGAACAGAAACTGCGGAACTTCGACTACTACTACCCGTTGACGGTGCGCGACTCGTCGCTGTCGGCATGCTGCGAGGCGATCACCGCCGCCGAGGTCGGCTACCCCGATCTGTCCTACGACCTGCTCGTCGAATCGGTGTTCACCGACCTGCACGACCTGCACAACAACGTGGCCAGCGGCCTGCACATCGCCGCACTGTCCGGGGCGTGGATGGACTGCGTCGCCGGATTCGGCGGCATGCGCGACTTCGGCGGCAACATCACCTTCGCGCCCCGCCTGCCGTCGCGGCTGGACTACCTGTCGTTCCGCATGATCGTGCGCGACTCGAAGCTGGTGGTCGCCATCGACAAGACCTCGGCCACCTACCGGCTGCTGTCGGGACCCGAGATCGATCTGGCCCACCACGGCGAGAAGTTCGTCCTCACCGAGAACACCCCGGTCACCATGCCGATCAAGGAGATCCCATGGCGGGAGCCACCGAAGGCGCCGCCCGGCTGCGAGCCGTACCGTCGTCAGGTCTGACGGTCAATGCGTCTGTGCGGCTTGCGGATCGGGAACGACGTAGAGTTTGGCGAGCTCTCCGAGTTCGCGAAGCACCCGCTTGGACGATTCCGCCCACGGCATGAGGATCGGGAAGACGTGGAACATGCCGCGCTCCTCCATCGCACTCACCGGCACTCCCGCGGCGCGCAGATTCTCGACGAACTGGCGGATGCCGTCGCGGAACATCTCCGCCCCGCCCCAGCACACGAATGTCGGTGGGAACCAGTCGGGATCGGGCGTACCGTGCACGACCGAGACCCGGTCGTCGTTGGGTTGCACCCCACGCAGGTAGGGAGCAACGGGGATGCTCCACGGCAGGATGTCGTGCTGCGCGTTGTTCACGATCGAATCCTGATCGAGGTCGAGATCGATCTCCGGTGAGAACAGCGCCATCGCGGCCGGTTTGGGCAGGTCGTGATCACGCAGGTGGGTGATCAGCGAGGTGGCCAGCCCGCCGCCGCCGGAGTCGCCGGCGACGATCAGATGGTGCGGGTCGACGCCCCGCTCGAGCAGTCCGCGATACACCTCGGCGGCATCGAGAATGCCTGCCGGGAACGGGAATTCGGGGGCCATGCGATAGTCGGCGATGAAGATCTCGCATCCGGACAGGCGCACGAGGGCGGCCGCGAACGCTGCGTACATCATCGGCGTGGTGCCGATGTATCCGCCGCCGTGCAGGTACAGGACCGTTCCCTCGATGGCCTTCTTCTCATCGCTGTCCTCGACGTACGAGTCGGTGCTGTCCTTGGCCCGGCACCAGATGCCGCCCACCCCACCGATCTCGTCCTCGATGATCTCGACCTTGCCCGCGAGTCCGACGACCGGCGGCAGCACGAGCGTGCAGACGTCGTCGAGAAGCTTCTCCACCGAGCGGAACTCCTCGATCGGCAATCCCATCGAATAGCCCATGAACGAGCGGATGGTCTGGCGGGTCACTGTCTGGCCCAGGTTGTCGAGGAGTCCGCCGGGCCCGCTGAACGGTTTCTGGAACGGCACCCGGGCCAATCCGTTGAGCAGGCTCTCGGCCAGCCCGGTCACCGCCAGCACACTCACCGGCCCGGACGCCGTCTGGACCTCGGGACGATCGGCCATCACCATACGTCCAGCCTAGGCGGCCGTCGTCGGCGCCGGCCGGCCCGGTTCGCCCGATCCGGGCGGGGACGGTTCAGTGCGTGGGCTCGGCGTCCGGGTCGGGCGTGACGTGGCGGTCGATGAAGGCATCGAGTTCGCGGTAGACCTCGTGCGAACTCTCCGCCCACGGCATCAGGATCGGGAAGACGTGGAACATGCCCCGCTCCTCCAGCGACGTCACCTCGATGTCGGCCTTACCCAGGGACGCCACGAAGGCACGGATCGGGTCGCGAAACATCTCGTCGCCTCCCCAGGTGACGAAGGTCGGCGGAAACCATGCCGGATCGGGCTCGGCATTGACCATCGAGACCCGGACGTCGTCGGGTGAAACCCCATGCAGGTAGGGAGTGACCGGCACATTCCACGGCAGGATGTCGGTCGTGGCGTTCTCGGTGACCGAGGGATAGTCGAGGTCGAGGTCGACCTCCGGCGAGAACAAGGCGAGCGCCGCCGGCCGCGGCAAGTCGTTGTTGCCCAGGTAGCCGACAAGCGAGGTGGCAAGTCCGCCGCCACCGGAATCCCCGGCGATCACCAGGTGGTCGGCGTCGACGCCGCGCTCGAGCAGACCCCGGTAGACGTCGGCGGCGTCGTGCACACCGGCCGGGAAGGGGAATTCCGGCGCCATCCGATAGTCGGCGATGAACACCTCGCAACCGGTGCCGCTACACAGCGACGCGGCGAACGCGGAGTACATCATCGGTGTCGTCCCGATGTAGCCGCCGCCGTGCAGATACAGAATGGTGCCGTCGATCGTCTTCTTGTCCGACGCGTCGTCGACGGCGTCGTCCGAACTCGCCCGCGACCGCAGCCACAATCCGGGCACGCCACCGATCTCGTCATCGGTGACCTCGACGTCGTCGGTGAGGTGGATGAACGGCGGGATGACCACCCGGCAGAGCTCGTCGAGAACCTTCTCCATCGAGCGGAACTCCTCGATCGGCAGCCCGACGATGTAGCCCATGAACGAGCGCACGGCCTGCCTGGTGACGGATTGTCCGACGTTGTCGAGGAGACCGCCGGGCCCCTGCCAGAAGCGCCGGAACGGCACGCGCGCCAGTCCGTTGAGCATGTTGTCGGCGAGCCCGACCAGGGTCAGCGCCGTCAACGGCCCGGATGCGGTCTGGACTTCGGGACGATCGGCCATCACCATGCGGACAGCGTATCCGCCCCGACGCAAGGTGGGCGGCCGTCGTGGATCCACGCCGGGGCCGTGGCAGGTGCGCCGGTGCCCGACCGCGCGACGCCACGTATCCTGGCAGCCACTATGCCCAGTGATCTGACCAGCACCGACACCCCCGCTTCGGATGCCACCGCGTCATACGGCGCAGGCCACCCGTACTACATCACCACCGCGATCGCCTATCCCAACGGCGCACCGCACATCGGGCACGCCTACGAGTACATCTCCGCCGACGCCCTCGCGCGCTTCAAGCGGCTCGACGGGTTCGACGTCCGGTTCCTCACCGGCACCGACGTACACGGGCAGAAGATGCAGCAGACCGCGGAGAAGGAGGGCATCCCCACCGCGGAGCTCGCCATCCGCAATTCGGATCGCTTCCAGGCCACGCAGGATCGGCTCGGCTCCAGCTACGACCGCTTCATCCGGACCTCCGACGAGGACCACCAGCGCGCCTCGGCCGCGATCTGGGAACGGATGACCGCGGCCGGCGACATCTACCTCGACACCTATTCGGGCTGGTACGACATCCGCGACGAGATGTTCTACGCCGCCGCCGACACCGAGGTGAACGAGGCGGGCGAGCGGGTGGCCACCGACACCGGCCACGTGGTCACCTGGACCGAGGAGCAGAGCTTCTTCTTCCGGCTCTCGGCCTATCAGGACAAGCTGCTCGACCTCTATGAGAACCACCCGGAGTTCGTCGGACCCGATGTGCGCCGCAACGAGGTGATCAGCTTCGTCAAGGGCGGCCTGACCGATCTGTCGGTGTCGCGCACGACGTTCGACTGGGGTGTCCCGGTCCCCGGCCATCCCGATCACGTGATGTACGTCTGGGTCGATGCCCTCACCAACTACCTGACCGGGGTGGGATTCCCGGACGACACAGCAACTTTCGAGCGGTACTGGCCCGCCGATCTGCATGTCATCGGCAAGGACATCATCCGGTTCCACTGTGTCTACTGGCCGGCGTTCCTGCTGAGCGCCGGGATTCCGCTGCCCAAACGTGTGTTCGCCCATGGGTTCTTGTTCAACAAGGGCGAGAAGATGAGCAAGTCGGTGGGCAACGTCGTCGACCCCGAGAACCTCATCGACGAGTTCGGGCTCGACCCGGTGCGCTACTTCTTCCTGCGCGAGGTCTCCTACGGGCAGGACGGTTCGTATTCGGCCGAGGCGATCGTCTCCCGGAT
Source organism: Gordonia sp. DT219 (assembly GCF_049847065.1). Lineage (NCBI taxonomy): Bacteria > Bacillati > Actinomycetota > Actinomycetes > Mycobacteriales > Gordoniaceae > Gordonia > Gordonia sp. DT219. The sequence goes on along the minus strand of NZ_JBNCNR010000015.1, from coordinate 46,442 downwards.
CAATGCCGATCTCGCCAACGAATTCGGCAATCTGGCGCAGCGGACCCTGTCGATGGTCGGAAAGAACTTCAACGGAACCGTCCCCGCCCCGGGCGATTTCACCGATGACGATCAGCGACTCCTCACCGCGACCACCGAACTGCTGCCGAAGGTGCGCGCACACTTCGACGCGCAGGCCATCCACCTCGGGCTCGAGACCCTGTGGTCGACGCTGGCCGACACCAACCGCTACATCTCTGCCCAGGAGCCGTGGAAGTTGGCCAAGACCGACCTCGACCGCACCGGCACCGTGCTCTACGTGTGCGCCGAGGTGGTTCGCGTGGTGGCGCTGCTGGCCCAGCCGGTGCTGCCGACGTCGTGCGGAAAGCTGCTCGATCTGCTCGGCGTCGGCGCGCAACGCGACTTCGCCGCCGTGACGCAGCGCCTGGTGCCGGGCACCGAGCTACCCAAGCCCACACCGGTTTTCCCGCGCTACGAAGCCTGACCGAGCGGGATGACCGCGACCGCGCTCGACGTGCTGCGCGCGCTCTACGCCCACACCCGTCGGCACGGGTTGCCGCCACCGGCGGCGCTGATCGGCGACTGGTGGGGTGCCGACGCGGTGATCGCGCCCTCGATCGAGATCCGCGCCGGGCTGACCCCGGACGCCGGCGCCGACCGATTCTGGCTGGGCTACTGCGGTTTCGGCGGTCCACGAGCGACCGCGGCGATGCTCCCGCCGGGTGCGGGCGGGGTCACCGCTCATCTGTTGGTGCTGCGAGAGGGCCGGTGGGACACCGTGTCCGTCGACGGGTCGGCGCCACCGGGGTGGGTCGTCGACGCCGTCGCGGGAGCGTCGGCGACGCTGCCGACCGGGGCGGCGTGGGCCACGACGTGGGTTGCACCGGACCACGACCACCATCTCGCGGCGATCGAGAAGTGCCTGGACGCCATCCGGGCCGGCGAGATCTATCAGGCGTGTGTCTGCACCCGGTTCACCGGTCGGCTCGACGGCGACCCGATCGACTTCTATCACGACGTGGCCGCCACCACCCGGCCCGCGAAATCTGCTTTTCTGCAGGGTGATTGGGGTGCGGTGACGAGCTTTTCGCCGGAGAGCTTCCTGCGCCGGACCGGCAACATCGTGACGTCGTCTCCGATCAAGGGCACGATCCCCGCCGACGCCGACCCGGGCCTGTTGTCGGCGTCGACCAAAGACATTGCCGAGAACGTGATGATCGTCGACCTGGTCCGCAACGATCTCGGCCGCGTCGCGGTCACCGGGTCGGTGCGCGTCACCGACCTACTCGAGGTCGTCGCGGCGCCCGGGGTGTGGCATCTGGTGTCGACCGTGCAGGCCATCGTCGGGCCGGATCTACTCAATACCCGACTGCTCGACGCCACGTGGCCGCCGGCGTCGGTCACCGGGACCCCGAAGATCCGGGCCGCCGCACTGCTCGAGGAGTGGGAGGCACATCCGCGCGGAGCATATTGCGGCGCAGTGGGTTTGGCGGGCCCGGACGGTCTCCTCGATCTCAGTGTCGCCATCCGCACGGTCGAGATCTCCCCCGCCGGCCGACTCGAACTCGGCGTCGGCGGCGGCATCACCATCGACTCGATCCCCGAACGCGAATGGCAGGAGTGTCTCGACAAGGCCGCCAGCATCGTCGGAGCCCGCGCGCTCACCCGGGATAGGTGACGACGGTCTCGCCGGTGTGCGGACTCCGCCAGGTGATGGTGCGATCGGCGCGCATGGTGGGTATCCACAGGCCCATGTGTTTGCGGTGGTGGTCCGGTGTGCACAACGCGGCCAGGTTGAATTCCACGGTCCAGCCACCGTTTTCGGGGTCGGCGTTGCGGAATTTGACCACGTGGTCGATCTCGCAGTCGGCGGCCGGTTTTCCGCACCCCGGATAACGACAGATGCGGTCGAGGGCGACGATCTTCTCGATCATCCGGCGAGACGGCCGGTATCGGAGTGCTCCGGGTGGCGGCAGACTCTCGCCGCCATGGCCGGTGGAGTCGACCGGCGGCGCCAACCCATGGTCGGCGACCAGAGCGGCCCGCTGCCAGGTGGCGAGATCCTCGCCGAGCGCCCAGAGGTACTCGTCGAGCGAATCACTGCTGCCACTCGGATATGCGAAGGTGGGGCCGCCGATCGCCGTGGCGGCGCCGGAGCCGATCAGGTCGACGGCGTGCGCGGGGTCGATCGCGCCGAACCCCTGCAGACGCGGCGCATGCCGGCCGGTGGGGTCGGTGATCACGGTCAGCGCGGTCTGTTCGCCCACAGCGGTTTCTGACGGAACGGGCTCGGGGCCAGCGGATTCGGATTCGGCAGGTTCGGATTCGGCTCGGGGCTCATCGGGGAGGTCGTCATCGTGGAGGTCGTTCATCCACTCGGGCATCGGCTCGGGGATTCTGCCTGCGCAGCCCTCGCGTCCACATTTGCATGCGAGCCGGTAGCCGGGCATCCCCTGGATCTCCCGGAGTGCATCCACCTGGCGGACGCCTGCCGGGCGTGGGTCGTCGGCGCACAGCCGTTCCTCGATGAGTGCCGAAATACGTTGTCGCAGGTGCACTCCGACCTCGGCGGGCACGTTGGCGTTGAGCTGGGCGTGGCCGTTGGCGTCTTTGCGTACGGTGACGTGCTGGCGATCTCGGGCATGGTCGCGGCGCCCGGCGGCGGCGAACTCGGGGGCCAACGCGATCACCATCTCGGCGAGGCGTTCGCGGAGTACCGAATCGTGCACCGGACCGTCGGCCATGGCGATCGCGAGGCGTTCGGCGTGGTCACGGATCTGCTGCTCGTCGTCGGTGCGGTCGGGCAGCACCGAGAGTTCCTCGACGATGATCTGGGTGCGGCGGATGGCGAACCGCCCGGCCATGAAGGCGTCGAGTAGTGCCGGGAAGACGCGGAGTGCGCTCGCCAGGAACAACCAGGAACGGGCTTGGGTGCGTGAGATACCCAGGCGCACCGACACTTCACCGACGATGGCCTTGTCGGCCAACTGGTCGATATGCGGGTGTCCGAGCCGGTCGGCGAACGACAACTCGTCGAGGACGGCCGCCGCCAGCCGATCTGCGAGGAACACCGTCCGTGCGGCATTCTGATATTGCAAGGTCTGGATCTCGCGGGTGGCCGCGGTGACATCAGTGGACGACAGACCGTCGATCGCCGACAGGTCGGCCTCGGAATCGGTATAGCAGAACAATTCTCGAGTGATCATCACCGCTCACCTCCCCCCGATCCGCGTGTGGAACAGTCTCCATTCTACGAAGGGGGTCCGACAGAATTGCGCAACGAGTGGCTTCGACGCCGATCCACCACCCCTGAGCGACAAACTCTGAGCGACAAGCGAATATAACCTGCGCCTATAGCGACGAACACGACAATAATCGGCTCGACCGTCGCCATAGCCGCACGCTATATTTCCGAAGCCCCGCAGCTGTGCCGATCCACGGACCCTCACCTGCGCGCGGCGAGCACCGCCTCGTAGACCTCGCGGCGCGAGGCGATGGTGCCCTTGACGACCTCGGCGCAGGCTTGCTTCAATCGCATGCCGCCGTCGGCGAGTGCGGCCGCACGCGCGACGAGGTCGTCGAGTTCGGGTTCGACGGGCAGCGCCCCGGAGAGCACCACGGTGATCTCGCCGCGCACCCCGTTCGACGCCCACTCGGCGAGTTCGGCCAACGACCCGCGGCGCACCTCCTCGTAGGTTTTCGTCAGTTCGCGGCACACCGCCACCCGGCGCTGTGGGCCGAGCACCTCGACCGCGTCGGCCAGGGTGTCGGCGAGCCGATGGGGCGATTCGAAGAACACCGCGGTCCGCGGCTCGTCCCGCAGCGACGCCAGCCAGTCGCGGCGCGCACCCGATTTGCGCGGCGCGAAGCCCTCGAAACAAAAGCGTTCCGACGGCATCCCCGACACGGCCAGCGCGGTGGTCACCGCCGACGGCCCGGGCAGTGCGGTGACCGGCAATCCAGCATCTGCGCACGCCACCACGATGCGATATCCGGGATCACTCACCGAGGGCATCCCCGCGTCGGTGATGAGCAGCACCGTCGCGCCACCGGTGATGGCCTCGACGAGGCGCGGTGTCCGGGCCGCCTCGACCTGGTCGTAATAGCTGATGAGTTCGCCGGTCATGGTCACGTCGAGGCCGGCGGCCAGTGCGCGGGCGCGACGGGTGTCCTCGGCGGCGACGATGTCGGCACTCCGCAGGGCCTCGACGAGTCGCGGGGAGGCGTCGTCGTAGCGGCCCATCGGTGTGGCCGCGAGGACCAGCGCGCCCGTCGGCAGCGTCGAAGTCATGCCCGCAAGCGTACGGCTCCCACGCCGCCGGGCACCCGACCATTACGATCGGTCCCGTGACCCTCACTGCCGGCGACGTCGCCCTGCGCGACCGACACCACAGCGCCGAGATCACCGCGTCGGCACATCCGACGGCTCCGACCGCCGGTCCGCAGATCCCCGCCCCACTCTTCGGTGCGCCCGACCGGGTCCGGGGACTGATCGTCGGGCTGGTCATCACGCTGGCGGCCACCATCACCCGGTTCTGGTCGCTGAGTTCGCCGACCGATGACGGCACCCCCATCTTCGACGAGAAGCACTACGTGCCGCAGGGCTGGCAGGTGCTGACCGGCGGTAACTGGATCGAGGACAACCCCGCCTACGGGCTGGTGGTGCATCCGCCGGTCGGCAAGTGGATGCTCGCGATCGGCGAGTCCATGTTCGGCTACACGCCACTCGGCTGGCGGGTGATCTCGGCGTTGTCGGGGATCGCGATCGTGGTGATGATCTATCTCGCCGTCCGGCGGATGACCCGGTCCACGCTGATCGGTGCGATCGCCGGCGTCTTCGCCATCTGCGACGGGGTGCTCGTCGTCCAGTCGCGGCTGGGCATGCTCGACATCTTTCAGGCCCTGTTCGTCGTCGCCACCTTCACCGCCCTGATCGCCGACCGCGACCAGGTGCGGGCCCGCATGCACAAGGTGTATCTCGAGGGCCGGATCAACGACTCTGTGTACGGCCCACGTCTGGGCTTTCGTTGGTACCGCTTCACTGCCGGGGTGATGCTCGGGCTGACCTGCGGCACAAAGTGGTCTGGCATCTACTACGTGGTGTTCTTCGTGCTGCTCTCGGTGGGCTTCGACGTCGCCGCGCGGCGCGCCTACCACGTGCAACGTCCGTGGCTGGGCACCCTGCGCCGGGATGTGGTGCCGTCGGGGATGAGCCTGGCAGTCATGCCGGTGGTCATCTATCTGGCCACCTTCATCCCCTGGTTCTCCAGCGAGACGTCGGTATATCGCTATCAGGTCGGCAACACCATCGGCACCGACGGCCCCTGGTCGTGGCTGCCGGGGGCGTGGCGCTCCCTCTGGTACTACGAGGCCGGGGTCCTGAGTTTCCACCAGCATCTGACCAATTCGGCGGGCAATCACCACCCGTGGGAGTCCAAGCCGTGGACGTGGCCGATGAGTCTGCGGCCGATGCTGTACGCAATGGAAAACGGCCCCGATCAGTGCGGTGGCGGGGAATGTGTACGTGCGCAGATGCTGATCGGTTCACCCGCCATGTGGTGGCTGGCGGCGCCGATGTTGCTGTGGGGCCTGTGGTCGTGGTTCGTGCGGCGCGACTGGCGCTACGCCGCGGTGGTCAGCGCCTACGCCGCGGGCTACCTCCCCTGGTTCATCGAACTCGACCGCCAGATGTACTTCTTCTACGCGACGGCCCTCGCGCCGTTCCTGGCAATGGGGCTGGCCCTGTGTTGCGGCGACATCCTGCGCGGATCGAGACGGGCGGTCCCGGGCGCCAGACCCGAACGGCAGATGCTCGCGGTCATCGTGGTGGCGATCTACGTCGGGCTGGTGGTCGCCAACTTCGTCTGGCTGTGGCCCATCCTGACCGCCTCGCCCATCTCGCCGACGATGTGGCGCCAGGAGATCTGGCTGCCGAGCTGGGGCTGAGGACCGGCGGACGCGGATCGTGTCCGGACGAGGTGAGATTCAACTCCGGCCCAATGCCCGGAGCATCAGGCCAAGGATCGCATCGTCGTCGAAACCGAACTCCCGCAGCCGTTTCAGGTGTTCGATGGTCGCGTTTTGCGCAGCCGCGAGGGTCGCATCGGGCCCGGCCTTGATGAAGGATCCATGTCGCCCGCGGGTCTCGATGACCCCGGCCGCCTCGAGTTCGCGATAGCTGCGGGCGACCGTATTGGGCGCCAGCTGCAGATCGGCGGCCAGGGCCCGCACCGTCGGGATCCGCGCTCCCACGAGCAGCCGTCCGGTTCCGATCAGATCGATGACGCCGAGCCGGATCTGCTCGAACGGTGGCCGCGCGCTCTCGGGGTCGATCGAGAGCAGGCCGGCGAGGTCGATCGGGGTTCTCGGATCGGTGCTCATCGGTGCTCAGATCTCGTCGCGGGCCAGCGGGCAGGCCATACAGCGCGGGCCGCCCCGCCCGGCGTCGAGTTCGCTGGCATCGATCTCGATGACCTCGATCCCCGAATCGCCCAGGCGCCGGTTGGTGTCGGAATTGTGCCGATACGACACGACGACGCCGGGGGCGATGGCGAGGGTGTTGCTGCTGTCGTTCCATTCGCCGTTGTCGGTCACGCCCACGGCGATGTCGGGGTCGAGAAACCGGATGCGCTCGCGACCCATCGCCGCCGCGGCAGCCTCGGCGAACGGCCGGGCCGGCGACACCGCCACCCCACCTACTCCGTCGTCGTGAACAGTAAAGGCGGACATGTCATCTGCCATCGCAGGATGGACGACCATGGCATCGGTGTCGACCATGGTGCACATCGTTCCCAGGTGCATGAACACCCCGGAGCGGTGCATCGGGATGGCCAGCACCGTGTGGGCGAGGTCGTCGGCGAAGAGACTGTGGGCGAGCGCCTCGGCGCCGGCCGGGGTGGTGCGCTCCCCCACCCCGACCGCGACCACCCCGGGGGCGAGCAGCAACACATCACCGCCCTCGACCGGCGCCACCCGGGATTCATAGGCGCGTCGGGCGCCCAAGAATCTCGGGTGGTGGGCGTAGATCAGGTCGACGAGTGAGGCCTCGCGTGCGCGCGCCCGCCGCGCCAGTGAGGAAATCGCGAATCGCGACCGGATCCAGAACGAGCTGTCGCGGCTGTAGATCAGGTTGGGCAGCGGATCGATCGCGAAATCGTCGCCGTGATGCATCTGGCGGACGAGCGACGACGAGGTCGACACCGAGATGTCGGGGAGCTCGCCGAAGGTGATTCCGGCGGTGAGGATGCACGCCAGATCGGCCGCAGGCAACGTGCGCAGATATTTGCCGAGTTCTGCGCCGAGGTGCGGCCCGAGGCGCCGCACGCTCACCGCCGCGGTGATCCCCTGGATGCGGGCGGCCCCACTGTGTTCGATCGCCTCCACCAGCAGATCGCCGAGCAGCAACACCTCCACCCCGCGCTCGCGCAGTGCACCGGCGAAGGCGTCGTGTTGCTCGCGCGCACGCACCAGGTCGGGCGCCCGGCCGAAGAGGTATTCGGCGCTGTTCGCCGCGGACAGGCGTGCCAGTTCCGGTCCCGGACGGTGCAGCATCACCGTGCGCAGCCGCCCCACCTCGGTGGTGCACCCCAGGGCCGGTGATTCGGTTCCGGTGCGGGCTGCGGGCGCCGGGTGTGCCGGTCCGGTCGCCATGGGGTCAGCTGTCGCCATGGGGTCAACGTTAGTCCGGTGGCGCCGGCGATTCCGGATCGGAGAGCTTGGCCGGTGCACCGACCACGTCCGGTGCGGTCTCCCGCGCGAACAGCCACAGCACGACGGCGACGGCGGCGACCGCCGCGGTGAGCACAAACGCCGGGCCGAACCCGACGGCGTCGGCCACATATCCGACGATCACCGGACCGCCGATGGCTCCGAGGTCCGACGACATCCCGTAGGCGGCCAGTGCCGACCCGCCCTGCTGCCGGGTACCAAGCACGTCGGCGAGCGCGGCCTGGTGGGTCGGCGCAAACAATCCGGAGCCGACCCCGGCAACCACCGACAATGCCAGCGCCACGGCCACATTCGGCGAGAACCCGAGCAGCGCGGTGGCCACCGCCATGATCACCAGGCCCGGCAGCATGACCGGGCGCCTGCCGTATCTGTCGGAGAAACGGCCGGCGATCAGGATCGCGATGACGTTGCCGACCGCATACACCGCGAGCACTATCCCGGCCATCGCCGGGCGCTGGCCGAGCCCGTCGGTGATGAACAACGGCACGACAGCCACCCGCACCCCTGTCGACGCCCAGCCCTGGGTGAAGTTGGACGCGAGGATGGCACGGTAAGTGTTGTCGCGCAGCGCCGTCCGCAACGACATCACGCCATGGCCGGCACCGGCCTCGGTGGCCGGTGGGGCACCGTACCCGCGTAGTTGGGTCGCCACCACCAGCGACGCGATCAGCAGCGCGACGGCGTACACCACGAACGGCATCCGCAGCCCGAACCCCAGCAGCGCGGCACCCACCAGCGGCCCGGTGATGTTGCCCAGCAGGAAGCCGGCCGAGAACGCCCCGGCGACGCGCCCACGGATCTCGTTGGGCGACAGTCTGATCAGCAACGCCATCGCGGAGACGGTGAACATCGTCGACCCGATGCCGCCGAGCCCCCGGAAGATGAGCAACTGCACATAGCTCTGGGCGAAGGCGCACGCAAGTGTGCTCGCGGCGACGATCAGCAGGCCGCCGAGGTAGATCCGGCGCTCCCCGAGGACCGTGACGAGGCGGCCGGTGGCCGGTGCGAACAGCAACCGCATCACCGCGAACGCCGACACGACCGCCGACACCGCGGTGTATCCGACGTCGAAGCTCCGCGCGAAGCTCGGCAGGGCGGGGGCGATCAGGCCGAACCCGAGCGCGATCACCACATTCGCACTCAGCAGCACCCATAATCCGCTGGGGATCTGCCTCATCGGTGGGTGACGAGGTTCGGCAGATCGGCCATGGGCTCAGCCTAGTGGCGCAGTTTTCCGGCCCGGCCATGGCCGGTGGCGCGGCCGATCCGACGGCGACGTGCTAGTCCTCGAGCAGCCGGCGCGGTCCGGGGCCCTGCCGGTTGAGTTCGTCGCCGGGGTTGAGCAGATGGCAGGCGCTCAGCGACAGACAGCCACAACCCACACACGAGCCGATCATGTCGCGCATCTTCACCAGCAACGCGATGCGGTGATCGAGGTCGTCGATCCACCGGGTGGACGCCGCCTCCCACATCGCCGTCGACGGCGATTCGGTGTCGCCGAGTTCGGCGAGCACCTCGGCGATCACCGCGAGCGGGATTCCCGCCGTCTGCGAGGCCCTGATGAAGGCGACCCGGCGCAGCATCGCGCGGTGATAGCGACGCTGGTTGCCTGCGGTGCGGCGGGCGAAGATCAGACCCTGTTCCTCGTAGTACCGCACCGCAGACGGGGCGATCCCGGCCCGCAGGGCGAGCTCCCCGACCGAGAGCTCGATCTTCTTGAGTCCCATACGAACCGGCTCTGGAGATCAGCTGCGGACGACCATGACCGGCAGGTGCGCCTGATGCAGGATCTTCTGGCTGGTCGAGCCCAGCAGCAGCCCCCGGAATCCGCCGCGGCCACGGCTGCCGACGACGACGAGTCCGGCATCATATTTCTCCGCGGCAGCCAATACGGCCTTCGCCGGCTCCTCGGGCAGCACCTCGCGCACCACCTCCACATCGGGGTACTCCTGGCGGAACCCGGCCAGCCGCTCGGCGACCGCGGCCACGGCGTCCTCCGACATCCGGTCCACTTCGCCGGGCTCGATGCCGTAGCCGTGCAGTGCATCGGCGTCGAGCGGGGTCCACGTGTGCACGGCGATGAGCCGGGTGTTGCGCAGCGACGCCTGCCGGAACGCCTCTTTGATGGCACTGTCGCTGACCGGCGAATCATCGATGCCGACCACGACCGGCGCGGTGGGTTCCGACGGCCCGCACACCACGACGACGCGGCCGTGCGAGTGGGCGGCCACCGTGACGCTCACCGAGCCGAGGAACAGTCCCTTGATGCTGCCCAGGCCGCGGGTACCGAGCACGATCGCGGCCTCGTCCTTGCCGAGTTCGAGCAGTACGCGCGCGGCGTCGCCGTCGACGATCGAGGCGTGGACCGGCACGCCGGGCGCGGTCTGCTCCGCGAGCGTGGCGGCCGCATGCACGGCATCGGTGGCGTCCTGGCGGATCGCGTCGATGACGTCCTGCGGGATGATCAGGCCGGGCGCGTAGTCGCTCGTGCTCGCGTCATAGACACCGACCAGTTTGAGTTCATGCCCCTCGAGATTCGCCGCGGCCGCGGCCCACTTGACTGCAGTGGCCGACGCCTCCGACCCGTCGACGCCGACGAGAATTGCGCTCATTTTTGTGTCATCTCCTTGTCGCGAACATCCGTGGACAACCTTTCACCTCTCATCCTGCCACGAGCTTGACTGGTGGGTAATGAGAAGAAAGTCCTGAACATCCCCGGTTTCGGTGTGATGTGTAGAGTCGGGAACAACCGTGTCGTACACCACCGAGGATCTGATCGGCACCACTGATGAGCCCCGACGAGCATCCACCGCCTGAGCCCGGCGAACCGCCACCGATACGTCAGGCGGTGACCTACGGGGCGGTGGTCATCGCTCTCGGAATCGCCACCCTCGTCGTAGCCCTGCTCTCCGCCGATGGACTGCGCACGGTGCTGGTGATCGCCGCTCCCCTGGTCGTCGGGGTCGGCGGGCTCGGGGCGCTGTGGCGGACCTTCACCGTGTGGCGCGCCGGGGGACGCTGGCAGGTGTGGCAAGGCGCGGCCTGGTTCCTGCTGGCACTGTTCGTCGTCTTCCTGTTCAGCACGGGCCCGGCACTGGTCGGTTGAACAGTGCACGCCCCCGCGACGGGCGATGTTCACCGGCTACACTCGTACCGCAATGGCTCAGGAGCGCAACGGGAGCGAAAACGTGACGCAGGGCGATGACGCGGACACCCCTTCCGGCCCCGCCACCACCCATCCGCAGGCGCCACCGAACCTCGGCCAGCTCCGCCCCGAAACCGTGTTCGCCGGCTACCGCATCGATCATGTGCTCGGACACGGCGGCATGGGCACCGTCTACGTCGCCGCACATCCACGCCTGCCGCGCCTCGACGTCTTGAAGCTCCTCAATCCGTCGTTCTCCAGCGATCCCAGTTTCCGGGCGCGCTTCGAACGCGAGGCCGACCTCGCCGGCAGCCTCGAGCACCGCAACATCGTGTCGGTGTACGACCGGGGCGTCGACGACGGCCAGCTGTGGATCGCGATGCGTTATGTTCGCGGCTACGACGCCTCGGCACTGATCCGCGGCCGGCCGGCCGGCGTCGACCCGGCCTTCGCGGTCCACATCATCAGCGAGATCGGTACCGGTCTCGACCACGCGCATCGGCGCGGCATGGTGCACCGCGATGTCAAACCGGCCAACATCCTGATCGAATCCGACGACGACGGCACCACCGGTGCCATCATGCTGACCGACTTCGGCATCGCGCGCGCCGTCGACGACGCCATGCACCTCACCGACACCGGTCTGACGGTGGCGTCGGTGCCCTACGCCTCGCCCGAACAACTCCACGGCTACGAGCTCGACGGCCGTGCCGACATCTATGCACTGGCGTGCACCTTTGTCGAATTACTCACCGGGGCACCACCTTTCCCACGTGACAATCGCCTGGCCGCGATGAGCGCACACCTGCACGACGCTCCGCCGTCGGTGCGCGAACGTGTGCGGTCATTGCCTGCCGACCTCGACTCCGTGCTCGCGATCGCCCTCGCCAAGGAGCCCGATCAGCGGTACCGCACATGCGCAGAGTTCTGTTATGCCGCCGCGGTGGCGATCGGCCTGAACCCGCCCCCGGCGTCACCGCTGTCGGCGGGCATGCGCACCGCCCTCATCACCTCCGGAAACTCGTCGAATCCCGGTGTGGCAGCGCATAACACAGCACCGAGCGGACCCCGGCACACGCCGACCTCGGTTGTTTCCGATCCCCGCTTCTCCGATCCACGCTTCGCGGCCCCCGGCACCGGGGGTCGGGTGTTCGCCCCCGCCGGCAACCCGGACACCGCCACCCAACTCGTGGGCAACCGCGCGCCCGCACCCGTCGCCCGCCCACGCGCGAGTGATCACCGCAAGACGACGATCCTGGTCTCGCTCGCAACCGTGCTCGCGCTGGTCGGTGTGATCGCCGGCGTGCTCGCCTACCTGAATCGCCCGAACACCGGAACCTGGCCCGCGGCAACCGAACCCATCGCGCAACAGTTCTCCGCCCTCCTGCCTGCCGGCCCCGGGGCGCAGGGCTGGGGGGATGCGGACTGCACCACGTCCGCCGACAACGGACTCGACGCGATCACCTGTTCGGCCCAGTCAGGGGTGCACTACACGGTGACGCACACCCCGACACCGCAGTCGAGGGCCGTCGTACTCGATGCACTCGGCAATCAGCCGGGCACCCCGCGCATCTGGTCGGAGGGGTCGGTGGCGGTCTCGGCCGACGCCGTTGCCAACGGTTGGGTGGTCACCACATTCGCCGACGCCGCCCGCGCGCCGTACACCGTCGTCGCCACCTGGGCAGGCCACACCGGTCAACAGGTACTCGACGAATGGTGGCGCAACGCACCGTTCGGTAGCTGAGCTGCCGAGGCCGGCCCCGGCTCGCTAGGGCGCGAGCCGATCGATGCGCTCGGCGACCTGACCCGCCGTGGCCGGACGTTCGCCGGAGAGCGCAAGGCAATTGGCGATCAGAGCACGTTCGTCGCGACTGAGATTCTCCGACAACGCAGGCGGGTTCGACAGCGCCGCACGGATGGCCAGCAGCGGCTGCGTGTCGGGCACCGCCCCGTACACGCCCTGACCGGTCAGCGCCCGATGCAGCACCGCACCGAGCGACCAGATGTCGGTGGCCCGCGACGGCACATCGCCGGCGAGCAACGCCGGGTCCATATAGGCGACGGCGCCGGGCTGGGCGAAGCTCGTGATCGGTTCATCAGCGGCCAGCACGCGGGCCAGCCCCAGGTCGGAGATCTTGCCGCCGTGCACATTCGGCTTGTCACCACCGGCGAGCATGACACTCGACGGCGTGATGTTGGCGTGCGCGATTCCCGCCTCGTGTAGTGCGTCCACCCCCCGCGCGGCGTCGGCGACCGCGGCCAGCGCCGCCGCCCGCGAGAGCGATCCGGTGGGCGTCTGCAACGAACCGAGCGGAAAGTACTCCATCGCATACATGAACTGTCCCTGCAGAACTGCGTCGTACAGGGACGCCAGATAGGGCGAGCGCACCGCGGCGAAGGCACGCAGTTCCCGCACGCCACGACGGTAGGCGTCGTCGCTGCATACCCCGCTGAACACCTTCAGCACGACCCGGTCGGTGTCGAGGCCGAGGCGCTGCGGCGGCACCGCGAGGTAGAAGGTGCCGTTGCCGCCCTCGCCCAGTCGGTGCAGGACGGTGAAGTCCGCCAGCTCTTGTGGAACGTCGAGTGTGGCCATGTCAGTGCCTCTCCGGAGACGCAGTGGGTGTCGACGCGAAAGATGCGGGCGCCGTCGATGTGGACCCCACCGGGGTAGGTGCGGTGGGCGTGGTCGGTGCCGCGGCGATCTGCGCGCGATCAGCCGCGAAGCGGATGCCGATCCGCTCGGACAACGATTGCTCGCTCGTGCCGGTGTGGTCGATGACCGTGTAGGCGGCCGGTGCGGTCACGGACTGTGCCCCGGCGGGCACGAGGAGCAGTGTCCCCGGATTCGTCAGAAGGTCGGAGTGCGTCGAAACCGTAACCTGCACACCGAGTTCGGCCAACGGAGCGAGATCCGCGGCCAGCCGACGGCGTGACGAGGCAGTGACCACCGTCAGCGCGGCACCGCTCGGCTGCGCCAGAGCGGCCGACAGGAACACCGCGGTACGGCCCGATCTGCTGTCGGTACAGGCGCATACCAGCGGCGCGGCGCCGGGCACGACGCCGGGCACGACGCCGGGAGCGGGCGCTTCGTCGACGACGAGGACCGGCGCGCTGGTGATCGCTGCGGCCATCTCCCGGCACCGTGTGTCGATGACGACGACGTCGACGGCCGCGTTGGCGGCCATCTGTTCGAGGTCGGCGGGCGGGTCGATTCCGAAGCGGCACAACACCGAGACCGACCCGACGCCGGCAAGCCGACTACCCAGGTCGGTGAGCTTCTCGACCGCCGACGCCATCGCCGACAGGTCCGGCACCAGCGGCACGCCGAGTTCCAGTCGTTCCGAACGCGGCGCACTCGGCAGCACGCCCGCGATGACCACGTCGGTCCCGGCGCCGGCGGCGAAGGCACGTCGGTGCCGGCCGAGTAGTTCCTCCACGTCCGCATCGAGGTCGGCGACCACGATCATCGTGCGCGCTGCCGTACCGACGGCCAATGCACGACGCTCGGCGGCGGCGATGTCGCGCGCCACCACCGAGTCCGGGTAGACCAGCCGAAGCAGCGGTTCGGTGAGGATGGTGGTGACCAACGCCATCACCACCATCATCGCGAACAGTTCGTCGGACAGGACGCCGAGTTCCTTACCGGCGGTGAGGATCACCAGCTCGGTGAGACCGCGCGTGTTCATCAGCACCCCGATCGCCGACGCCTGCCGCGACGGGATCTTCGAGAGCCGGGCACCGGCGAAGGCGCCGGCGAACTTGCCGACGATCGCGACCACGAGGATCGCAGGTAACTGCCACCAGCCGTTCGACCCGATTCCGGCGAGGTTCACGGCGAGGCCGGTGATCACGAAGAACATCGGCAGCAACAGCAGCACACTGACCTGCTCGAGGCGTTCGAGGATCTCCCGGGTGAGGGTCTCGCCGCCGGCCTTGGGCATGATCGCGCCGAACACGAAGGCACCGAAGATCTGGTGAATGCCGATGACATCGGTGGCCGCAGCCGACAGCAACAGCCCGATCAGGACCACGGCGAGCACGTCGGGAGTCATGCGACCGGCACGCTCGCGCCAGGCCAGCAGCTTACGAAGCAGCGGGCGCACCACGAGAAACATCACCGCGACGTAGACCGCGGTCAGCCCGATGATCCGCGCGACCGCGAGCGGACTGCCACCCTGGATCACGGCGATCACGAAAGCCAATGCGGTCCAGGCGATGATGTCGTCGACAGCGGCCGCGGCCAGGCTGAACACGCCGGGCGGCGTGCGTTGCATCCCGCGATCGGTGAGGATGCGGGCGAGCACCGGAAAGGCGGTGATCGACATGGCGATACCGAGGAACAGGGTCATACCCAGCAGGCCGATCCGTTGCCCACCGACCACCTCGTGGGATGGGTAGAGCGCCACGGCGAGCCCGGCACCGAGTGCGAACGGCAGCACGATCGAGCACACCGAGATGGTTGCCGCGGAGCGCTCCCGGCCGGCGATCAACCGCATGTCGAGTTCGAGGCCGACGATGAACATGAACAGGACGAGCCCGATCTGGGCGAGGGCTTCCAGCAGCGGTCGGACCTCGGTGGGAAACAGCACCTCGGTCGGATTGCCCGGGAGCAGGCCGAGCAGGCTGGGGCCCAGGGCGATGCCCGCCGCGATCTCCCCGACCACCGCCGGCTGCCGGCACGCCTGCGCGATGCGTCCGCCGATACGCGCCGCCACGATCACCACCGCGACGTCCAACAGCAGAAACGCCACCAGATGTTTGTCCATCAGACCGACCCCCACGCCCTCTTCGTCACCCGCGCCATACTCGTCACCGGTGTCACGTCCGGGCGTGTGGTGACTCGAAGATGAAGTGCCGTCCGCCGATCCGGACATGCGAGCCCGGCGCCAGTACGTGCGGCTGACGCGGCGTCAGCCGGAACTCGCGGCTCTGGCTCGACTGGTCGCTGACGTAAGTACCGTTCGCCGAACCCAGGTCGATGAGGTGTACATCCCATTCGACCAGCCGCAGCTCGATGTGCCGTCGGGAGAGTTGACCCGACTCGTCCTGTACGCGAATCGGTTTCGGTGTTCCGCGGCCGGCTCGGCCGGGGCTCTCGGGCTCACGGCCGAGAACGAGGTCCTCGTCGAGCAGATGCGTCGATCCGTTGTCGAGGAGCAGCCACCCCAGCGGCGGGCGTTCGCCTTCGACGAGAATGCCGGTCAACTGGTCCATCCGGATACCGCACACACCACAGAGCCACGAGCGTGGATGATTGAGATGGCCACGGCTACAGCGAATCCCGTGGACCTGAGCACGCGATTCGACCACCTTGACGACCTCGGTCGCCGGCTTCTGCCTCTCCTGCACGGGCAGCGGTTCACGGCGTTCGGGGACCGCATCCTGCAGCGAGTCGACCTGAAAGGCACCACCCGGCGCAAGTGACTGTGGTTGCGGTGACGGCGGTTGCGGTGACGGCGGTTCCGGGGGTGTCGGGTCGGGTGACGGCGGTTCCGGGGGTGTCGGGTCGATCGGGGGTGCCGGATCGGACTGCGGCGCGGGCTTCTTGGCAATCGATACCGCCGGCGCGCCTTCGGGCTTCCGCCCATCAGGCTCGAGGTCGAGGACCTCGGTACCGCGCAGACCCAGCGGTGTGTGCAGCAGCGCACCGGCGGCCGGGACGAATCCCTCGACGAGATCGTAGGTCTCCTCACCGGGCTCGGCCGGCACGGCATCGGCGAGATAGAGCCCGAGACCCTCATAGGGCCACCCGATGGCCCGATCGAATGGTTCGGTCCCGTCGCTGCGCAGCCGCCGCCCGTCGGCCTCACCGAATACCGCCCCGCTGAGGTAGATCGCGATCCCGACGCCCTCGGGCGCGGCGAAGCCGATGTCGGGCACCTCATCGAGGTCGGCGGTGGCCACCAACTGCGCCACCGCACGCACCACATGCCGACCCCGGCGTGGCATCCGGTCGGGTGTGGCCACCGACTCCTCGATCGCGAGAATGCCGGGAAGCAGCGATCGCGAACTCTCCCCGAGCACACACAAGAACGCCCGCTTGCGGATGACGATGCCCGACCCCGGCACCAATGTCACCGCAGGCGTCACATTCGGGTTGGGAACGGGCGCGCTCAAAAGAACCGACCTCCTTGGAATCTCCAGTGCGGGAAGGACACTCGAAGCGGCCCGTTGAGCACGATCCACACCAGCAACCACGTCGTCACGAACTGCAGTGCATATGCACCGGGAGGTGGCGGGCCCAGCGTGCCCGGAAAGATCGGCGCATACTGTACGACGAACCACGCGACGATGCCCTCGTTGACACCGGTGAGCAGACCGAACAACGTCGGCCAGTCCTTCTCCCAACGGAATTGCTGCAGCAGGTGATACAGCAACTCCCAGCCGACGCCGAGCACCACGATCACCGCGAGCACGATGAATGCGACGGCGTAGGTGTCACCGAGCGCGGCGCCGTCCGGGAGCAGCGGGCCGATGATCAGCGTCCACAGGCCACCGATGATGCCCAGCACCAGGATTCGGGTCTGGATACGTCCCCACAGGGTCGGCAACAACTCAGTCCACCCCTTTGCTACGTGCCCAGCGCCACCACTGGCTTGTCGAGCGCCACGGCGACAGCCTTTTGCAGAAACCTTGCCTTGCCAGGTCGTCGACGATTTCGAGCGCGGCGATCTGCAGCCCGAGAAAAGTATCGACACCCGGGAAATATCCACCAAGGGTGGCCGAGCCGGACGCATATATCTTGCCGTTACCGCTGCCGGTACCGGTGAGCTCGAAGCTGCGCGCCACATCCATCCGACCGATCGGGTTGAGGCCGGCACCGGTGTGGTCGAGCAGGTCGGCGAGCAGACGGTGTTCCCGCACATCGGCTTCGAGACCCGTGCAGTCGATCACATAGTCGGCGTAGAGCTCGAAGGTGCCATCGGGGCGGGCTTGCTGGGCGATCGGCGCATGCGGATCGACGCGGACGGTGGCGACCACGCCCTGCCCACCGGGCGCGGGCACCAGAGCCTCGGCCTTGCCGACCGCCACGCGATACCAGCCCTCACGGCGGCCCCTCGCGAGTTGTTCCTGCCAATCGTCGCGCACGGGCGTGTTGGTACCGCCCATCAGCTTATACGCCGCGGCCCGCTCGTGGCCCTCGAGTTTGCGCATACGCGACTTGAGCTGCCCGCCCCACACCGATTTGGGATAGTTGAATCCCTGATATGCCCATCCGTCTTTGCCTTTGCGGCGCATGAAGATATGCGGGCCGTGCGACTTGTCGACGTACGTGCGGAACAGGTGCACGATCTGCGTCTGCAGGCCGAGGGCGTCGCGGTCGTCGATCAACCGCTGTAACACCCGTGAGGCGACGATGCCCGCGCCACGGATCATCACCGTCCCCGGGCGGCGCTGCAACGATTGATAGATGTGCTCGTGCGGCTCATAAGCGTTGACCACCTTGCTCGCATCCCGATACGTCTCGCGGAATGCCTGCAGATCGGGCAGCAGTTTGATGCCCGGATAGCCGATGGCGACGTGTACCCACTGACTGCGGAATGCGATGCGCTTGGTCGACGAACTCCCTTGCGGCGGTGTGAGTATCGTGTAGTAGCCGCCACCGGCTCGGCGGCGGATCATCCGCACCTGCCCTTGCCGCAGGCACTGCTGGTAGCCGATCCGATGACATTCCTTCTCCATCGAGTCGAAGGCATGGCCGGCCTTGGGTGTGTAGAATTTGGCGAAGACCGGTTCTGCGAAAACTGTCCACAGCGGCCCGATCGACTTGTCGGCCCACGCCTCGCGCACCGCATACGACGGGAAACCCCAGATGTTGTCGGGAGTCGACGCCGAATCCGACCGCAGCCGTTCGCGACGCGGGATCTGCGACACCCGCGTCAGGTACTCGTATGAATGCCATGGCACATCCTGCGGCCCGAGCACCGCGATCTGGTCGAGTCGAACCCCGCAGATTCGCAGATAGTCGACGGTCACGAACGAACCGATACCCGAACCCACGGTGACGAACGCGACGTCGACCACCGGAATCCCGGCCTGCTCGACCATCGCGTCGGTCCACACGTCGGTCTCGATCAGCTCCGGGGTGAGATCGCCGCGACCGGATGGGGCCGCCCCGGACCGGAGGGGACCGGGATGCGGCGGACCGGGCGGAAACCGGCCCGGTACCGGTCGCGGCACGAACCCCGGCGCCGGGACATGGCGCGTCGGAGATGCGGGGGCAGCGGGCGGTCCAGGGCGGGGGCCCGGGCCGGCGGCGGGTGGTCCGCCGGGAGTCATCGCCGGCTCCGCAGTCTGCCGACCAGCAGATACCCGAGAATTGCTGCGGCACCGACGATCGCGATCACCGACACCGCGATGAGTGCGGTGTGCCCCGACGACGACTTCTTCTGGGCGACCGGGACGACGTTCTGGGTGACGGTCACCGGCGCCGACGTCACCCGCGGCCTCGACGTCGGTGCCGGCTGCTGCGGAGCCTGTTGCACCGTCGTCTGCGGGCGGCTCGTGGGCACCACCGTGGTCGTCGACGTCGACGGTGGTGCCGAGGGCTGCGTCGGCGGAGGTGAGGGCACGGTTTCCGACGTCGTCGGCTCGGTGGTGGAGGTCTCCGGCGGCGGGGTGGAGTCCGGCGGTTGAGAGGTGCCCGGATCACCGGGGTCGGCGGTGACCGCGGTCGACCCGGTCACCGGATCGGCGGCCACCTGCCCGGCGAGCCCCGACACCCCTGACCCGAGACCGACGAGCGCCACCGCGACGGCCGCGGCAAACAGCAGGATCCGCATCGCATGACGGGCTCGGCGCTCGGGGCGCGGGGACATGATTCCTCCAACGAGGTCGACGGCGTGACGCAGTCACTCTAACCCGTGCCCGTTGCGGCGAGCCCGATAACCAATCGAACGGAGTACGACCCGTCGTCGCTGGTGAGGGCCTATTCAGCGGGCTTCGCCTGCGGCCGCCTCGTCGTCCGATATGCCTGATCACCGTAGCGGCGGCGGAATCGTTCGACGCGCCCCTGGGTGTCGACCGGCCTGCTCGTCCCGGTCCAGAACGGATGCGAGTCGCTGGTCACGTCGACGACAACCAGCGGATAGGTGTTGCCATCGGACCATTCGACCGTCGTCGCCGACGTCATCGTCGATCGGGTACAGAATTGCGTTCCGGTGGAGGCGTCGCGGAAGACCACGGGGTGATAGTCGGGATGGATGCCGGGTTTCATGGGTGTTCCTCTCGGGGGCTCTGGGTTCGGGGGGTGTCGCGGTATTCGGCGACTGCGGGGTCGGTCAGGGTCATCTCGTCGCACGGATCGGTGTGCTCGGTACCGAACGGATCGTCGAACTCCCGCCACGCGTCGGGGCCCGCGGCCATTTCTGCGTCGTCGAGACACGCCGCGGCCAGCGCCTGGCTGATGTCGTCGCCATCGGCCCGGTGGGTGACGATGACCAGCGCGCTGTGCCGGTCACCGTATTGGGGACGCCAGCGCAACGCGGCCATCGCGCGTCGTTCGGGATCTTGTCCGGCCAGCTCGTCGGCATCCATCGCGGCCAGCCATCGACCACCCGTCGCCACCCGCAACGCCTCACCTGCCGACTCGATCCAGTACGCCTCGTCGGGTCCGGTGGCCAGCCAGAGCCGCCCGCGCGTACACACCACTCCGTCGAGCAGGACGTCGAGTGCCTCGTGCAACCGCCGCGGGTGGAACGGCCGATCGGCGTTGAATTCGACTATCCCGACCCCACATTCGTCGACCAGTGGGGGTTGGCCGCGCAGCAACGGATCGTGGGGCCCGTCGATGCGGCCGCGACGCGCTCCCTCGGGGATGGCGCGCAGCAGTTGCATGACGGTGACCGCGGTCATGCGGCGTTGCGGCAGCTCCATCGCGATCGGGACACGTGGGGCCACGCGGCGCAGAACGGCCATGAGCCGCGCCGATTGCCAGGCATCGCGCATCGCCGGGTCGGTGGCCTGCACGATCAACGCGTCGGCGAAGCCCACCTGCGCGACCGCGAGCTGAGCGAGGGTTCGCTCGTCGTCGTCGCGAACCCCCATGCCCGCCTCGGCGAGGGTGAGGTCTCCGGTCGCGTCCTCGAGCCAGCCCGACTCGGAGACACATGTCAGTGTCGCGACGATCTGGACGTCCCGCCCGGCCGGGCCGTCGATGAATCCCGGCATGTCACTCACGATGACGTTGTCGATCGCCCAGCTCAGCGCTTCCGGCTCCACCAGCGGGTCCAGTTGCAGCACTATCCGGTCCACCGAACCCCGCTGATGGAGCCGACGCAGCAGCGGGAGCAGGTCCTCCCGCAATGTGCATGACACGCAACCGTGTTCGAGGACGACCTCGGTGATCTGCTCGACGGCCGAGCCGTCGGCGGCGACCGATGTGACGGTGCGGATCACGCGGCCCGACGCGACCACCCGGAGGTCGTGGTGGACCAGCACCGTTGCCGACATGAGCATCGCGTGGGCCGCGCGTCCGAGCGCGGCCGGCTCGAGTCCGGTCACCAGCGTGACCGGTGTGCGGCGTGGCGCCGATTCCCCACCCCCAAAGATCTGCGGTTCGATGCCGACCACCCCTCCCGTAATTGAGAACGATTTTCATTTTGCTCGCACCCACGGTAGCCTGTGCCGAGTTCTAACGCCAATCATTGTCAATAGGGTGACTCTTCGTCACCAAGGAGGTGGGCATGTCTGCCCGTTGTCAGGTCACCGGCGCGACGCCCGGATTCGGCAAGGCCGTGTCGCATTCACACAAGCGGACGAACCGCCGATGGAATCCCAATATTCAGCGCCACCGCTTCTACCTGGCCGACGAGGATCGCTACATCACCCTCCGGGTCAGCGCCCGCGGCATCAAGACCATCGATCGACGCGGCATCGAGGCGGTCGTCGCCGAGATCCGCGCCCGCGGGGAGAAGATCTGATGGCGCGCAACGTGATCCGGCCGATCGTCACACTGCGGTCCACGGCCGGCACCGGCTACACCCACGTCACCCGCAAGAACCGCCGCAACGATCCCGACCGCATGGTGTTGCGCAAATACGACCCCATCGCACGCAGGCACGTCGAATTCAAGGAGGACCGCTGATGGCCAAGAAGTCCAAGATCGTCAAGAACGAGAAACGCAAGGAGGCGGTTGCGCGTTACGCCGACCGCCGGGCCGAGTACAAGCGGATCGCCTCCGATGCTGCTGCGGCCCCGGAAGATCGAGCTGCGGCCAGGCAGCGCCTGCAGGCCCTCCCCCGCGACGCCAGTCCGGTACGCATCCGCAACCGCGACGCCGTCGACGGCCGTCCGCGCGGCTACCTCGGCAAGGCCGGTGTATCGCGAATCCGCTTCCGCGAGTTGGCACATCGCGGCGAACTCCCCGGAATCAGCAAGTCGAGCTGGTGATTGGGCGGCCCACTGATCGACCTAACCGCTGCCACAGCGACGTATCGCTATCGCTACCAGCGCCCAGCCCTCCGACTCAGCAGGAGAATCCCATGTCCCCATCCGATTCCAAGCGAGGCAAGCGGCCCGACGAGAACCAGCCGCGGCCTCGCAACAAGCTCATGTCACTGGGCCTACGGCCGACCGGCCGAGAACCGGTGGACTACAAGGACGTCGAGACGTTACGGCAGTTCATCTCCGACCGCGGCAAGATCCGGCCACGCCGAGCCACCGGTCTGACACCGCAGCAGCAACGTCAGGTCGCCACCGCGATCCGCAACGCACGCGAGATGGCGTTGCTGCCCTGCGAGTCCCGTCGCTGAACGCCGTCGCCGGGTATCCGAGGAGATCAGCCGAGCTGTGGGTCGAGGCTGATCTCCTCGGCGTCGAGTTGATTGAGCATCCGCGACAACGCCTCCGACGAGTAGCTGCCCTCTCGGCGTAACCGGAGGAGGTGTCTACGTTGGGCCGCGATGATCTCGCGGCGCACCGCCCGCAGCTGGGCGCGTTCGGTGTAGTTCAGGCCGTAGCTGGCCCCGGACGTGATATCTCCTTCATTGCCGTCGTCGCTGCCGTCGTCCTGCTCGGCCTCGTGGCTGGCCTGTTCGATACGTGCACGCAGCCAAGGGATTTGCCGGACCAACTCCGATTGCGCCATCGCGGTGCGCATCGTCTGGTCCATCTCCCCGCGCAACCGTAGTCGCTCGGCCCGCTTGTTCTCGGTGGTGTCGGGCAGGTGCAGGCTCCGGATGAGCCCCGTCAACGTGCCGCCCTGCAACAGCAGCGAGGCGGCCGCCACCACGAATGCGGTCAACACCAGCAGGGACCGCGAGTGGATGTCGGTGGGCAGGGTCTGCGCCGCGGCGACGGTGACGACGCCACGCATTCCCGCCCACACCATGATGACGCCCTCCTTGCGGCCCAGCGGTGCTTCGTCGTAGTAGTTGATGTCGGCCAGCGTCCGCGTGATGCGCGCGTTGATGCGTCCGGCCGTCTCCGGCGACATGGTGTTCGGCGAGGCCTGATCCGGATCCCGCTTGTGCCGGAACCGCAATCGCCAACCCCAGCGCCGCAGCCGCTGACGTATCGGCGACTGCTCGTCCGACGACGCACCGGCGGTCGGTCTCGCGGTGTAGTTCTCGAGATATGGACGGATGGCCTGACCGCGCTGCCTGCGGTGATCGATCAGCCACACCACCGGCACGATGTAGATCGAGCGGATCACCAGCGACATCCCGAGTGCGGCCAGCCCGAGCCACACCGCATGCCCCACCCCGTCGTGTTCGTCGGCCACGTCCCGCATCAGGCCGAACAGTTCGAGGCCCATGAGGAAGAAGACGCCACCTTCGGCGAGCATCTCGACCATCCGCCAGTTCTGGGTGTCGGAGAGTCGATGGCGCGGCGTCAGGTAACGGACCGCGCCCGCGCCGGTGATCAGCCCCGCGGTCACGGCCGCGACCAGGCCCGAGGCACCCAGTTCCTCGGCGGGCAGGTAGGCGAGGTACGGCACGGTGAAGGAGATGGCGGTGTTGACCGCCGGGTCGGCGACGCGCGCACGCACCCACAGATTCAGCACACCGATGACGCCGCCGATCACCACGGCAACCACCACCGCATACGCGAAGTTCAGAACGACCCCGCCGAACGAGATGGAGGCCGCGGTCGCCGCGACCGCCGCCCGGAGCAATACCAGCGAAGTCGCGTCGTTGAGCATGCTCTCACCCTCGAGAACCGCGGTCACGCGGGAGGGAACCCCGAGCTTCTTGGCGATCGAGGTGGCCACCGCGTCGGTCGGGCTGACGATGGCACCCAACGCCACGCCGGTCGCCAGATCGATTCCGGGGATGATCGCCCGGAAGAAGAACCCCAGGGCGACAGCGCTGACCAGGACGAGCACCACCGATAGCGCGCTGATCGTGCGGAAGTCGCGGCGGAATTCCATGGTCGGCATCTGCACGGCCGCCGCATAGAGCAGCGGCGGGAGGACGCCGACCAGAATCCATTCCGGATCGAGGTGGATCGCCGGCACGAACGGGGTGATACCGATGACCGCGCCGATCACGACCAGGGCCAGGGCCGCGGGGACGCGGATACGAGGCGCCAGCTCGGTGACGGCCACGATCAACAGAATCGCGCCGATGACGATCAGGATCTTCTCCATGCCGTACATGATCTCCCGAGAGTCGTCCTTGAGGGCATCCGCATCTCGTCAGCACGTCTGATCGAGGCGATCGGTCGCAAACATGAGGAGATTTGGCACACCGACAAATGTGACATTGACCGTTGACATACGACGGCGCGCACATCTACCGTCAGTGTCAACGCTTGTTGTCGTATGAAGGCACGATGTCCGATCGCCCGTGCCGCCCGAATTCCAGGAGCCAGAGATGACCGAGGTTCTCAGGTACGTTCCCGAACAATCCAAGTCCGACACCGATCACGATTACGCACGAGTCCTCGATGACCTGTCGGCGGCGTCGGTACACCGCAACTTCGATCCCTACCTCGACATCGACTGGGATGCCCCGGAGATGGCGGTGATACCCGACGATCCGCGGTGGATTCTGTCCTATGACGTCGATCCGATCGGACGCCACCCTTGGTATCAGTCGCAGCCGCGGGACAAGCAGATCGCCATCGGCATGTGGCGTCAGGCCAACGTCGCCAAGGTCGGCCTGCAGTTCGAATCCATCCTGATCCGTGGTCTCATGCAGTACAGCTTCGCACTCCACAACGGCGACAAGCGATTTCGCTATACCACCCATGAATCCAAAGAAGAATGCAACCACACCCTGATGTTCCAGGAGATGGTGAACCGGATCGGGATGGACGTGCCCGGCGCGAAAGTGTTCTACCGTCGGGTCTCGATGTTCCTGCCGCTGATATCGACGGTCTTCCCGACGGTGTTCTTTTTCGGCATACTCGGCGGCGAGGAGCCGATCGACCACCTGCAAAAAGACTTCCTGCGCACCACCGACGACCTACATCCCGCGATGTCGGCGGTCATGCAACTGCACGTCGCCGAGGAGGCGCGGCACATCTCCTTTGCGCACCACCACCTGCGTGAGACGGTCCCGAAGAAGGGCCCGGCACGGCGCTTCCTGCTCTCGCTCACGCTCCCCATCGCCATGCGCGGGCTGCTCGGCGCGATCATGGTGCCGCCGCGGTCCTTCCGTCGCGAATTCGACATTCCGGACTCGGTGATGCGGCAGATCTTCTGGGGCTCACCGGAATCCAAACGCGTGCGGCGCAACGTCTTCGGCGACGTGCGGATGCTCGCGGAGCAGTGCGGCCTGGACAACTCGGCGGCCCGGGGCCTGTGGCGGATACTCGGCATCTCCGGTCGGTCCTCACGATTCCGCAGCGAACCCATCTACTCGGCGCCCTGATCGCCGCGACCCCGCGTCAGCTCCCCCGATAGCCATTACCCCGATAGCCGAAGACCTCTGATCCCATGCCCCATGTAGTCACGCAGGCTTGCTGTGGTGATGCGTCCTGTGTGTACGCGTGCCCGGTGAACTGTATTCACCCGACCCCCGACGAACCCGACTTCGGCATCGCCGAGATGCTCTACATCGATCCGGCCACGTGCGTGGACTGCGGCGCATGCGTCACTGCGTGCCCGGTGGGCGCGATCACCGCGTCGCATCGCCTGACCGACGGTCAGGAGCGGTTCATCGACATCAACGCGTCGATGTACCCCATCACGTCCGCCGACGCACCGGATACCGCGGCCGGACTCACCGAGGCGCGCTTTCCGGTCGACCCCGCGCGCCGCCGGCCGCTCGCCCCGATCGGGCACCCCGATACCCTCGGCGTCGACGGCCCGGTGTCGGTGGGCATCGTCGGTTCGGGACCGTCGGCGATGTACGCCGCCGACGATCTGCTGCGCTACCCGCAGGTGCGGGTGGTCATGTACGAACGGCTCGACCGCCCGTTCGGTCTGGCCCGTTTCGGCGTGGCGCCCGACCACGAGTCGACCCGGTCGGTCATGGCGCTGTTCGACGACATCGCCGGGCACCCGCGCCTCGAGATCCGCCTGGGCACCGAGATCGGCCAGGATCTGAGCCTGGAGGATCTGCGCTCGCGCCACACCGCGGTGATCTGGGCCGGCGGCGCCCCCACCGACCGGCGCCTCGAGATCGACGGCGCCGGCTCACGGGGCGTCACCAGCGCCACCTCTTTCGTCGGCTGGTACAACGATCACCCCGACTTCGCCGACCTCGACGTCGATCTCTCGGTGCCGGAGGCCGTGGTGATCGGCACCGGAAACGTCGCGCTCGATGTCGCCCGCATCCTGGTGCGCGACCCACGCGAGCTGGCCGCCACCTCGATCGCCGGCCACGCCCTCGCCACACTCCGCAACTCGGCCATCGGCCGGGTCACCATCCTGGGTCGACGCGGCGCCGAACACGCCGCGTTCACCCTGCCCGAGCTCGTCGGGCTGGTCGACGGGGGCATCCCCGTGACCGTCGACCAGTCCGACGAGGTTCCTGATCCGTCCTCGACGACCGACCCGGTCACACGCGCCAAGCTCGAGGTGCTGCGCGAGGTCGCCGCGCGTCCGACGCCGACGGTCCCGCACATCCGCTTCGCATTCGGCCGCACGCCACGCACGATCAGCGTGGTCGACGGACGTGCCTGCGGTGTCGTCGTCGACCGTTCCGACGGCGGTTCCGAGTGCGTCGAGGCCGGGTTGATCCTGACGTCCATCGGATATCGCGGTCGGCCCGTGCCCGGCCTGCCGTTCGATCCGGTCCGGGGCGTCATCCCCAACGAGAACGGCCGGGTCGTCGGCGACGGAACGGCCGGCGAACCGCTGTCCCGGTCGCCGCTGGCGGACGTGTATGTGACGGGATGGATCAAGCGCGGGCCGTCGGGGTTCATCGGCACCAACAAGACCGACTCCGCGCAGACGGTCGCCACGCTCGTCGACGATCTGCGAACCCGGGCCGGACGGGCCGGCGAGCTGGCCGCGCCGCGCCGCGGTTCCCGCATCGCATCGCTTCTCGGAAGACTCTGACCCTCCCGTATTTACAGACAGCTTTCCCCTTTTATTGGTAGGTCCGTCCCCAGAAAGCAGGATCGGTCACGATTCGGCTTCCTTTGACAATTCGCTGTGGATCAACTGATGCACTTTCGCCGACTGCCGAGTAACGTCGGCGGCGCGAATGGGGGTGTGTGCATGCCCGGAACGATTTCTCGTTTCGACTACATCGACGCGGCACGGACGATCGGCGAGCGCTTCGCCGAGTTGGTGCGCGACGTCGACTCGCCCGACGTGCGCGTCGAATCGTGTCGGGGATGGTCGCTGGCCGACTGTGTCGGACACATCGCATGCGAGCCGTCGCGCTACCTCGACCTCGTCGGCGGTAAGGACGAATGGCCCTGCCGGCCAAGCGATCTCAATGATGTCTACGCGAAGCAGATCGCCAATCTGCCCACCCGGGACACCCGGACACTGGCCGATAAGTTTCTCGCCGACCTCGATGAGCTCCTCGACACTGTTCGCCACTTCGGCGCACGGGTCCCGATGATGCGGATCGCCGGCAGCCAGCGAGTTCGCTCAGATACCGCACTGGGCATTCTCATCGGCGAGATGACGGTGCGTGGCCGCGATATCGCGCGCGTGCTCGGTGCACGCTGGGACATCGACCCGACAATCGCGCCGATGGTCACCCGCGGCGGACATCAACTCCTGCGGCCCTGGGCAGATTCGCATATCTGCCATGGACACAACGCCACCTACGACGTCCGCATCCGACGCACTTCCGAGCGGATCGTCTACCGATTCGACGACGGGCACCTCGAGATCGACCCGGCCGATTCGCCGCACCCAGACGTCTACATCAGCGTCGACCCGATCACCGTCGTCCTCGCCGCGCACGGTCGCTTCTCGGCCGGCTCGGCTCTTCTCACCGGTCGGGCGATCGCGTGGGGAACAAAGCCATGGCTGGCCGTCGGCCTCAATCGGCGCCTGGCGGCAGCCCGCAGTCTGACCGCCGCAGACATCGCCTAGAACGCGCTGCCGGTGATCGGCGCGGCCCGGTCACACGGGACCGGCCGGGGATGCGCCGGATCGAGCGCGTTGAGCACGAAGTACGCCGCCCGCCGGGAACCGGCGAGCCCGGCGTGTTCGGTGTAGTCGACCGGACATCCTTGCTGCACCACGATATTGTGAACGTTGGGACCACCGGGTAGCTGTCCGGAGGTATACGGCACGACGAGTTCGTCGTTGCGCGTGCTGACGTTGGTGTAGGTGATGCCGGGCAAGTAGACGCCGCCGGCACGCAGTTTCGTCATGAACACCGACGACGGGTCGAATTGTGCACAGGCCTGACACAGCGGGAACTGCGCGGCGCTGAGGCCGAGTTGCCGGAGAACCGGCATCAGCACCGCAGCGCCACCGACACCGGTCCCCTGCCACAGCGGTGCGAGCGAGACGTACTTGTCGATCTTGTCGTGTCCGCCGAGGAATTTCGCGTAGTAGTCGGGGATCAGCGTGCCCTGCGAGTGCCCGACGATGTCGACCTTGTGCGCGCCCGTGGCCGCGAGCACCTTCTCGACGTAGGCGGCGAGTTGCGCCGCACTGCCCTCCATCGGCGTCATCCCGCCCACGGCGCTCACCGGCCACGGCGCCCGGTCCACGACGCCATAGGTGAGCGCGAAGACGCAGTAGCCCTGATTCTTCAGCAGCGGTACGTAGGTACCCCAGTTGGTTTGTTGCGATCCGCCCGTACCGTGAACCAGCACAACGGGATTCGGATGCGCGGCCGACGGCCGGCAGGAGAGGTCATTGGAGCCGGGCAGCGACCCACCCGGGTGAGCGAGTTCGTCGGGGATGCCGCCGAGGAAGTTGTAGCCGACCGGCAACTCGGCGCGTGCGACTCCACCGCCCCCGCCGATGAGGGCGACGATCGCCCCGGCGATCACACTGACGCCGACGACCATCCTGCGCAAGCCCATGCAGGGAACCTAGCAAGTGCTTGGGCCGCGGAACGGGCGTTCGGCCGAGGTTGGAGCCGCCGGGCCGGCTATCGCTCCTGGATGAGCTCGTCGAGGGCCTCGGGCACCACACACAAGGTGTCGGCGATCTTCTGCACTGTCGTCGAATCGTCGACGGCGCCGGTCAGCGCCTCGCGAGCGCCATCGACGCTGACGCCCGATTCCTCGGCGATCGCCTCAAAGGTCGGATCGAGGCCGACGTCGCCGAACAGTGGCTCGAACTTCACGGGGACGCGAGTTGCTGTCATGCCCGGATGGTAGCCGTTGTGCACTGATGCTTGCTTTGTGTACGAAGTGTGCGACAATCTTTGCGGGGAGTCACGTTGATTCCCTTCAACAGGAAGAAGTTGCAGGATGGCACAAGGAACCGTTAAGTGGTTCAACGGCGAAAAGGGCTTCGGCTTCATCGCCCCCGACGACCAGGGTGAGGACGTTTTCGTTCACTTCTCTGCGATCTCGGGCAACGGATACCGCTCTCTCGAAGAGCAGCAGCGCGTCGAGTTCGACGTCGAGCAGGGCGCCAAAGGTCTTCAGGCCACCAATGTGAGTGCTCTGTAAGCCTCTCATCAGGCCCGACAGCCCCGACACCATCCCGGTGTCGGGGCTGTTGCCGTCTATATCGGCGTTTCCGACCGAGATCCCCCGCGTCCTGTAGGGTTGGGGCACCCCAGCCGGTGCTGACGCACCCTTCGGCAGGACGATCATTTCGCTGCAGCGGCGTCCAGTGAGGAGCGCGGAGATGTCGCGCATTCCCCCGAGTCACCGAGTCCGGAGCCGTCTCCGCACCCCATCGCACGACTGCCCCCACGACATTCAGATGCATCCGGCGAACCTCAAAGGATATGACCATGACCCACGAACTCTTCTCCCACCCGTATGAGGCGACAGGCGAGTCACCACTGCCCACCGACGCGCCGATGTCGGTGCACCTCACATTCTCCGACAGCACCGAAGCGCGCCGCGCCGGAGAACACCGGTCCACCGAATAGCCGCACCCATCGACACCGCCGTACCCATCAGCACATCCGACATCACGGTCTGGCCCACGTGGTGAATTCCATTCTCCGGCCTGAATTTCCGCCGGTACTTTCCTGAGTACCGCCCGCCTCATCCCTGGGAGTCCCGTCACGCCGATGGCGCCTGACAGTGGGGCTCGCACAGAGCAGAAAGCACGAGGCGCATACGTGTCACAGACCGAACAGATCCGCCCCAACCGCAACAATTTCGTCAGCTCCTACACCGAGCTGGCCGCCGAGGTCCGTGCCTCGGGCCTGCTGGAACGCCGACGGAGTTTCTACATCGTCCGCATTGCGGCCACCTCGGTGGCGCTGGTCGCCGCCTGGATCGCGGTCGTCATGCTCGGCGACTCCTGGTGGCAACTGGGCGTCGCGGGCGCCATCGCCATCATCAGCACCCAGTTCGGATTCCTCGGACATGACGGTGCCCACCGGCAGATGTTCGCCTCGTGCGCCGCCAACGAGTGGGTGGCTCGCATCACGGCGGCTGCCGGCGCCGGATTATCGCTGCACTGGTGGCGGGGCAAGCACAATCGACATCACAAGTCGCCGAACCAGATCGGCGTCGATCCCGACATCGCCGACGGCCCCATCGCGTTCGTCCCCGAGGACGCGGCAGCGCGTTCGGGCATTTACGCCTGGTTCACTCGCAGGCAGGGCTGGCTGTTCTTCCCGTTGCTGACCTTCGAAGGGGCCGCACTCCACGTCGCGAGCTATCAAGGGTTGTTTGCGCGAACGCATGTGCCACAACGCTTTTTGGAACTCTCACTCATCACACTGCGACTCGGTCTCGGGTTTGTGCTGCCGTTCGTGGTGATGCCACCGCTGCTGGCGCTCGCCTTCATCCTTATCCAGATGGGCGTGTTCGGGGTCCTGCTCGGCGGCGCCTTCGCTCCGAACCACAAGGGTATGCCGTTGGTTCCCAAGGAGATGCGGGTAGATTTCCTGCGCCGTCAGGTCCTCATGTCACGCAACATCCGCGGTGGACGCTTCACCGATTTCATGATGGGCGGGCTCAACTATCAGATCGAGCACCACCTGTTCCCGAGCATGCCGCGACCCAATCTCGCGAAGGTCCGGCCCCTCGTGCGGGCGCACTGCGCTCGCCACTCGGTCACCTACACCGAGACGTCACTGCTCAATTCCTACGCGATCGTCGTCCGCTACCTCAACCAGGCCGGCCTCGGCGAGCGTGACCCCTTCACCTGCCCGCTGGTGCAGATGTATCGGTGATCCGCCGGCGGCGGCCGCCGCCGGTTCGCTTCCCGCTCACTCATTTGCTTCCCGCTCACCGATCTCGGTGAGCGGGAAGCAAATCGTTGAGCGGGAGCACAGCTACGATCGACCGCCACTCCCCTTCGTTATGCTGTGGTTCATAGTTGCTGACGAGTGGAGTGGGGTTTGACGGACCACTATCGGATTGCCGCGCTGGAGAAGGGTCTGCGGGTGCTGGCCTGCTTCACTCCCAACGAGCGGGCGCTCGGCGTCAGCGAGGTGGCCAGGACGACGAAGATTCCGGTGTCGACGTGCTTTCGGATCCTGCGCACCCTTGAGGACTCGGGTTACGTCGAGCAGCTCGATGACGGCACGTTCACCCCTAGCGCGGCCGTCCTCACGTTGGGGTTCGCCGCGCTGCAGGGCAACGAGGTCGTCGAGGCCACCCGCCTGCCCTTGCGCGAGTTGCAGCGGCACACCCGGGAGACCTGCAGCCTGGCAGTCCTGTCCGGCGCCGACATCGTCTACCTGCTGAGGTACAAGTCGGCCGGATACGTCGTGGGAAATGTGGTGGCCGGGTCGCTGCTTCCGGCCGCGTGCACCGCAATGGGAAAGGTACTGCTGTCCTGTCTGGAGGGCCCCGAGCTGGACGCGACCTTGGCCGGCGTCGACCTGGCGAGCTACCGGATGGGCCCCAATGCCGTGCAGACGATGGACGAACTGCGCGCCGAGCTCGCCACCATCCGGGAACGCGGCTGGGGATCGCAGGACGAGGAGGTGGCCTTCGGCCTGCGCTCGATCTCGCTGCCCGTCATGAACCTGGACGGAGCAGCCGGGGCGATCGCCGTGTCCGTCGAATCCGCGCAGTGGTCGCACGAACGGATGATCGACGAACTCCTCCCTCAGCTTCGGCGCGCCGCCGACAAGGCGTCGATCAGCATGGGCTACTTGCCATCGATCCGACCTTCTCACTAGGTGAAAAATCGCTTCCCGCTTTTCATGGATAGAGAAGCCGAGCGAGCTACCTCCCCGAAATGGCAAGGGCCAGCCAACTTGCCGCGGATCCTGCCCGTGCGAGGTTGAGCTGAGACACCACGCGTGATTAGCGTCGGTGGTGACCCGCTTCACAACAAAGTGGGAAGCATGAAGAAGGAGTTACAACCATGGCGATCATCACCGCCGTCACAGCGCGTTTTCTCGAAGCCACGCCCGAGGCCGGCGTCGTCTTCGGTGCCGGAGACTTCAACACCTACAGCATGGTTCTGGTGGAGATCCACGACGATTCCGGGCACGTCGGCTACGGCGAAGCACTCGCCCGACGCGGGGGTGCCATGACCGCGGTCGCAGTCGAGTCCCTGCTGGCCCCGGTTCTCATCGGGAAAGACCCGCGCAACATCGAGGGCCTGTGGGTCGAGATGGTTCAGCAGTTGCGCACCTGGGGTCACGTGTCGGGTGTGGTGATGGAAGCCGTCTCCGGCGCCGACACCGCTCTGTGGGACCTGGTGGGCAAGATCGAGGGCAAGCCGGTGTGGCAGCTCCTCGCCGGCGCCGGTCGCTCGGAGGTCCCGGTCTACGCCTCGTCGGTCTACATCTCCGACCCCGACACCATGGTCACCGAGGCCCTCGCGCAGCAGGCCCGCGGCTTCAAGCGACTCAAGGTCAAGATCGGCCGCAAGCCGCACGAGGGTGGCCAGGACGCCGACCTCCGCGCACTCTGGGCCATCCGCGAGGCCGTGGGCGATGAGCTGGAACTCGTCGTCGACGCCAACGGTGCCTACGACGCCGCCGGCGCCATCCGGATGGGACGCAAGATGGAGCCGCTGGACATCCGCTGGTTCGAGGAGCCGGTGTTCATGGACGACCTCGGCGGGTACGAGCAGATCCACGGCATGACGTCGACGCCGTTGGCGCGCGGCGAAACCGACTTCGGCATCTTCACGATGCGCGATGTGATCGAAAAGCGCCTCATCGACGTCGTGCAGCCCGACCTCGGCCGTTGCGGGGGCATCACCGGCGCCCGGCACATCTGGACGCTCACCTACGCCCACAACCTGGCCTTCGCCCCGCACACGGGTTTCTCGGGCGGGTACTCGCAGCTGGCCGCGCTGCACGTCTCGGCGGCGGCCCCCGGACTGCTCGCGCTCGAGCACATGTTCATCGACAATCCCTGCCGGGAGATCTTTGTCGGGGGCTACCCCGAGCCCACCAACGGCATGCTGGCCGTTCCGCAGGGCCCCGGCCTGGGCCTGGAACTCGACCTCGAAAAGGTCGACCGCTACACCGTCGAACTGCCGTCGCGGCAGGGCCAGCCCCTCGCATAGCGCACCCCCGGAAGTCCAAGGGCGCAACGATATCGATGCGCCCTTGGACGGCCAACGAACAACCCTCGTTTCTGCCTTCTAAGGATATTCGACAATGAAGTCAATATTGACTCAGTCGCAGACGGAGCACAGCACTATGCGCGGCCTGACCGACAACCGGCGCTTCATCATCGCGTTCGGCTTGTTGCTGATCATCACGCTCGGCTACATCGACCGCGTCAACATGTCCGTGGCCGCGCCGCACATCATCGACCAATTCGACCTCTCCACCGGACAATTCGGCCTGATCACGTCCGTCTTCAACTGGGCCTACATCGTCTTTCTCGTACCGGTGGGCATGATGGCCGACCGATGGGGCGCGCGACTCATCCTGCCGATCAGCATCATCGTCTGGTCCCTGGGTGCCGGCCTGACCGGCGGAGCGCTGGGGCTCACGATGCTCGTCATCGCGCGACTGCTGCTCGGCGCCGGCGAATCGAGCGTCTATCCCGTCGGCAATCTCGTGGTGCGGGAATGGGCGCCGTCGAAGGAACGCGGCATCTTCACCGGCATGCTGAATGCGGGTGCGCTGGTGGGTCCGGCCGTCGGTGCCGTCATCGCCGCCTACCTGATCGCCGCATGGGGCTGGCGCGCATCGTTCTTCATTCTCGGCGCGGCCGGTATCCTCGTCGGAATCGTGTGGTCCATCGTCTACACCACGCCGGAGAAGTCTCGGTGGCTGACGAACACCGAGCGCCAGTTCATTCTCGAGAACCGGGACAGCCCAATCACCCCCGACGGTGCCGCAAAGTTGAGTGTCGGTGCGCTGCTGCGGATGCGGACGATCTGGGGGCTGATGATCACCCAGGGATGCGCCGTCTACACCAACTATCTCTTCCTGAGCTTCCTTCCACTTTATCTCACCACCGAAAAGGGCCTCAAAGATGTGGGCTCCGGCTGGGTCACCGGCATCACGTACGGCATCGCCGCCGTCGGAAGTGTCGGTATCGCCTATATCAGTGACCGGGCCGTCAAGAACACCGACGTGCTCAGTGGCAGCCGGCGCAAGATTGTGAGCCTCACGCTGCTGCTCGGACTTCCGTTGCTGGCGTTGCCGTGGGTGGGCAATTTTGCCCTCGTCGTCATCCTGATCTCCTGGATCCTGCTCGTGATCACCGCGGCCATCACCCTCAACTTCGCGCTGGCGGGCGACCTGACCACCGACAAGTCTTCCGGTGGAAGGGTTTTCGCGCTGGTGACCTTCGGCGGCAACCTCTTCGGTCTGCTCGCACCGATCATCACCGGGTACCTCGTGGACTGGACGAGTGGCTACACCGCGCCATTCCTGGTCGCCGGAGTCCTGCTTCTCATCGGATCGTTCACCAGCCGGTACTTGTCGAATCGTCCGCTACAACGATCCGAGGTGGCTGCCTGATGTACATGCTCGATCTTCTCGTCGAAGGCTTTCCGGCCATCAGCCGAACCCATGGCGGCCTGGGATGGAGCAGCGTCTCGTTGCTCCACGACGGCCAACGGCGCGTGCTGGTGGAAACCGGTCCCCCGGCCTACATTCCGCTTCTACACGAGCGACTCGGCCGGCTCGGCATCACCGCCGACGAGATCACGCACGTGCTGGTGACCCATCTCCATTGGGATCACGTCGGCAACTTCACGATGTTCCCCGGCGCGCAGGTGCTCGTGTCGGAGACCGAAATGGATTGGGCCGCAGCACAGCCGCCGGGAACGACGTTTGTTCCCGATCTCCACGTCAGAGAACTGGCGAACGGTCGCCGCGATGTGCGCCTGGTGCGCGGTGATCAGGAGGTCCTGCCGGGCATCTTCTCGATCGACACGCCCGGCCACACCCCAGGACATATCGCTTTCCGGACCGAAACCCCTACCGGCACCGTTCTCTTCGCCGGCGACTCCGTCAAGAATCGGTATGAGCTCGGCACGGAGACAGCCGCGTCGACGATGGATGCCGCAGCCGGCGTCGCAAGCATCCGGAAGCTGAAATCGTTGATGGAAGCCGACAAGTCCGTGATCATGGTCCCCGGGCATGACGTCCCGCTGAAGATCGTCGGCGGTCAGGTCACCGCACTCATGGAGCAGGAGGCAGACCTCGCGGTCTACCTCAATGCGACCGATGATCCGGTCCGCCTGCAGATCGACTGACGTCGGCCAACCCCAGAGCGACCATCGGGAGAGTCGTGACGGACGCATCGGTGGCCTGTTCGATCATGCCCCGCAGATTCCGCCACGCGCGAGGATGCGCCTGCTGATATCGCTGCAGGGTCTCGGCGGACTCCTCGTCGGACATCGGCCGCGCCCGCGCAGGCTTGTTCCGCGCAGTGCCGATACTGACCTTGCATTCCGGGCAGGCCATCAGATTCCGGTACCACTGAGAGCTCGTACCGAATCCGCTGACGACGACGAGCACGTCCGCCGACGGCCGGTCGACCACCTCGAGACAGACGTACCGCGGGAGGCCGGACCGGCGTCCGAGGTGTTCGAGCATCAGCACCCGCCGACCCAACAGCCATCCGAGATCGTGCCGATAGAGCCAGATGGGGGCGCGGACCACCGAACGGTTCCGAAGCAGGTACGCGCCGACGCGGTCTGTGATGGAAGCCACAACTCCAGCGTAGTAGCAACCCCCGATCCGGCAACGGTGTCCGCAACGCGATAGAGATGAACACATGGGTGATCGCGAGCGGGCCACGGCACGTTGGCTGCGCAGCGTGTTCACCGGATGGCAGATGCCGACGACGCGCCCGGTCGACGACTCCGGAGAAGGAGCCGAGGGTCTTGTGGGTTTCGTGCTGGCCGCAGCCGCGGTCGGGGCGTTGACCGGGCTCGCCGCGGCCGGCTTCCGGATAGCGCTCGTCCATATCGCACACTGGCGCGACTCGCTCGCCGGATGGGCGCACGGCACCGGGTGGGGCCTGGTTGTGGTCGTGGCGATCTGCGCCGTGTGTACCGCGGTGGCGGCGGCGATGGTACGGCGGATCGAACCCCATGCCGAGGGCAGCGGCATACCCCGCGTCGAGGCCGTCGTCGCCGGGCGTGCCGACCCGGGCCGATTCCGCATCCTGCCCATCAAGTACATCGGCGGGTTGCTGTCGATCGGGGCAGGCCTGGCGCTCGGGCGTGAAGGCCCATCGGTGCAGATGGGCGGTTCCATCGCGGTCATCGTGGCCTCCGCGACCCGACGATCGTCGGCAGAGCTGCGAATTCTGGCAGCGGGCGGTGCCGCCGCCGGTCTCGCGACCGCTTTCAACGCTCCGATCGCCGGCGGCGTGTTCGTGCTCGAAGAACTCGTGAAGCGGTTCGATCCGCGGACCACCGTGGCCACCCTCATCGCCTCCGCATCCGGATTTGCCGCCGCATACCCGTTCGTCGGTTCGAGCACCGACTTTCACATGCCTCACCTTCACGACCCCCATATGACCAACGCGGGCTGGGTGTTGGCCGTCGGTGTCCTCTGCGGAGTTCTCGGGGTCCTCTACAACACGGCGATGATGTTCGGTCTGCATGTGGCCGATACGAGTCGACTGCCTGCCGAAGCACGTGCCGCCGGGATCGGATGCGCTGTCGGGATTCTCGTATGGTGCGCTCCTGACCTGGCAGGCAGCGGCGACAACCTGACGCAGAACGCACTTCTCGGACACGGCGCACTCGGTGCGGTGACGGCAGTGCTCGTGCTGCGGTTCGCGCTGGGTGTCGTCTCGTACGCGGCCGCCACACCCGGTGGTCTCTTCGCGCCGATGCTCGTGCTGGGCACGCACACCGGACTCATCGTCGGCCTGGTCGCCGTGCACGTCAGCCCCCACACGGCCCCCGATCCGGCAGCGCTCGCACTCATCGGAATGGCCGCATTCTTCACCGCCAGCGTCCATGCCCCCATCACCGGACTCATTCTCGCGACCGAGCTCACCGGCACCACCAACCAGCTACCGCCGATGCTCGGCGCCTGTGCCACAGCACTTCTCGTCGCGGTCGCGGTGCGCTCGCGACCCATATACGACCGGCTCACCGACCGTGCCGCGGCTCCTGTCGACGCCCGCGCGGCGAGGTAGTAGGGCCGAGTGTCCCCGGGG
Source organism: Gordonia sp. DT219 (assembly GCF_049847065.1). Classification (NCBI taxonomy): domain Bacteria; kingdom Bacillati; phylum Actinomycetota; class Actinomycetes; order Mycobacteriales; family Gordoniaceae; genus Gordonia; species Gordonia sp. DT219. The sequence goes on along the minus strand of NZ_JBNCNR010000015.1, from coordinate 8,500 downwards.
GTCGGCGCTCCGACCCCACCGCGGTGACCGGTTTACCGGTTGCCGACATCGGGTACTGCCTATCCCAGCTGAGGCGAAATCTCGTAACGGAAGTTCCTGACCGAAGGAGGTCGTGGTGACGACGCACAGGACGACGCTGGAAGACAAGGTCGCCGTGATCGGCGGCGGCGAAAAGAATCTCGGCGGTCTGGTCAGCCGAACGTTCGCCGACGCAGGCGCCCGCGGGGTGGTGGTGCACTATCACAATGACAGTTCCGCCCCAGACGCCGAGCAGACGGTGAAGGCCGTGCAGGAGGCCGGTGCGCAGGCGGTCGCCGTCCAGGCCGACTTGACTCGGCCGAACGACGTCGAGAGCGTCTTCGACACGGCTGTCCGGGAATTCGACGGATTCGACATCGCGGTGAACACCGCCGGAATGGTGCTCCGCAAGCCGATTCTCGATACCACCGAGGACGAGTACGACAAGATGCTCGGTATCAACGCGAAAGCGGCGTTCTTCTTTCTCAAGGAGGCGGGGCGGCGCATCAATGACCGTGGACGGATCGTCACCCTGGTCACCTCGCTCTTGCCTGCCTTCAGCGACGGCTACTCCACCTACAACGGCGGCAAAGCCGCTGCCGAGCACTTCACTCGTGCCGCCGCCAAGGAATTCATCGAGCGTGGCATCTCGGTCAACAATGTGGGGCCCGGCCCGATGGACACCCCCTTCTTCTACCCGCAGGAGACCGATGAACGGGTCGAATTCCACAAGTCGCAAGCGATGGACGATCAACTCACCGATATCGAGGACATCGCGCCGCTGATCAAATATCTCGTCACCGATGGCGGATGGATCACCGGGCAGACCATCTTCGCCAACGGCGGTTACACCACCAGGTGATCACCGTCGCTCATTGCGGGAACTGCAGCAGATAACAAGGATAGGAGAAAGTTGATGGCTGACAACAACAGTGGGCCCTCGGAGGGCGTCAAGGGCGTCGTCGAAGACGCCAAGGGCAAGGTGAAAGAAGCTGCCGGCGCCTTGAGCGGTCAGGACAACTTGACCCGCGAGGGCCGGGCCCAGCAGGACAAGGCCGACTCCCAGCGCGAGGTCGCGGAGAAAGAAGCAGCCGCCGACAAGGCACGCGCGCAGGCCAAGACCGACGAACAGCGGGAGAAGAACGAGCAGCAGTAGCGCTCGGCCCCCGTCCCCCGGGGTCGGAATCGGTACGACATGGCTCTCGGTTTCCGGGAGCCATGTCGTACCGATTCGCGGGGTGGTGCTGATCCAGTTCTTGGTGTTCGGGGGTGGACTCGATATGGCGCGCAAGGACAGGACGGCACATGACGCGACCTGGCCGATCACCACCAGTCTCCCCGCGGATACCCATGAGAAGCCTGTCGCGCGACGCGAGCCGTGTAACACGGAACCAGTACTACACTGACTTCGTGGCGAACCTGACCATCACCGTCGACGACAAGACACTGAAGCGAGCGCGGATACGGGCGATCGAACGCGGCGAATCAGTGAATCAGTATCTTGCACAACGTCTTATCGAGTGCGCCGACGGATGCCGACGATTCCCGTCGGCAACGCGCGGCTGTCGACTTTGTTCACCTATCGCGCTCGTTGAGTGGAACCACCAGCGGCGCCGGCTGGACGCGCGAAGAACTCTACGACGAGCCCCACAAGGCCGATCAGTGACCGTATTCCTGGACACAAATCTTATCGCCTACCAATTCGACGACAGCTTCCCCGACAAGCAGTCACGTGCGCGCGACCTGTTCGGCGCGAATGCCACGAATGCGGTCGTCAGCACGCAAGTGCTCATCGAGTTGCACTCGGTACTCACACGCCAACTCGGCCGGACGCGCACCGATGCTGCAAGAATCCTCGACGCGCTGCCGAAGCGGCAGCCCGGGCAGCTGCGACGAACTCTGGACCGAGGACCTGACACACGGCAACACACGTCGGGGCGTGCGGATCGTCAACCCGCTACGGTGACCCGCCCGGAATCGGTACGACATGGCTCTCGGTTTCCGGGAGCCATGTCTTACCGATTCGCGAGGTGATGGCGACGAACTGCCTCCAGCGTCGGTCTGCCGCCGAGGTGCTGGGTGGTCGATGCCGCAGCCGCCGATGCCACCTGCCCGGCGCGACGTGGATCGGCGCCGGTCCGCAACGCCGCATTGAGTCCGGCGACGAAGGCGTCTCCCGCACCCGTGGTGTCCTGCACCGGTACGTCGGCATGCGGGTAGAGCTCGCTGCCATCGCGCCAGACCAGCAGGTCGCCGACGTCGGGAATCGCCAACGCCACCAGCGACGGACCTTCGGCCAGAAGCTTGCGGGCGAGTCCGCGGGCCGCCGACTGCGTCGTGGGAGCGGCGTCGTCGGCGATCAGCGCGGCCTCCTCGGCGTCGGCACGCAGCACATCGAGCAGCGGCAGTAGGTCGGCCCGGAGGTCTGGTTGCACGGCGCCGTCCGCGACGACCCGCGCGCCGGCGACCCTCCCCCGCCGCGCGGCTGCCAGCACGGTCTGTCCCGGCTGCTGCAACTGGAGCGACACGGTGTCGGCGCGGGCGATGAGCGCCGCCGACTGCTCGATGTCGGGCACACCGCAAAGCGCCTCCGCCGGAACATCTTCGAACAATCGTCGACTGGCCGGCTCGTCGACGAGGTCGACCAGCAACGCCGTGCGGCCACGACGAACCACCCCGGTGACATCGATGACGTCCCGGACCGCCTGGGCGACCGCGTCGTCGCCGTACCGATCGGTTCCGGCAACCCCGATCAACGACACCTCGACACCCAATTGGGCAAGTCCCACAGCCTGATTGGCGCCCTTGCCGCCGAGCGCCTCGTGCCATTGCACGATCGGGGCCGTCCCGCCCGGCTCGGGCAGGCCGTCCGTTCGGATTACCAGATCACGCCCGATCTGGCCGATCACCACCACGCTCACGCCACCAGAGTCCCCGCGGGTGTGCGCCGAGAAACCTACCGCCGATCACCTAAATATCAAGCGGTTTCCGAGAGAGTGAAACCTACCGTTTCCGGGCGTTCGGCACACAACACCAGATCAGTCATACACTGGCCAAGTACGCAGCCATCGCAGATTCTCGGCGCTGCCATGATCGGCACTGACGCCTATCGCATCCGCGTCGGAAACTCCCGGGTCGTCTATCTCATCGAGGATTCGATCCGCGTCGTCACTGTCACCCGAATCGCTCACGCGGATAGGTTTACCGATGACCACACCACATCTCGTCCCGGTCAGTGAGGCCAAGGGGCGTCTCTCCGAACTCGTCAGGGACGCCGATGACGACAACGTCGTCATCATGAACTACGGACGTCCTGCCGCCGTCCTCATTTCCACGCGGCGCTATGACGACCTCATGGCACACATCGACGACCTCGAAGACCGTCTGTCAGCCCACGAGCGCGACGACGTCACCATGCCTCTGGACAAGGTGATGGCCGAACTCGGTCTCGATGACTAGCCATGCCACGTCCACCGCTACCCCCAGGCACCTGGGAGCGGATCACCCGCCCGGCTGTGGCTCGCCATGCGCGTCGAATTCGGTGACCACGCGGTGGACACCCTCGACGATGACCACGAACTGATCGCCCTGCAGATCACCCCCAGCCTCGGTGACATCCGAGTCGGAGAGGCACCGTCGGCGTCCTCGACCGGTTCCGGCGTGTGGTGCCGACCAATGCGCGGTCCCGGCGGCACCACACCGCGCTATCGGGATGCTCACGCTCGACGCCCAGCATGACGCGATCCACCGCAACCCCATCAACGACACCACCCGCCGCACCTGCCGGCACACGCCCGCACGATCAGCGAGCTGCAGCAGTCGCGGATATGCATCGCCGCCTGGTCTGACACCAACCGTTACGGTCCGAAACGCGGCACCGACTTTCCCGACCTCGCCGACCTCCTGATCGGATCGGACCTTCGGCGGGTGAGCAAAAAAACGGCCCCTCCTCGGTTCGGGAGAGGCCGCCTGATCTGGTGTTCTCGGTGGAGCTAAGGGGAATCGAACCCCTTGTCACTCCTGCGGAAATGCCCCTTGACCTGCGCCGGAGCGTTTTGCAGCAGGCTCGGAGGCAGACGCGCGACCAGGAAGTTTGTTGGCGTGTTGTTGCCTAGGCAACAGGGCAACTAGTCCAGGTGCTCCAGCTCCTCGGCCGCGAACACTCCCCGATCCCCGTCGTCGAGGTCGACCGCGATCAGTGGTCGCAGATCGCCCGCCACCTTGCCCCACCGGTCGGCGCCAATGACGTGCACGCAGTCCCCTCCAACGACGAAACCGGCCCCACCCTCGCGATGAGGATGGGGCTGGTGTCAGTCCAGGTGCTCGATCTCGTGTGCGGCGAAGAGTCCGAGGTCCCCGTCGTCGAGGGTGATGGAGATCCAGCGGCGCTCGGATAGGAAGCCGTCAACGACGAAAACCGCCGACTGTGCCCGCTGTCAGGTGAGCACCGTGTGCCGCATCAGCCACCCGCGGATTCGGGCTGCTGTGGCGGGTGTGTGCACCCCGGCGTAGACGACGGTGCGCTGACCGCGGGTGCGGATGGCCGCTTCCGCGCTGTTGGATGTGGAACTTGCAATTCTCTCGTGAGGCAGGGTGGCTCCGGCGATGGTGGCGGTAGTTCGTCCGGTTGGTCGGTCGTACCAGAATTTGCCGCCGCTATCGACGAGGCCGTAGGTGTCACACCGGTTTCCGACGGTCAGCGGGAGCGTGACGAAGTCCTGGCCGACCATCCCGCCGCCGGTGTAGCGGGCTCCGACGGACCATTGTGATCGTGTGCTTGCCCGTGGATGTGGTTTTCCAAAGCGTCAGGGCTCGCTGCGCGTTGCCCCCAGTCGGAGTTCCCAGCGGAGTGTCGATTCGGATGTCTCCGACCAGGCAGTACGTCCGCCCAGGGCGCATCCCCAGGCGAAACGCGTCCGCATCCCCAGCGAGTCCCGCCCAGCAGTCGAGGTCGGTGTTGCCATCGGCGTTCTGGATTCTCCATGACCGCATCCCCTCGGACGCCCAGGCTGTGTCGGTAGCGATCGTGGTCTTCATCTGGTTCAGCCCCGTGCCTACCGTCGAATCGGCGGTCGCGGCACGAGGGGGCAGCATGTTCGGCCAGATCCGTTCGCGGTCGTCGCGGACGAGCGCGGCCCTCACGCCGCGGCCCGCAGGTCAGCCGAGGATCGGGATCCCGACGCTCTCGCTCGCGTTCGTCGCACCCTGCCAAGAGAGCGCAGAGAGAGAGAGAGAGAGAGAGAGAGAGAGCGGCTCGGCTACCAGCGTCATGCCTGTTGCCTCAATCCAGTCGCCGGCCTGGCCGCCGAAAATGTATGTGGTTAAAGCTGATCCAGGGTTGTCGCTGGACGGCTGGCGGGGTCCTGGTCGGATTGTCACCAGCGTCCACACGCCCGCGGGCAAGGTTCTCGGTGTGCCGGACACATTTCCCGGGAGCCACCGTTCCAAGGTGGGAGTTATCTCGACGGTCTTCGAGCACCGCAGCCACATCGAGATGAAGAAACGCTTCCCCGCACCCCACAGGGGCCGGAGAGCGGGATCGCTTGCCGTCGTGTTGAGTCCCGAGTACACACCCCACGCACCCGTGGTGTCGTCGTGGAGGGTGGTGCGGATGGCCTTCGTCCACCCCGTCGGGTGGCCGGTGACCGCCTGGGTAGAGTTCGTTGCCGCGCCTGTGGCCGAGTACGCGCCCCACTGGAATCCGATTCCGTTTACCAGCGTGTCCGATTTCAACTCGCCGTTCGGCTGCGGGTAGAGGTTGCGGACTGGCGCCAGTCGGGTGTCGGCCATCGTTGCCGCGCGCATCACGCCACATCCTCGACGTCGGCGGGCGGCGTCGGATCAACCCACGGCACCAGCCCGGCCGTCGGCACCGACACCTCGGCGAGCGCCGCCCGCACCGCGACATCCGTGTCACGGTCCGGGGACGTGATGTCGATCCAGTGCGCCACGACCGTGTGCACATCGGCCGGGTCAGCCAGCGGGGTCACCGACCGCACTGTCCCGCCCGCAGCCTGCACCGCGGCCACCGCCGCATCCAACCGCTCCTGTGGTGTGTCCATGCGTCAGACTCCTGTCCCTGTGCCGATTGCGAGGGCCTGCGCCCCAATGCCGCCAATCCACTCCGACCCCGTCCACGTGAGCGTCCACAGATCACGCGCATTCGGCGACGTCGACATCACCGGCGTCACGCCGTACGCCCACGACACCTGAGACCCGCCCGACTGCTTGAACACCAGCGACCGACCACCCGTCGCATCCTGCGTCACCTCGATGATGATCGAATATGCTTTGCCTGCAACACCGTTCGGCAGGGTGACCGTCGCGTTCCCCGTCAAACGTCGCTTCCACCACCGCGACTGCGACACATCAGCCGACGACGGCGACACCGCCCCCGACCAATCCGAGCTGGCCGCCACCGCGATCACCGTCTCGTCACGCGCCGACTCGGCCGCGGCCTTCGCCGCCACCGCGGCATCCCGCGCAGACTCGGCCGCAGTCTTCGCTGAGCCCGCCGCCGTCGCCGAACTCGCCGCGGCGGCCGCCGATGCGCTCGCCTCCTCAGCCTTCGTCGACGCCGTCGACGCCGACCCCGACGCGCCCGACGCCGACCCGGCAGCCGCGGTCGCCGACGCGCCAGCCGCCGACTCCGACGCCGATGCTGCGGTCGCCGCCGCCGTAGCCGTGTCCCTCGCGGCCCCCGCATCATCGAGCACATCAGCCGCGTGCGCCGTCAGCCATGAGGCGACAGCATCGGTGAGCGTGTCTGCCGGGGTGCCGGGCGGGATGCTGAACATGATGAGGTCTTTGAGGTCCGCGTCGCCGTCGACGTTGATGTCGACGAACCGTGAGCCGTCGAGGCCGGTGACTCGCCACGCGCCATCCGGCAGATCGACCGTCGCCGGTTCGTTGCTGCGGAAGATGGTCTCACGGGCCGACAGAGTCGGGGTGATGATCTCGCCGTTCGCGGTTGACATGGCGCGCGGCTTGAACGTCAGCCGCCCTCCCTTGCCGTCCTGACCGTCGACAGTGAAGGTGATGGTGCTCATGGTGTGTCCTCCTTGGCGGGGATCATGTAGGTCTCCTCGGCGATCTGGTCAGTCCATGGTGATCGGGTCGATGTCGATCACGCTGTCTTCGGCCATGACGATGGGTTCGATGTCGACCACGCCGCCTGTGGCTACCGGGCTGGTTGGAGAATGGAAGTAGTGCAGCCGCGTGTAGGTGCCTGCAGGGACGGTCAGCTGTGCGGCGCCGACGATCTGCCCGTCCTGGTGTCGCCATGTGATCTGGGCACGGTGGTCGGGGTCGTCGCTGACGCCGACGTAGACGGGCCACACTCCGAGGTCGATGTCCATCCCGGCGGCGAGCGGGTCGAGGTCGGGCATGTCAGACCACGGCCAGGGTTGGTGTCACGACGATCTGGCCGGGCGCGTTGAGCACGATCGATGGGCTCAGCGCCGCGTTGTCGATCATGGTGTTGCCGGTGGCCGCGCTCGCGATGAAGCCGTGGGTGTAGGTCCCGGACTGTGCGTTGATGATGACTGCCGCCCCGGTGCGGACCCCGCCACTCGCCGCCGCCCATGTGGTGGCGACGCGGGCGTAGCTGCCACCGGATGCCTCGTTCGCCGGGGTGGCTGTGGTGCCGGGTGCTCCGGTGGCCAGCCCGACGTGCGCGCCGAGTCCGGCGAGCGCGTCGACGAGCGCGTTCTTGGTTGCTGTGACATTCACTGGGGGTTCCCTTTCATTGTCGTGCTCTGATCCATGCGCGGCCGTCCGCGCCGTCCGCGCCGTTCTGCTGCCCGTTGACCAGGCCGCCGCCGCCGCCACCACCTCCGGCGCCTGGTGCAACACCGGCACCGGGGCTGCTGGTGCCCGATCCTGATGCCCCGCCGGTGCCACCGACGTAGGTTTGGCCGTCCACGGTGGCGTTGCCGGGGCTACCGCCAGCAGTGACTGTGCCCGCCTGGTCACCCAGCCCACCGACACCGCCCGGGGCTGTCAGGGTGCCCAGGCCGGTGACGGACAGGCTGGTGTCGCCGCCCGCCGTCCCGTTGAGTCCGCCGCCCACGCCCTTGGCCCCGATGGTGATGGTGATAGCAGTCGCTGTCCACGGAAAGTCGACGCCCCGTTCCAGAATGCCGGTCGTCCACGTGCCAGCCGCGCCACCGCGCCCGGTGAACGCACTGAACGCGTTGTGTCTGCCGCCGCCACCGCCCGCGCCGAGTGTCGCGTAGGCGATGTAGCGGCACCACCACGGGATCGTGTAGCTGTAGGTGCCTGGTGTCGGATAGGTGGCGCTGGCCGGTGCGGTGGCCGGGAATCCGGCGGTCATTGACGACCCGCCGGTGGCCGACATCGCCATCGTGGATGCCATGCGCGCGAACGCACCCCACGACATGCCCGCTTGGGCTGCTACTGCCAGTGACGACGGGTAGAGCTTCTGTTCGGCGGTTGCCGCGGTGAGCGCGCTCGCCGACAC
>NZ_JBNCNR010000014.1:0-106460 GCF_049847065.1 Gordonia sp. DT219 | reverse complement strand
ACGCTCCTCGTCGGTCAACGTCAAAGCGGCTTTTGGGCGCCCAGTGCGTGCCATACCCAACCCTACAACATATTCAACGAATTAACGGCGCGGAACACTAGGAGGCGGCCCGATCTCTAGGAGGCGCCGACCCGATCGGCCAGCCAACGCGTGAGAGTGCCGATCACCTCGGCCTTTTCGGGTTCGTTGAAGATCTCGTGCCGCAGTCCGTCCCAGATGACGAGCGTCTTGTCGGGCGACGACGCCAGCCGCTCCACCAGACGGCTGCCCTCCGGGTTGGTCAGTGTGTCCTCGCTGCCGTGCATGACGAGGACCGGCATCCGCAACGACGGCAGCCGGGCGGGGAACGACTGCATCGTCGACACCATCTCGGCGCCGAGTCGCGCGGGGATCTTGCCGCGGTGCACCAGCGGGTCGGCCTCGTAGGCGGCCACCACATCCGGGTCGCGACTGATGCTGCCCGAGTCGAGTGCCATCGTCGGCAGCCGGGGTGCGATCTTGCCGACGATCTTCGACATCGCGATCAGCGGTGCGGGCAAGTCGTCGCCGGGCATGATGGCGGCCCCGGTCAGCACGAGTCCGGCGAGCCGATCGGGATGGTCGAGGGCGTAGTCGAGCGCGATGCAACCGCCCATGCTGTGACCGATCAAGTAGGTCGGTAGCCCTTCGACGGCGACCTCGGTGATGACCCGGTCCAGGTCGTCGGTGTATTCGCCGAATCTGGTGATGCGCATGCGGGCGCCCCCCGAGCGTCCGTGCCCGAGATGATCGGGCACCGCGACCAGATACCCGGCGCTCAGCAGCGCCTCGACCACGTGGCCGTACCGCCGGCCGTGCTCACCCATCCCGTGGGCGATGACGACCACCGCGCTCGGCTCGCTCTGCGGGCGAAAGACGTCGTAGACGATCGTCTCGCCGTGGGCACCGCGAAAGCTGCGTTCGTCGTGAGTGCTCGCCATGGCTACGCGAGTCCGATCCGCGACATCACGCTGCGGCCCGCCGACTCGATGGCACCCAACGGCCGCAGCGCCGTCTCACCCACTGCGACAAGGTATTCCACACGCCCGACCACCTTTTCCAGGCGCATCACGACGTCGGCCATCCGGTCGACCGTCTGGTCGACCATGGTCAGGGTCGACCCCAACTGGCTCATCGTGGTGTTGAGCGATTCGATGGTTCCGTCGAGGTCACCGAGAGTGCGGTCGAATCCGTCGAGCGCCACTCCCATATCCGAGAGGATCGTGTCGACCTGCTCCACGGTCACGTCGGCGTTGAGGGCCGCCTGTGCGAGCTTCCGAAACCGTTGACGCTCAGCGGGACGAGCTCCCACGCCGTACTGCACACCTTTATCTGCCGTACCACTATCTGCCATGTGTGTCATTATCCGTCGGCTGCGGCGGGCCGGAGGGCGATTCGAGCAGCATCTGTGCCCGGCGCGCGAGATCGGCACGCATGGATTCCGGCTCGATCACCGTGAGGCGCACGTCGAAGGACAATGCCCACAGCATCCGGATCGCGTGCGCGCCGTCGGCGAACCGCAGGCGAATCCGTACGCGATCGGTGCCGTCGGTCGCGGTGTCCGGGTCGTCGTCGACGGCGAGCACGGTGACGGGCCCGTCGGTGATCGCCGGCATCGTCGCGCGCGGGCAGATGATGACCACGTCGGCCGGTTCGAAGGCGGAGCGGAATGCCGCTTTGCGCCGTTCCCACACCTCGTCGAGGTCGACGTCGGCGTCGCGTTGCGCCGGCTCCGCCAGGACCTCGACTGCCGACATCCGGGAGAGCCGATACATCCGTTCGGCCCCATGCGAATTCGCAATCAGATACCACGTATCGCCGGCGACGACCAGTCCGACCGGATCGAGGATGCGTTCGGTGGGTTCGGGGGGTTCGACGCCGCGGCGCTGATACATCACGCGGATCCGCCATCCTTCGACGACGGCCCGCTGCACCGGTGCCAACGCGTCGAGATTCTCCGGCGCCCGGACGAATCCGTCGGAGCGCACCAGGATTCGACGCGCGGCGTCGGCGACCTGACTGCGGTGAGTTTCCGGCAACGACGCCTCGAGTTTGCGTTTGGCGCTCGCCGCGGCCGGCGAGTTGATGCGGCCGCCGGCCGACAGCAGGGCGATCGATTCGCCGAGCGTCAGCCCGGACAGGTCGGTGCGGTAGCCGGGCACGAGCGCGAACCCGCCACGCCGACCCCGCTCCGCATAGACCGGGACACCCGAGAGCGAGAGCGCCTCGATGTCGCGCAGGACGGTGCGTTCGGATACCTCAAGCTCGGCCGCCAGGTCGGCAGCGGTCATCCGGCCCCGCGATCGTAAGAGCATCAGGACCGACAGCAGTCGCTCGGCGCGCATGGAAAAAGTCTGTCAGAAAAACATGACACAAGGTGTCAGGTATTGCCGGTTCACTGGTTCTCATCCAGCCCGGACAACCGAGAGGACCTCATCATGACCAGCAACCAGCCCGCCGACCCGCGCCCCGTCTACGCGGCCGCGACCCGCTGGGCCACCGACCTGATCGGCGGCATCCGCGACGATCAGCTCGATTCCCCCACCCCGTGCGACGACTTCGATGTACGCACCCTGGCCGGACACCTCGTCGCCGTCGCCGGGCGTGCCGTCGCCCTGGCCGAGCGGGGTGATGTGGACGGCACACCCAGGATCGACGACCGACACGACGCCGCCACCTACCGCCAACTCTCCGACCACGCCATCGAGCTATGGGCCGACGACGCGAAACTTGCTGCGCCGGTAAAGGTTCCGTGGGGCGACGTGCCCGGCGCCGGGGCCCTGTGGGGATACGTCAACGAAACACTGGTACACGGCTGGGACCTTGCCGTCGCGACCGGTCAGGACCCGGAAGCCGACCCGGCGCTCGCCCAGGCGGCTCTCGCGGTCGCGCAGCAGTTCATTCCGGCGGCGATCCGCGCCGACGACGGCGTGCCGTTCGACGCCGTCGTGGAACCCCGCCCCGGCGCCGGCGCCACCGAACGCCTGGCTAATTGGTCGGGGCGTGAATCGACGTCGTGGGTGTCCGCGGTGACGACGACGTAGCCATCAGACAGCAACCGGCCCGGACCACACCGTGGTCCGGGCCGATCGTTCGAGTGGGACGGCCCCGGATAATGCGCCTCTCGGCAAGTGGCCGCTCGTAGCGGCGAAAGGGGTGGGGCCCGGGGCAGAATTCCGAAGCCGTCGCGGGGTACAACCGGCCGCCGTCTCGATGTATTCCGTCGGGTCTGCGAGCGCCGGCGTCACGACGCCGACGGAATCCCCCCGTCCGCACCGTCACCCGCGGTGGGAGATGCACGCGGGTTCCTGAGGGCCGACCATCGATCACCGCACCACCGGTTGCGTGGCAGGTACCGCATCGACCGCGTCGTCGGCCACACCACCGTCGCGCAGTCGCACACCCTTCGTCTCCGGGAGTCGGCTGACGACGATGATCCCGAGAATCGCGATCGCCAAGACGTAGAACGCCGGCGCCGCAGCCATTCCCGTCGCCGCGACGAGCGCCGAGGCGATCAACGGGGTCGTGCCGCCGAATATCGCGTAGCCGACGTTGTAGCCGATCGCATGACCGGTGAATCGCACGGACGTGGAGAACAATTCGGCCATGGTGACGAACCCGCCCGCCGAGAAGAGCGCCACTCCCGCACCGATCAGCACCTGACCGCCGATCGCAGCAGCGACGCTGCCTTGAGACGCGAGAACCAATGCAGGCCAGGAAATCACCCCGGTCCAGACCGCACCGGCGAACATGCACGGTTTGCGGCCCACGCGGTCGGCCAGCAACCCACAGGGCACAAGTATCACCGCCATCGCGGTCACCCCGATGGCATTCGACACCAGCGCCGCCGACGGGCCGAGTCCCGCCACCGTCACCAGGTAGCTGTACATGTAGCTCAGCAGCAGATACGCCCCGACGCCCTGCACAGCCACGATCAGCATCACGGCGATGATCGCCCGCCAGTGCTCGACGAGGACGGTCCGGATCACTCCGCGGACCGGAGCGGCCCGTCGTGCCGCGACGAACTCCTCCGGGTCGTCGAGACGGCTGCGCAACCAGAGTCCGACCACCGCGAGGAGACCACCGGCCAGGAACGGGATCCGCCAGCCCCACGAGGCGTATGCCGCATCTCCGAGGCCGGCACGCAGACACAGGATCAGACCTGCGGCCACGAGAATCGGCAGCCACGAACCGGCCACACAGATGCTGATCCAGAGCGCCCGGTGGCGCGGCGGTGCGGACTCGACGATGTAGGCGGCCGCGCCACTGGTCTCACCCCCGGCCGAAAACCCTTGCGCGACACGGCAGACCAGCAGAAGCGCCGGGGCCGCGAGTCCCACGGTCGCATAGGTCGGCAGCAGCCCGAGAGCCGTGGTGGCAGTGCCCATCAGCAGCACGATGATCGCGAGCGTACGAATCCGTCCGAGTCGGTCACCGATCCGGCCGAAGTAGGCGCCACCGATCGGACGGGCCAGGTACGCGACGGCATAGATCGCGAAGGTGCTCATGATCCCGGCCGTGGCACTGGACTCGGGGAAGAAATGCGCGGCGAGAACCGGCGCGGACAAGCCGTAGATGAGAAAGTCGTACCACTCGACGAACGTTCCGATCGATCCCCCGATCAGGCGACGACGTGGGCTCACTGATGTCATGGTGCTCCTCATGGAATCTGGACCCGCCGGGTTCGACGGCGAGCCGGTGCACCGACAGTAAGTGTGAGCTACCTCTCAGACTGTCGCAGAGGTGACATTCTCGTCAGGCCAGATCGGAGCACAGCAGCCGCAGACGATCCAGCTCGTTCAGGTGCACCTCGCCGTAGCTGAGGCGTACGACGCCCTCGCTCTCGAGTTGGCGCAACTGCCGGTTGAGTGTCTGCCGGGAGACTCCGAGCACCCCACCGAGTTCGGCTTGCGTCAGCGACACCATGGGCCGCCCGTCCGGTCCGGGCGCGGCCAGGGCCAGCAGCTGACGGGCCAATCGGGACGGCAGGTCCGCCAGCGAAGCGGACGCGAGCTCGCTGCTGAGTATTCGGATGTCACGGAGCAACGAACGCATGATGGCGTCGTCGATCGACCTGTGCGCCGAACGCAGCCGGTTCATCGTCGCCTCGTCGAGAACCTGTACCTCGACGTCGGACCGGGCGATCGCGGTCTGCGGCAGCCCTTCTCCGTCGATGAGCGAGCTGATGCCGAAACCTTCACCCGGCCCCAGCAGCCCGGCGAGGTGCTCGCGACCGTCGACCGTGCTGTAGGAGAGCCACACTCGACCGGACAACAATCGGTACATCAGCCGCTGGCGGTCCTCCTGCATATAGATACGTTGCTCGGCGCGGAAATGCCGCACCACGGCAGCGTCGTCGAAATCGCGGCGCGCCTCGGGCGAGAGGTATCGGAAGAATTCCAGGCGTCGACCGGCCCCGGCATATCCACGCGCCGCGCCCGCCCCGCGATCGGATTGCGCGGCGCGCGACGACTCATTTCTCCGAAGTGTCACATCGTTGACAGTACGCGATCTGCGTCACACCTAGAGTCGCTCAACACAAGCCCGCTGACGCTCGAAAGGTGACGTCGTGAAACGCATTCAGCTGCACGCCTTCAAGATTGCCGGTGTCGGCCACACCGCCATCGGCACGTGGCGCAACCCGTACAACCAGGAACACCGCTACACCTCCCTGGACTACTGGATCGATACCGCGCGCACGCTCGAGCGCGGCATGTTCGACAGTCTGTTCATCGCCGACTTCCCCGGCCTCAACGACATCTATCAAGGTTCCGCCGATGCTGCGCTGCGTGAGGCCGTCGCGGTACCCCTGAATGATCCGGCCATGGCGGTCTCGGCGATGGCCGCCGCCACCGATCATCTGGGGTTCGCGCTCACCGCGTCGACCACCTACGAGCAGCCGTACAGCTTCGCCCGGCGCATGACCACGCTCGATCACCTGACGCGGGGCCGCATCGGGTGGAACATCGTCACCTCGGCCACCGCGTCGGCGGCGCGCAACCTGGGACTCGACCGCCAGATCCCACACGACGAGCGCTACGCCATCGCAGAGGAGTTCATGGAGGTCGTCTACCGGCTGTGGGAGGGCAGCTGGGAAGACGATGCCGTGATCCGTGACGCCGACCGCGGCGTCTTCACCGATCCCGACCGGGTCCATCCCGTCGACCACCACGGCAAGTACTTCTCCGTGCCGGATGCTTTCATGTGCGAGCCGTCGCCGCAGCGCACCCCGGCCCTGTTCCAGGCAGGCGCCTCCTCGGCCGGGCAGCAGTTCGCCGTCAAGCACGCCGAGGCGGTCTTCCTCGTCGGCACCGATGTCGCCTCGCTGCGCAAGGCCACCGCGTCCAGCAAACAGCTGGCAACCGCCCAGGGCCGGCCGACGGAGAGCCTCAAGTTCATCGCCGGGGTCTCGGTGGTCGTCGCACCGACCGACGAGCAGGCCCAGGTAAAGCTGCGTCAGCAGCTCTCGTATGTGAGTGCGGAGGGAACCCTCGCCCGCCACGCATCCCTGATGCAGGTGGACTTCGGATCCGTCGACATCGACGCCCCGCTGCAATACATCGACACCGACGGAATCCGGTCACTTCTCGAACGCTTCACCGTCGGCGATCCCGATCGGGTGTGGACACCACGGCAGGTCGGCGCACTGCTCGCCCGATCCCTCGGCGGCATCACCATCGTCGGATCGCCGACGACCGTCGCGGACCGACTCGAAGAACTGATGGAGGACGCCGACATCGACGGCATCAACGTCTACGACAATCTCCCGCTCCGGACACTTCCCGAGTTCGTCGATCTCGTGGTCCCGGAACTACAGCGCCGCGGGCGGGTACGACGCGAATACGCCTCGGATACGTTGCGCGGCAACATCACCGAGGGTGCCGATCGCCTTCCCGACAGCCATGCCGGTGCCCGATATCGCCGGTCGTCCCGTGTCTCGCAGCCCCCCGCCGCCGCCGCCATCTGATCGAGCACACACCACCGACGTGAGGAACAACGACGTGATCCGTGAAGGCGACATCGCCGCTCTGCTCGTCAATCAGCAGATCTACGAACCCATGTGCAGCTTCTACTGGTGCGAACCGGGCGACGACCCCGACCTGAACTGGCTCGATTCGAATCGATACCACGACGTCTTCGAACGCTGCGCCGTGCACAAGGAGGCCTGACCGTGCCCGCCAATCCGGCTGCCGCACCAACCGAATCCGCGGACGCCCCGCCTCCGCCACCGCCACCGACGCTCGCCGATCGGTATCGCACCGAGGACGGCACCGTCGCGCTCACCGGACTCCAGGCGCTCGTCCGCCTGCCATTCGATGTGCTGCGGTGCGAAACCCGCGCCGGCCGGTCCACCCGCGTCTTCATCTCCGGTTACGAGGGTTCGCCTCTCGCCGGATACGACCTGGAACTGCAACGCAATCAGACTCTCGTCGATGACGCGGATCTGGTGTTCAGCCCGGCGGTGAACGAGGAACTCGCCGCCACCGCGGTACAGGGTTCCCAGCTCGCGTCGCAGTCGGAGCACAAGACCGTCGACGGCGTGGTCGGCTTCTGGTACGGCAAGAGCCCCGGGCTCGACCGCGCCAGTGATGCACTGCGTCATGCGAATCTGATGGGAACCGCACCCACCGGGGGTGCGGTCGCCCTCGTCGGTGACGACCCGTCGGCGAAGTCGTCGACAGTGCCGGGCGCGTCCGAGGCCCTCCTCGCCGAACTCGGTATGCCCGTGCTGTATCCGGCCGATCCGCAGGAAGCGCTCGACCTCGGCCTCCACGCGGTGGCCATGTCGCGGGCGACCGGGCTCTGGGTCGGGATGAAGATCGCGACAAATGTCGCCGACGGGTTTCAGTCCGTACACGTCGGTGAGCATTCCGTCCTCCCCGAGCCGCCCTCGGAAGCGGTTGTCGACCATGTCATCTCGGCGAACCTGGCACAACCGGTGATCGGCAGGCTGGAGCTCAGCCGCGAGACGACCCGCCTCGAGGCCGCACGCCGGTACGGAACCGTCCACGGACTGAACCGGATTCATCGTCGGCACGACGGTCAGCGCGTCGGGATAGTGGCCGCGGGCAAGACTTTTCTGGATGTGGAGCAAGCGCTCACGACGCTCGGGCGCGGCGCCGACGACGCGGACGGCCCCACGGTTCGGCTGCTGCAATTGCGCATGCTCTTCCCGCTCGAGGACGGTCTGGTCCGCGAATTCGCCGACGGGCTCGACGAGATCATCGTCGTCGAGGAGAAGCGGCCCTTCATCGAATCGGCGTTGAAGGACGCGCTGTACGGCACTTCACACGCGCCCACCATCACCGGCAAACGGGATCCCACCGGTGCACCGCTCTTCGCAGTCGAGGGCGAGCTCGACGTCGACCGCGTCATCGCCGGTCTGCGCCGGCGTCTTGGCTCCCCCCAACACGGGGCCGACGGCGACGACGGCGGAAATGTCGCGACGCGCCGCGACATCTCCGCTTCGCTCCGTAGCCTGCCGCTGCTGACGCGCACGCCGTACTTCTGTTCAGGCTGTCCGCACAACTCGTCGACGCGGGTTCCCGAGGGATCGATGGTCGGCGCGGGAATCGGCTGCCACGCCATGGTGGCGGTGATGGATCCGGGAATCGTCGGCGACGTCACCGGACTCACCCAGATGGGCGGCGAGGGCGCGCAGTGGATCGGCATGGCCCCCTTCGTCGCACACGACCATCTGTTCCAGAACCTCGGCGACGGCACCTTCCACCATTCCGGCAGTCTCGCGATTCGCGGCGCCGTCGCCGCCGGTGTCAACATCACCTACAAGCTGCTCTACAACTCCGCAGTCGCGATGACCGGTGGGCAACAGGCGGTCGGACTGATGACCGTCCCACAGATCTGTCAGGAACTGCTGGCCGAGGGCGTGGCCCGGATCATCGTCACCACCGACGAGACCAAACGCTACCGGCGCGTGCGGCTTCCACGATCGGTCAAGGTGTGGGACCGTCGGCGCCTCGACGCCGCACAGCAGGTGCTGGCGCAGACCCCCGGGGTCACAGTACTCATCCACGACCAGGAATGCGCCACCGAATTGCGGCGCAAACGCCGTCGCAACCTCGTGCCACGACCCGAGCGCACGGTGGTGATCAACGAGCGTGTCTGCGAAGGGTGTGGCGACTGCGGACGAAAGTCGAATTGTCTATCTGTACAACCGGTTTCGACCGAGTTCGGTCGCAAGACCGAGATCGATCAGTCGACCTGCAACAGCGACTATTCCTGCCTCGACGGCGATTGCCCGGCCTTCATGACGGTTCGGCCGGGACGTGCGACCACGGCGCCCGAGCAGCACGCCGCCACGGGAACACCGGATTCCGCGGCGTTCGACGACCCGGTCGCCGGCCTGCCGACGCGGACCCGCACCCTCCGGATCACCGGGGTCGGCGGGACCGGCGTGGTCACCCTCGCACAGACCCTCGGTCAGGCCGCGACCCTCGCCGGAATCACCGTGCGCGCACTCGATCAGACCGGCCTCGCGCAGAAGGGCGGTGCGGTGGTATCCGATCTGCGGCTGTCGCCGGACCCTGAATCCGCTGCGCACAAACTCGCCGCAGGCACCTGCGACCTCTATCTCGCCTGCGACCTTCTCGTCGGCGCCGACGAGCGCAACCTGGAGGTGACCTCGCGGGAGCGCACCACCGCTGTCGTGTCCTCGGCGAAGATCCCCACGGGGCAGATGGTCATCGACACCACGACGGCCTTTCCCGACGACGACCAGACCATCGGACGCATCCGCGCGGCCACGCGGCCGGGAAGTATGTTCCTCGATGCCAGGTCCGCGTCGGAACGGTTGTTCGGGGAGGGACAATTCGCCAACGTCCTTCTCGCGGGCATCGCGTATCAGAAGGGCGCCATCCCGATTCCCGCCGCGAGCATCGAGGAGGCGTTGCGGCTCAATGGAGTCAAGGTCGAAACCAACCTCGCGGCCTTCCGACGTGGCCGGCAGGCAGTGGCCGATCCGGAGGCCTTCGCGCGGGCGGTCACGCCGGCGTCGGCGACACCGGAGACCCCCTCGGCGGTCATGCGGCGCATCGCCGGCCGGGTCCGGTCGGCACCCGATTCCGAGCTCACCCGCCTGGTCACCATCCGCGTCGGTGAACTGATCGCCTTCCAGAACACCGCTTACGCCGGCGAATACGCGGATCTGGTCGAGATGGTCCGGGCAGCCGAGGCCGACACTATGGGCAACAGCACCGCCCTCGCCGAGGCCGCCGCCTGGTCACTGCACAAGCTCATGGCCTACAAGGACGAATACGAGGTGGCGCGGCTCCTTCTCGGTGAATCGGGTGAAACTGCCGCGGCCGGAATCGTCGGTCCGGGTGCCACGGTGTCCTATCGTCTGCACCCGCCGGTCCTGCGCAGCATGGGCATGGACCGCAAGATCAGCCTCGGCAGCTGGTCGCGGCCGGCGTTCCGGCTGCTCGTGGCCGGACGCCGTCTTCGTGGCACACCTCTCGACCCGTTCGGATACACGAAGATCCGGCGCCTCGAGCGGCATCTCGTCGAGGAGTTCACCGACGTGCTCCGGAATCTCGCCGCCGAGCTGACCCCGGAGAACCACGCCGACGCCGTCACGATCGCCGGGCTGCCC
This sequence comes from Gordonia sp. DT219, assembly GCF_049847065.1. Classification (NCBI taxonomy): domain Bacteria; kingdom Bacillati; phylum Actinomycetota; class Actinomycetes; order Mycobacteriales; family Gordoniaceae; genus Gordonia; species Gordonia sp. DT219. The sequence goes on along the minus strand of NZ_JBNCNR010000014.1, from coordinate 95,830 downwards.
GACATGATTCGCGGGTACGAACAGGTCAAGCTCGACAACGTCGCCGCCTACCGCAACCGGCTCCGCGAACTGCAGACCGACGACGCGGCGGTGGCCTAGTGACCACGATCGTGCGCATCCGTCCGGCGCGGTCGACCGTGACACCACCGCGCCACCCGGTGCCGCATGGCGCCTGGGACACCCATGCGCATGTCTTCGGTCCGCGGGAACTCTTCCCGCAGAGTCCCACTCGGTCGTATGTCGCGCCGACGCAGGGAGTCGACCGCTACCTCGGAGTCCTCGACGCGCTCGGCATCCGGCACGGCGTCCTGGTCCAGCCGTCGGTGTATCACCAGGACAACTCGTGTCTGCTCGCCGCACTCGACGAGGCACCGGATCGTCTCGTCGGCGTCGTCGACGTCGATGTGCTCGACACCCCCGATGATGTCCTGCACTCGATGACACGCCGAGGGGTGGTCGGATTGCGGGTCCAGTGGCCCGGGAATCACTCGGTCGACCGACTGAGGGCCACCGCCGACCGACTCGCCGAGCTGGGATGGCACCTCGACCTCCGCGTCGCCGGCGCCAGGGCACTGACAGATCTCGCTCCGGTTCTCGCCGCATCACCGGTCCCGGTCATGATCGAGTCCATGGGTAGTCCCCGCGCCGGAGAGTCCTTGCAGAGCAGTGGATTTCGTTCCCTGTTCGATCTGCTGACCGAGCCCGGCCGCTACGTGAAACTGTCGCACGTCTACCAGGTCGATGCGTCGGGCCCGCCCTACCGGGGCGCCACACCGTTCGCCCGCGCGCTGATCGAGCATGCCCCCGATCGTCTGGTGTGGGGATCGGACTGGCCCCATCCCATGCCACCCGACGAGTTCCTGCCCGACGACGGCGCCCTCGTCGACCTGGTGCCCCACTGGACCGGCGACGCCGATACGACCCGACTCATACTGCGCGACAACCCGTTTCGTTTCTATCGTCCACGATCTCAAGGAGGCCTCTCATGACCAGACCACGCGCGGTGGTCACCGAACCCATTCATCAGGTGGGAATCGACCTGCTCCGAACCGTGTTCGAGGTCGAGACCGACTACGACCGCTACCTCGACCCGGCGACACTGGGCCACGCACTCGCCGACGCCGACGCGGTGGTCATGCGATCCGCCGGACTTCCCGCGCAGACGTTGCGAAGCAGCCCGTCGTTGAAGGTGATCGCCAAACACGGTGCCGGCCTCGACTCCGTCGACATCGCCGCCGCGACCGATCTGGGCATCGTCGTGGCCAACAGCGGCGACGCGAACTCAGGAAGTGTCGCCGAGCACGCGGTGGCCCTCATGTTGGCAGTGCTCCACCAGATACCGACCACCGACGCCAAGGTCCGGCAGGCCGCGTTTCGCCGACCCGGCGAGGTCGTCCTGGGAGATATCTCCGAGGCGACCGTCGGTCTGATCGGCTTCGGCAACATCGCGCGCCGGGTGGGCCACATGTGCGCCGCCGGGTTCGGAGCCGAGGTTCTGGCCCTCGACCCGTTCGTCACGGCCGAGGAGATGGCCGCCGAGGGCGTCACCAAAGCCGTGGATCTGCAAGATCTCCTGCCCCGCTGCGACGTCGTCTCGGTCCACGTTCCGCTCGGACCCGAGACCCATCACCTCATCGGCGCCGACGAACTCAAGCTGCTCGGGCCGCGCGCCGTGCTCGTCAACACCGCGCGCGGCGGTGTCGTCGACGAGGCCGCACTGCTCGCCGCACTCGATGCCGGAGAACTGCGGGGCGCCGGACTCGACGTCCTCGAACACGAACCGCCACGAGCCGGGGACCCGTTGTTCGGCAGTCCTCGCGTCGTGCTCTCACCCCACGTCGCCGGGGGCACCGAACTCGCACGGCAACGCATGGCCTGTGCTGCGGCGCAGGCGGCCATCGACGTGATCGAGGGCCGTCGACCCGAATATCTCATCAACACGGCCGTGCTCGACCACGCCCGTGTGAGTCTGGAAGGAATCCACTGATGCCACACCACATCTACACCCGTATCCCCGAGTGCCCGTCCGACATCCTCGAGGACATCGGCAAATGCGCGATGGCCGACCTGCACGAGGCCATGGACACGATGCCCGGCCGCACCTCGCTCCTGGATCCCAGCATTCGCGCACTCACGGCGGGACAGACGGTGGTCGGCCAGGCCGTCACCGTCAACACCTTTCCCGGCGACGGCCTCGCCGGACACCGCGCCCTACAGCTCACCGGACCGGGGTCGGTGCTCGTGGTGACCAGCCCGGGCGAGCCCGACACACCGCTGTTCGCCGAGCTGGTCTCGCTGGCAGCACGTGAACTCGGTACCGCGGGCGTGGTCGCCGATGGACCGGTACGGGACTCGGATGCGTTGGTACAGACTCGTTTTCCGGTGTGGTGCCGCGGCACCTACGCCGGCCGGCCGCTCAAGCGGGGGCCCGGCGAGGTGAACGTCCCGGTGGTCTGCGGCGGCGTCTACATCGAGCCGGGCGACATCGTCGTCGCCGACGGGGACGGCGTCCTGCGAATTCCGCTCGCCGACGCCGAGATGGTCCTCGTCGGCGCGCGCCGACGGGCCGAACGCGAGGTCGGCATCCGTGAGGCCATCGCCGGTGGCGCGACGCTGTTCGATCTCGTGGAACTGCGACAGGCGCTCGACGACAGCGACATGGTCGAGATCGACGACACCTGGCACAACAGGAATGGAGCCCGGCGATGACCGCCGCTCCCGCCCGACTGGATCCTGGTGACCCACAGACCCTCCGGCACGTCCTCGGGCACTATCCCAGCGGGGTGGTGGCGATCACCTCCACCGACGCGGACACCGGAATACCCGTGGGGCTCGTCGCGTCGTCGTTCACGTCGGTGTCCCTCGATCCCCCGTTGGTCGCATTCTTTCCCCAGAAGACGTCGACCACCTGGCCGAGGATCCGCCGGCGCCGGGCTTTCGGCGTCGACGTGCTCGACGCCCGCCAGCAGGAGGTGTGCGGCCGACTCGCCGCCAAGGGCGGCGACAAGTTCGCGGCCATCCCGTGGACGACGGACCGACTCGGCTTGCCCTCGATCACCGGGGCGGTGGCCCACATCACCTGCGATCTCGAATCGGTCCACGACGCAGGCGATCACGAGATCGCCGTCGGCCGGGTCCGCGAACTGAGCATCGGGCCGAGCGCCACACCGATGCTCTTCTTCCGCGGCGGTTTCGGCGCCGTCCCCCCACCCGGTCCAGAAGGGAGGAGCTGATGCGCGCATGGCGACTCACCGGCGAACCATCCGTGGAACACGGACTCCGACAAGATGATTCGCAGAGCGAATGCACTCCGCCCATCGGTCGGCAGGTCGTGGTTCGCGTACGGGCCGCCGCACTCAACTTCCGCGACGCGATGATCCTGCGCGGCACCTACGCGGTACCGGCCGCCCCGGGTACCGTCCCCGTCTCCGACGGGGCGGGCGATGTGGTGGCGGTCGGACCCGACACCCGGGATCTGGTCGTCGGCGACCGGGTGGTGAGCACGTACTTTCCCCGGTGGCGCGGAGGAACATTGACGGCCGGGGACGCCGTCGAACAATTCGGGTCGAGCCGGGACGGCGTCCTCGGCGAGTGGTTCGTCTGTGAGGAGGACGAACTGGTCCGTCCACCCGCCCACCTCGACGCCGCGGAGGCGGCCACGTTGCCGTGCTCGGCGCTCACCGCGTGGTCCGCACTCACCGGTCCGGCACCCGTCCTGCCCGGGCAGACGGTGCTGACACTGGGCACCGGTGGCGTGGCATTGTTCGCCGTCCAGTTCGCCAGGCTCTTCGGGGTGCGCGTGATCTCGGCGACCTCGTCGGCCGACAAGGCGAAGAAACTCGCGGATCTCGGTGCCGACGCCACGATCGACTATCGCGCAGAACCGAATTGGGATCGAGCGGTACTCGAGGAAACCGACGGGGCCGGGGTCGACCGGGTTGTCGAGACCGTCGGCCCGCAGACACTGGAACGATCGATACGCAGCACCGCCGTCAACGGCGAGATCGCCCATGTCGGCGGCGGCGGATTCGGTGACGAGCAACCTGTCGCGCTCGACCCGCGGATTCTGCACGGTCGCGCGCTGACCGTCCGTCGTGTGACGGTGGGCAGCCGACAGGATTTCGAGGTGATGAACCGTGCGATCGCCCTGCACCGGCTGCGCCCCGTCATCGACACCGTTGTCGGGTTCGACTCGGCACCCCGTGCGTATGAACGACTCGTCGACCGTGCACACGTCGGCAAGATCGTCGTCGACGTCTCCGATTGCCGGGACTGATGCAGCCACCGCCGCATCGCCGCCGGGGAGTTCACAACCGCAGCGACGGTTCGTCGGCGGTAGACAACGTGAGGACCGCCTCGACGATCGCGTCGAGCTCTTCGATCTCGGCCTCGATGCGGCGCAGCAGCATGGCGACGTCGTGTTCGCGCAGATCACCGCGGATGTCGATGGCGGCCACCAGGTAGTACTTCGCCGGCCCGACGTATTCGACGTGCAGGTAGGTGACCCGATCGATGTCGGGATGGTCGAGCAACTTCTGCAGGATCGCCGCCCGGGTCATCGGCATGGCACGCTGCCCCAACAGGAATTCGCTGTTCCGTTTGATCAGGAACAGGGCGATCACCCCCAGCAACAGGCCCACGAGGATCGAGCCGAGCGCGTCGTAGATCGCCGACCCGGTGAGCTGGTGCAGTCCCATACCGGCGGCCGCGATGGCCAGACCGACCAGGGCCGTGGCGTCCTCGGCGAACACCGCCCGCAACGTGGTGTTGGACGTGCGATTGACGAAGCGCAGCGGGTGCATCGAGAACCGCCGGCCGCCCTTCCTGGCCTGCCGTACCGACTGCAGGAACGACGTCGCCTCGAGCATCGCCGAGATCCCCAGCACGAGGTAGCCGATCAGGTAATTCGTGTCGGCTTCGGGCTTCGACAGCGAGGTGATGCCGTGCATCACCGACACCGCCGCACCGACGGCGAACAGACCGAATGCGGCGAACATCGACCAGATGTAGGTTTCGCGGCCGTATCCGAACGGATGGGCCCGGTCACGGCCCCGCCCGCCACGCCGTTCGGCCACGAGCAGAAAGATCTCGTTGCCCGAGTCGGCCCACGAGTGCGCCGACTCCGCCACCATCGACGCCGAGCCGGTGATGCCCGCGGCGACGGTCTTGGCCACCGCCACCAGAATGTTCATGGCGAAGGCGATGACGACCGTCACCATCGAGTCGGATTGACCGGAGTTCTGCCGCGCGTCGGTGTCTTCGGTGGCCACCCGCCGATCGTCTCACGAACGACGATCCGTCGACGATGACGACAGGCCCCATCGAACGGCAGCCGTGCGTCGTCACACTCGGCCGTCTACAGTCATCCGGTGCCCGCAAGCATGGTGTCGTCGTCGATACGCCGCTGGTTTCTTTCGGACATCTCGCCCGAACCCGCCGGGCTGATGGGTCCGCACCGGGTGGCCGGGGAGCACACCCGGACCCACTCGTGGTGGAAGGTCATGTGCCTGACCGGCGTCGACTACTTCTCGACGCTGGGATACCAGCCGGGTATCGCCGCACTCGCGGCCGGCACCATCGCCCCACTCGCGACCGTGGTCCTGGTCGCGCTGACCCTGTTCGGGGCGCTGCCGGTCTACCGCTACATCGCGGCCCGCTCGACCCGCGGCGAGGGATCGATCGCGATGCTCGAACATCTCCTGCCGCGCTGGGGCGGCAAGGTGTTCGTGCTGGTGCTGCTGGGCTTCGCCGCCACCGACTTCCTCATCACGATGACGCTCTCGGCGGCCGACGCGACCGCGCACTTCACCGAGAACCCGCTCATCCCGTCGGCGTTCGGCGGATATCCGGTCCTCATCACCCTGGTGTTCCTGGCCCTGCTGGGCGCGGTCTTCCTGCGCGGCTTCACCGAGGCCATCACCGTGGCCGTCGGATTGGTGGCGATCTATCTCGCGCTGAACGTCGTGGTGATCATCGACGGGCTGGTGAAGATCGCCACGTCACCGCACGTCGTCGTCGACTGGACGCACGCGATGACCGCCGAACACAGCAACCCGTGGATGATGATCGCAGTCGCCCTGCTCGTCTTCCCCAAGCTCGCGCTCGGGCTCTCCGGGTTCGAGACCGGGGTGGCGGTGATGCCGCAGATCAACGGTTCCCCCGACGACCCGCCGTCGGCGCCCCGCACCCGCATTGCGGGGGCACGCCGACTTCTCACCACCGCCGCGGTCACGATGAGCGTGCTGCTCATCACCAGCAGCCTGGTGTGCACCATCCTCATCCCGGAACGCGAATTCAAAGCCGGTGGCGGCGCCAACGGCCGCGCGCTCGCCTACCTGGCGCACGCGAATCTGGGCAACGGCTTCGGCACGGTGTACGACCTCAGCACCATCCTGATCTTGTGGTTCGCCGGCGCGTCGGCGATGGCCGGACTGCTCAATCTGGTGCCGCGTTACCTGCCCCGCTACGGGATGGCGCCCGACTGGGCGCGGGCGTCACGGCCGCTGGTGGTGGTGTTCATCCTCATCGCGGCCGGGGTCACCGTGTACTTCGACGCGTCGGTGGACGCGCAGGGCGCCGCCTACGCCACCGGTGTCCTGGTGCTGATGACGTCGGCGGCCGTCGCGGTGACGCTGTCGGTGCGCAAGAAGCGCCGCATGGTCGCCACCGTCGCGTTCGCGGCGATCGGACTGGTCTTCGTCTACACCACCATCACCAACATCATCGAGCGTCCCGAAGGCGTCCAGGTTGCCGCATTCTTCATCGCGGCGATTCTGATCGTGTCCTTCGCATCCCGCATCAACCGGTCCTTCGAATTGCGCAGCGGCGAGATCACTTTCGACGAGACCGCGCAGCAGATCATCGACGGGGCCGCGGCGTCGGGGTCGATCCAGATCGTCACTCACGATCCCGACGTGCGGTCACTGACCGAATACCAGGAAAAGGAGCTACAGCAACGCGCCGAGAGCCACATTCCCGACGCCGAACAGATCGTGTTCCTGGAGGTCAACGTCACCGACTCGTCGGAATTCGCCACCGATCTCCAGATCCACGGCCGCTACCACGAGGGCGGGTTCCGGATTCTGTGGGTCTCCTCGGCCGCGGTACCCAACACGATCGCGGCGACCTTGTTCGCCATCCGCGACTGGACCGACGAGGTACCCAACGTGTACTTCGAGTGGAGTGAGGCCAATCCCCTCGTCAACCTCTTGCGGTTCTTGTTCATCGGCCAGGGCGAGGTCGCCGCGGTCACCCGCGAGGTCGTCCGCCGCGCCGAACCCGATCTCGACCGCCGCCCGGTGGTACACGTCGGCTGAGGCGGGCCACGCGCCGCAGTCCCGGTCCGGGGTCCATGACAAACGTCATGGACGATCGATGACATCTGCTCTGGGACACGGGGTTGCCGACGCGGCATCGTGAGATGCATGACGACAGCAGCCATCACCACCAGCAACCTGCACAAGACGTTCCGCGGCTCCGACCACCGGCGCGTGACCGCCGTCGACCACCTCGACCTGACCATCGGCACCGGCGAGGTGGTGGCCTTCCTGGGCCCCAACGGCGCGGGCAAGACCACCACCATCGACATGATCCTGGGCCTGACCCGGCCCGACTCCGGCGACATCGAGGTCCTCGGCATGCCGGCCCGGGCGGCCGCACAGGCCGGCCGGATCGCCGCGGTCATGCAGTCCGGCGGGCTGCTTCCCGACTTCACCGTCGAGGAGACCGTACGCATCGTCGCGTCGCTGCACGGACGGACCGCCGACGTCGAATCGGCGATGGCCCGCGCCGACATCGCAAAACTGGCGGGCCGCAAGGTGTCTCGGTGTTCCGGCGGTGAACAGCAACGCCTCAAGTTCGCGCTCGCCACCCTCCCCGACCCGGATCTGATCGTCCTCGACGAGCCCACCGCGGGCATGGACGTGGAATCACGGCGGGCGTTCTGGGCGGCGATGCGGGCCGACGCCACCAACGGCCGCACCGTCGTCTTCGCCACCCACTACCTCGACGAGGCCGACGACTTCGCCGACCGCATCATCATGATCGCCCACGGCCGCATCGTCGCCGACGGCTCGACCGCCGAGATCCGCAACGTCGCGAGCCGCCGGATCGTCTCGGCCGTCGTCGACGACGCCGAACTGCGCACCGTCGCAGGCGCAATCGCCGACCTCGAGGTCGTCGACCGGCGCGGTGGCCGCACCTATCTGTCGTCGGCGGACTCCGACGTCCTGGCCCGCTGCCTGCTGACCTCGACCCACGCACGCGACATCGAGATCGCCACCCACAACCTCGAAGACGCCTTCGTCGCGCTGACGTCGGCCGCCTGAGCGATCATCCGGCAACCATCCACCTATCAGAAGGGCACTGACATGACCATCTCCACCACCGCCGGCACGGCCACCGGGCCGTCGGGCGCACTCGACGGCCGATCGCTGCGCGGCTTCCTCCCGGCCCCGACGTACCTGCGCACCGACATCCGGCGGGTACTGCGCAACCGTCGCGCGCTGATCTTCACGGTGCTCATGCCAGGCCTGCTGTATCTGGTCTTCGGTGCGACACAGAAGAATTCGGATACGGTCGGCTCCGGGAACGTGGCCTTCTACGTCCTGATCGGCATGGCCGTCTACGGCGCCATCCTGGCCGCAGCCACCAACGCAGCCTCCGTCGCGCTCGAACAGCAAGCAGGCTGGACGCGCACGCTGATGATGACGCCCCTGCAGCCGGCCGGATATGTGGCCACCAAAGTCGGTGTCGCGCTGGGGATGGGTGCGCTGCCCATCCTGGTGCTGACCGTCGCGGGTATCGCCACCGGCGCACACGCGACGGCCGGGGTGTGGATCGCCTGCCTGCTCATCGGCTGGCTGGGCGCCTCGGTGTTCGCCGCGTTCGGTCTCATGATCGGCAGCATCATGCGCTCCGACGGCGCCATGCAGGTGATGGGCGGCGTGCTCGCGCTGCTGGCCTTCGCCGGTAACGTGTTCGTCCCGCTGAAGGGAACGATGCTGACGATCGCCCAGTTCACCCCGATGTTCGGAATCGTCACGCTGGCCCGCTACCCGCTCGACCACGGGGTCACCGTGTACGGCACCCAGATCTCGCTCTGGATCATCATCGCGAATGTGGCCATCTGGGCGGTGGTCTTCGCCTCCGGTGCGGCCTTCTTCTACAGTCGCAGTACCGCACGGCAGTGACGACCCAGGCAGTGATCCCCGCGATCGCAGAGCAGAATCGGAGACGATGAGCAGTCCCGGAATCGACCGGTGGGCACCCTGGCGCACTCTCCGCTGGGTGTTCACCGCCATCTGGATGTTGTTCCTGGCGTACCCGATCGGCGCGGTGGCCGCCTCCGATCACGACGCGGCCACCAAGGCGATCGGGTACGTCCTGCTCGGTCTCTTCGCGGTCATCTACCTGCTGGCGTCGGTCTACGTGCTCAACAAGCGGGTGGCGACCGAACCACGCGGGATCTGGGTGTTCATCGTCCTCGTCTGCCTCGCGGCCGGACTGCTCCCCGTCATCGGGCAGAACACCTTCGGCACCGCGCCGTTCATGATAGTGGTCGCCGCCTTCACCTTTCCCACGCTGTGGGCGGCGATCGCGGTCGCCGCGCTGATCGTCGCGTCGGTGGCCGTTCCGACGGTCGCCGGGTGGCCGGTGGACCCCAGCATCGTGATCATCCTGGTCGCCGTCGGATTCACCATGCTCGGCGTCCGGGCGATGTCGGTACGGGAGGGTGAGCGCGAACGGGCCGAGCAACGTCAACGCGAGCTCAATTCCCAGCTCGCGGTGGTCGCCGAGCGGGACCGGGTGGCGCGCGACGTCCATGACATCCTGGGTCACTCACTGACCGTCATCACCATCAAGACCGAGTTGGCCGGCCGCCTCGTCGATCTGGACCCGCAACGCGCGAAAGCCGAACTGGCCGAGGTCAATCACCTCGCCCGGTCCGCGCTGTCGGAGGTACGGGCCACCGTCGGCGGACTGCGCACCCCCGACCTCCCCAGCGCGATCGCCGCCGCCGAGAGCGCGCTGCGGGCCGCCGAGATCGATGCCGCCCTTCCCGATCCGCAGACACCCACCGAACACGGCGAACTGTTCGCGTGGGTACTGCGCGAGGCCATCACCAACGTCGTGCGCCACAGCGGGGCCACGCACTGCCTGGTGCGGATCGACGACCGGTCGTTGTCGGTGTGCGACGACGGCGCGGGCCTGCGCGATGGGGTGCCCGGCAACGGGTTACGGGGACTCACCGAGCGCGTGGAGTCGGCCGGCGGCACCTTGCGGCTCGAATCTGATTCCAGCGGAACGACGTTGACGGCGGTGGTGGCTGATGAGTGAGCCCATCCGGCTGCTGCTCGCCGACGACCAGGCTCTGGTCCGCGGCGCGCTGGCCGCGCTGCTCGAGCTGGAGAACGACCTCGAGGTGGTCGCACAGGTGGGTCGCGGCGACGAGGTCGTCGACGCCGCACGCACCTCTGCGGCCGACGTGTGTCTCCTCGACATCGAGATGCCCGGCGCCGACGGCATCGCGGCGGCGGCCGCGCTGCGTGCGCAGCTGCCCGCGGTGCGCTCGCTCATCGTCACCACATTCGGGCGTCCGGGTTACCTACGCCGCGCCATCGACGCCGGGGCGTCCGGATTCGTCGTGAAGGACACGCCCGCAACGGAATTGGCCGACGCGGTGCGACGGGTGCATGCGGGCCTGCGGGTGATCGATCCGACGCTGGCAACCGAGAGCCTGACCAGCGGCGACAACCCGTTGACGCCACGTGAAGCCGAGGTGCTGCGGGCAGCGCTCTCGGGCGCGACGGTCGCGAGCATCGCCGCGACTGTGCATCTGACGGCCGGGACGGTCCGCAATCACCTGTCGTCGGCAATCGGCAAGACGGGCAGCGCGACCCGCGCCGAGGCCGCGCGGATAGCGCTCGAACGCGGATGGATCTGACCGGGTGCGGCAACCGTCGGGCGCTCAGCCGAGATCGACGTCGAGGCCGCGCAGGTAGGCGGCCTGCCCGACGTGCTGTGCGTCGTCGTCGACGATGCTGACCAGGCGCACCCCCAGCGTGACCGGCGGATCCCAGTTGGTGTCGATGATGCGGTCGAGATCGGCGTCGTCGACATCGACCAGGTAATCCACCGTCGCCCGATGGGTGGCGTCGTAGTAGCCGAGCAGCAACTCCACCGGCCCGACCACCCGGATCACGTCCTCGGGGCTCTGGCCATAACCGGTCGCCGACGGCGGAAACGGCAGCGCGAAGCGGTCATACCAGCCGTCGATGGTCCAGATCTGGTCGGTGCCCGCGACATCGGCGATCTGCGCATCTTGTACGCGGGCCAGATGCCACACCAGCCAGGCGATGGTGTTGGCTCCCTCGGCGGGTTGCCAGGTCAGCCGGGCCTCCTCGATCCCGTCGAGGACCGAATGCACGTTCTCCTTGACGCGTTGAAAACCATCGGCGAGGACTTCGGTTGCTCTCATTCCTCCACACCTACTCCCGTATTGCGCTCACCGCATGGATCTCACCGCATGGATATCACCTCATGGATATCAACGCGCGGCGCCGCGGCCCAGACCACACCGAAGGACACGGCGACACCTTAAGGTGGCGTGGTGACCAGCAACCCCGGCCGACGCCGCGGCACTCCGGACAAGAGCCCGCGCGGCGAACGAACTTCCGGAAACGGACACGGCCACAGCCACTCTCACACGCTGAGCGGAATCGCCGCCGATCTGTCACCATTCGCCCGGCGATTTGTGCTGACCGCCCTGGGCATCGCCGGACTCGCGGTGGTCGTCGGCGCCGTGCTGCTGTGGCCGTCGGGCGGCGAGCATTCGATTCCCGCCCAGTTCCGTGGTGCCGACGGCGGACCGATCCATGCGGTCGACGGCGAGGTGGTCGGTCAGACCCGCGGCGACTGCCTCAACCAGATGGTCGGCACGGTGGCCGACACCGCCGACATCCCGATCTCGGGTGCGGGCACCGGTCCCTGCATCGAGAGCGTCGTGCACCTCACCTCCGGCAGCCACTCCGGCAAGTACACGCTGGTGGAGGTGCCGACCAATCGGGCCCAGTCGGGCAGCGGACCGGATTCGTCGGTACAGACCCTCGGTGCCCCGGACGATCCACAGCCCGGCCAGCCCACCCTGCACATCGGTGACTCGATCCGGCTCGCCACGGCACCGGGACCCGACGGGCAACCGCGGTACACGTTCTACGACTTCGCGAGGGGCACCTCGACCATCGTGTGGGCGATCCTGTTTGCCGGCGCGATCATCCTGGTGGCGGCATGGCGGGGTCTGCGCTCACTCATCGGACTGGTCTTCGCGTTCGTCGTGCTCGGGGTCTTCACCCTGCCTGCCATCCTCGACGGCAAATCGCCGGTGGCGGTGGCCGTGGTCAGCTCGGCCGCGATCCTGTTCGTCGTCCTCTACCTTGCCCACGGAATCAGCATGCGTACCAGCTCTGCCCTGCTCGGCACCTTGCTGTCGCTACTGCTCGCCGCGGTGCTCAGCCGGGCATCGATCGTGACGATGAACCTGACCGGCCTCTCCAATGACCAGGCCACCAATCTGCAGGTGTACCAAGGCGGTATCTCTGTCAGCGGACTGCTGCTGGCCGGTTTCATCATCGGCACGCTCGGTGTCCTCAACGACGTGACGATCACCCAGGCGTCGGCGGTGTTCGAGTTGGCCGCGGCCGGCGAGCCGACCCGCCTGGCCACCTTCCGTGCCGCGATGCGCGTCGGGCGCGACCACATCGCCTCCACCGTGTACACCCTGGTGTTCGCCTATGCGGGCAGCGCGCTGCCGCTGCTGTTGCTGTTCTCGGTCGCCCAGCAACCGTTCGGGTCCCTGCTCACCAGCGATACTGTCGCGGTGGAACTGGCGCGGTCGTTCGTCGGCGGTATCGCGATCGCATTGTCGGTTCCGCTGACGACGGCGATCGCCGCGGCCCTCGCCCGGCCCGCGGGACGGCGGGATCCCGAGCCCGAGATGCCCGCCCGGCCCGATCCGGCGCCGTCACGCACCGGTCGGCATTCCATGCCCGAATAGGCGCAGCGGCCGCCGATCAGCCGAGTCCGCACCGACCCGTCGGCAGCGACGTCAGATTGCGCCCGACCCAGACGCCGACCTTGCTGAGCATGGCCGTGCCGTCGGCGAACCGGCCGCTGCGGGGCACCGCGGCGAGCGATACCGCGACCTGGCCGCCCCCGGTGGTGATGATGCCGAGCTGACGCACCAGGAAGCCCGACGACGTCCCGGTGCCGGGTCCCCACCCGCCTTTCACCGCGGTCGAGCTCACGCGCCGGTCGGTGCGGGCGAGATCGGCGACCCCCCAGCGCTGGTTGGGTCCGACGGCGCCCATCAGGCCGAGCAGCCGATCGGTACCGGGCAGGCACGGCAGATGCGCACCGAACCGCGCCTGATCGGCCAACGCCCACATGGTGTAGCCGGGAAACGACGGAGTCGGATCGTCTTGCGAGCTGACGTGGGTACTCAGGTCGTGGCCCTCGCGCAGCACCGCGGTCACCGCGTCGACCGGCGCCGTGCCGGGCCCGATTCGGGCCCACAGGTCTGCTTCGGCGTCGTTGTCGGACACCGTGATGGCCTTGGTCTCCGCGGCGGTCACCTGCGAACCGAGACGACGTTCGGCGGCCAGCGCGACCGGCACCTTGAGCGTCGACCACGCGCGTCCGGTGGTGAACGTACCAAGCGAGATCACCTGGTCCGAGCCCACCGCGGCGATCGCGATCCCGACCGTACCGGGATCGCTCTTCGCGAGTGACCTCTGGAACGGGGCGAAGGACTTGCTCAGCGCTTCCTGAGGAGGCGCCGGCGGGGTCAGCCACGTACGTACCGGCTCCGGTATCGGGAGCTCGGGGATCGCGAACGGAAGCGGCGCTGCCGCCGCCATGCCCGCGGTGCCGGCGACCAGCGCGAGCGTCGTGGCCACCACCAGCACAATCCTTCTGGCAAACGCCACACACACCTCCTGGGTCACAGTGGTAACACTGGCACCCTAGGTCAGCGTGATTGTGCGAGCCAATCGCACAACAAAAACGAGACCTCCCCGTGCGCGGGGCGTGACCCTCGCCTCAGGCCGCTCGCGCTCTGTCAGCAGCGTCCACGCGGCAGTGCCGCGATGTTCTGGTTGAGCCAGTTGGCGATCGCGTTGAGCGCTGCGGTGCCGGCCGACATCGATCCGCCGACCGCGCTCATCGCCACCGCGCTCTGTTGCCCGTCGCGGTAGGTGATCACGCCGAGCTGGCGGACGAGGTACGCGCCGTCGACACCCGGCCCCCAGCCGCCCTTGACCGCGGTCGTCTTCGGGGCCGACATGATCTCCGCGCCCCACTGCTGATTGCCGGCCACCTGCCCCATCAGTGCGAGTACGTGCGCGGTGCCGGGCATACACGGCAGGTGACCGGCGAAGGTCGCCGCGTCCGGCAGTGTCCACACGGTCTGGCCGAAGATGGTGAATCCGGACCGCAGTTGCTGGGTCGGCACCACGGTGTTCGGGTTGCCGCCCTCGCGCAGGACGGCCGTCACCTTGGCCGATGCTTCCGTGTTGCTGCCCAGCGACGCCCACAGTTGTTCGGCGGCGGAGTTGTCGGAGTTGATGATGGCGTTGCTCTCGGCAGTCGATCGGCCGTTCTCCCGCTCGGCCGCGACCGCGAGAGGCACCTTGATGCTCGACCACGCGACCTGCGGGGTCTGGTCACCGAACACCATGGTCGCATGGGCGGTGCGGCCCACCGGCGCCACCGCAACCCCCACCCGCAGACCGGTGCCCGTCGCGACCCGCCGAAAGCCTGCTGCCAGCGCCGGGTTCGCACCGATACCCGACGGCGCAACCGACGACGTCGAGGCACCCGTCGACGAGGACGGCGACGCGTACACCGTGACCGTCGATCGCGACGCCGGCGAGTTCGATGTCGCGCAGCCGGTTGCCGCCACGAGTCCGGCCACCACCACAGCGATCGTCGCGAGTAGACCACGACGCACCCCGACCTCAGCTCCCCTCACAGCACCCACCTTGCAGCACAAACTGTTTCGCGCACGAGACCGGTGCGGTCCCGACCGGTCAGGGCAGGACATAGACCATGGCATTGTTGCCACCGCGGCAGGTGACCGCGGTCCCCTCGGGTGCACACGACATCGGATATGTCTGTCCGGTGACCGGACTGGTTGCGGCGACGGTGCGCGCCTGGCCATAGGAACCCGCAGCGAGATAGGCGGCGCGCGTCGCCTGCGCGAACGGGCAACTCGTGACCGACGTACCGATCGCCGATGTCGCGTCGCACGGCACGGCATTCGCGGGAAAGCTCGGGGCGGGGGTGTTCTGCTGGCCGGCGGGCGGTGCCTGCGAGATGACGGTGGTGACCGGCGACTCGGCGGTCGTGCTGTCCCCGGAATTGCGCGTGAACAGCCAGTACGCGCCGACGATCAGCAACCCGATCACCGCCACCGCGATCACGCTGGTCACCGCGATCAGCAACGACCGGTCCCGGCGTGGTGCCGGATGATCCGGATAGCCGGGCTGCCCGTAGGGCGGCGGGCCGTATCCGGGAACCTGTGGCCCAGAAAGGTTTTGGGGCCCAGAAAGGTTTTGGGGCACAGACAGGTTTTGAGGTCTGGAATACTGCTGGGGCCCGGAATACTGCTGGGGTCCAGACACATTCAGCGTGCTGCCCGCTCCGGGCGTCCCGATCGGCCCCACCGGTCCCGACGGCCGGATCTGGGTCGCCCGCAGCGCCTCGTCACCGGCGGCCGCCGGACCGACCACGGTCGGGGGCGCCGGCTTCCGCAGATTCGGCGGCTGCCCCGGGCCCGGGCCGTCGGCGGATATGACGGTCGTCCGGGGATCCAGGTCCCCGGTGAGCGCGTCCCCGGTGAGCGCGGCCCGGGCCGCCGCGGCGAGTTCACTGGCAGTGGGGTGGCGACGGGCCGGGTCTGGATCGAGGCCACGGCTGATGACCGCATCCATGGCCGTCGGCACGTCGGCGTTGACACTGCTCGGGGCGGGTGGCGGTGACATGACCGCGGCCTTGATCGCCGAACTGATGGTGTCGGCGGGGTGTGGCACCCGGCCGGTCAGTGCCTCGAAGAGCACACACGTCAATGCGTAGATGTCGCTGGCCGAGCTGACCGGGGCGGCGTCGAACAGTTCCGGCGCCATGTAGGCGATCGATCCGATGGCGGTGCCGGCCTGGGTCAGATGGGTGTCGTCGGAGGCGTGGGCGATACCGAAATCGACGAGGTAGGCGAAATCGTTGTGGGCGACGAGGATGTTCTCGGGTTTGATGTCGCGATGCACCAAGCCGTCGGCATGTGCGGCATCGAGAGCGGCGGCCACCTGCTCGATGATCGTGACCGCGCGTGCCGGGTGCAGCGCATGCTCTCGGCGCAGCAACGCACGCAGGTCCTCGCCGGCCACCAGGCGCATGTCGATGAACAGCACGCCGTCGATCTCGCCCCAGTCATGGATCGGGATGACGTGCGGTTCGCCCAGGCGCGCTGCGGCATGCGACTCGCGACGGAACCGCTGCTGATACACCTCGTCGTCGGCCAGTCCCTGGTGGAGGAGCTTCAGCGCCACTTCCCGATCCTTCGTCGTGTCGTAGGCGCGGTAGACCTCGCCCATGCCGCCCCGACCCAGCAGTTCATCCAGGCGATACGGCCCGAACTGGGTGTTCACGCGACTCGATGACATGATGCGAGCATAACTGCGGGATCAGACATCGAGGCCCGCTCCGGCGCCTCGATCCGCCGATCCGGGGACGCAGCCGTCGCCCGATTCATCCGCTCAGATGACACCGTGGACCGGCGGGTCCTCGCCGCGCAGGACCCGACGACCGATGTGCTGCAGCTTCCAGCGGACCGGGTCGTGCAGCGTGTGCGTGCGGGCGTTGCGCCAGAATCGATCCAGCCCGGTGCCCGATGCGGCGCTGCGGGTTCCGCTCACCTCGAACAGCGCCGAGGCCACGGAGTTGGCGACCCGGTCGGCGACGACCTTGGCCGCTGCCACCGCGATCGACGCGTCCGCCACCGTGCGGTGGAGTTCATCCTCGGCATCGGATTCGCCGGGCTCGTCGGCTCCGGTGGCCCGATCCACCGCACGTCCCGCCGCGTCAAGGGTGGCCTCGGCGGTGATGAGCTCGACCCCGAGCTCGCCGAACCGCTGTACGAGCAGCTCGTCGTCGACGGCCCGCTCGACGCCGGCCTCGAACCAGGGCCGTGCGCTGGTGCGCACAAAATCGACCGCCGCGTCGAGCGCACCGCGCGCGATGCCGACGTCGATCGCGACGTGCAGCAACTGCGCGAACGCGCCGTATCCGGTCCGACGCGACACCGCCGGTCCCCGCGCCACGAGATCGCCGCCTCCGACGGGCACGCCGGTGAACCGCACCGTTCCCGATCCGGTCGTCTTCTGGCCCAAGGCATTCCAGTCGTCGATGCGCTCCACCCCGGGGGTGTCGACGGGAACGAAGGCGATGTACTCCCCACCGTCGAGTGCGTCATCGGCGTCGTGGCGGGCCAGCACGGCAAGGGTGTCGGCGAACAACGAGCCGGTCGCGTAGAACTTCTCGCCGTCGAGCCGGAACCGGCCCGGACCTTCGGTCGACAGGGTCGTCGAGACGTCGGCGACCGTCTTTCCGCCACGCTCGGATTGTGCATTGGCGACGCGCCCGCCGCGCAGTACCGCGTCGAAGTGCCTGCGCGCCAGCTCTTCCGGCGCCGCGAGCCGGAGCAGATTCAGGTACACGAAGTGGCTGTGCGGGATCTGGGCGATGTTCGGATCGGCGGCGGCCAGGATGCGGGTCACGTCGGCGACCACGCTCGGCGCCAGGTCGACACCACCGAACCGGGCGGGCACCGTGATAGCGAGCAGTCCGCTGGCCGACAGTTCGTCGATCTCGGTGTGGGGCAGCCGGCGCTCGGCGTCGCGCTCGGCGGCCCCGACGACGAACCGCGCGGCCAGCTCGTGAGCGGCCGCCCTGGCCCGGGCGGCCGAATCCAGCCGTGCCGCACCACGATCGATGCCGCCACCGGGAACGGTGGTGCTCATACGCTCAGACCGCGGCCGATCGCTGCGCGGCCTCGAGTTCGCGGACCAGCGGTAGGACACGGTCGCCAAAATACTCGATCTCCTCCTGGAAGTGCAGGAATCCACCCAGGATGAGATCGACGCCGAGGCGTTTGTAGGCGACGATCCGCTCGGCGACCTGTTCGGGGGTCCCGATCAATTGCGTCCGGAATCCGTCGTTGTACTGCACGAGATCCTCGAACGACGAGTCGGCCCACATGCCGGTTTTGTCGCCGGTGGCGTTGCCCGCCTGCTGTACCGCTGACCGGAAGCCTTCCACCGCAGGGCGATTGGCCTTCGCGACGATCTCGCGCAGGGTATCGCGTGCCTCGGCTTCCGTATCGCGGGCGATGATGAAGCCGTTCAGCCCGAATCGGACCTCGCGCCGGTGCGCGCGGGCGGCGGCTCGCAGATCCCCGAGTTGCTCGGTGACGCCGTCGAAATCTTTGCCGTTGGAGAAGTACCAGTCGGCGTGGCGCCCACCGTTGTTGCGCGCGGCGGTGGAGTTGCCGCCCTGGAACAGTTCCGGATTGGGGCGTCCGGATGTGTTCAGCGGCTTGGGCTTCAGGGTGAAGTCGTGAATACGGTAGAAGTCGCCGCGGAACTCGACGTCGTCCTCGGTCCAGATCTTGCGGATCACCTCGAGGAATTCCGCACTGCGCCGGTAGCGTTCGTCGTGTTCGAGCCACGGTTGTCCGAGATGGGTGAACTCGTCCTTGAACCACCCGCTGACCACGTTGATCGCGAATCGGCCGCCCGAGAGGATGTCTGCGGTCGCGCCGAACTTCGCGAGTACGGCTGGATGCCACAGCCCGGGATGGACGGCGGCGATCACCTTCAGACGCTGCGTGGCCAGCAGCAACGCCAGGCTGAAACTTGTCGATTCATGCTGGAACTCGGCTCCGTAGCTCGCCTCGTAGCGGACCTGGGACAGCGCGTATTCGAAGCCATTGTTCTCTGCTGTCTGCGCCAGCCGCACGTTGTATTCGTAATCCCAGCTCGTGCGCTGCTCGATGTCGCTGGTCACCAGGCCACCGGACACGTTGGGCACCCAATAGGCGAAAGTGATCTCGTCGGCGATGTTCTCGGTGGACACGGGACTCCTCATCGTCGGGTGGACGCCTCGCACCCGACGGGCGCGACAACGTCGGCCATCCTCACCCAGGAAGACTGCGCGTCCCACCCTTGAAATCCCGGTGCGCAAAAGCCCGCGCGCACCTCACCTTCCGAACGCGGAGTCACCGGCTTCCGCTACGCCACTGCCCCATGCCGAGGAACACCATGACCAGCTGGCGTTCGGTGCGGTTCACGATGTCCTGTTCGGCGTCGCGCCCGCGGTATTCGCCGTCGAGCAGATCGGCGACGGCGGTCAGCATGATGCTGACGATGAGTTCGGCGGCGAGTTCGAGATCTTGTGGCTGCCACTCCGACAGATCCGGCAGCCGGGACAGATCGATGGCCAGTTCCTTGGAGAACAATCGCAGTTCGGTGTCCATGGCCCGGCGGATCTCGGCGACGCCGCCGTGCTGTTCACGGATCAGGAACCGATAAGCGGTCTCGTTCCCGCGGACGTGCCGAAGCAGGATCGCCAGCGAATTCTGGGCCGTCGGCAAGGCCTGCCGGGCCGCGAGGTCGCGGCGGCCCTCGCGCAGGGTGCGCCGCAGAATCCGCATCGAATCCTCGACGAGGGTGACGCCGAGGTCTTCCATCGACGCGAAGTGCCGGTAGAACGCGGTCGGCACGATCCCGGCACCCCGCGCGACCTCGCGGAGACTGATACTGGCGAAGCTGCGTTCACGCACCAGCCCCAGGGTGGTGTCGAGCAGCGCCTGGCGGGTGCGGTTCTTACGGTCGGCCCGGCTCTCCGGCTCCGCCTGCCGCGGCTCACCCGAGCTGGGTCGGCGGGTCCGGGTCACCTGAGCAAGTCTAGGACATCGCGGCCCACCCGCGGTGTCCGGGCCGCACCGCCCAAACCGCGCGATCGGGCGTTCACCTGGGGAGACACCCAACCGCGCCGGGCGGCCACCACGTCAGCTCGGCCGCGCGAGCCGGCGAATCCAGCGGCGGGAGTCGGCCGGGTCGATGACATCGTCGAGTTCGAAGGTCGTCGCCGCGTGCAGTGCCTTGCCGTGCTCGTAGGCCTTGGCGAGCAGATCGGTGAACAGCGCATTGCGTTCGTCGAGGTCTCCGATGGCCTCGAGCTCCTTACGGAAGCCCAGCCGCACGGCTCCTTCCAATCCCATCCCACCGATTTCTCCGGTCGGCCACGCCACGGTGAACTCGGGCGCATGGAATGACCCACCGGCCATGGCCATCGCGCCGAGACCGTACCCCTTGCGGATGATGATCGTCCCGAACGGAACCGTCAGGCGGGCGCCGGCAACGAAGAACCTACCGAACCGACGAACCGTCGCCTCCTCCTCGGAGTCCGGCCCGACCATGAACCCCGGTGTGTCGCACAGGGATACCACCGGCAGCCGATGATCCTCACACATCGTGAAGAACTCGGCGGCCTTGTCTGCCGCCTCGGCATCGATCGCGCCACCGAGGTGCCGGCCGGAATTGGCGAGCACACCGTAGGCGACACCTTCTACCCGGATCAGCGCGGTGATCATGCCGCGGCCGTACTCCGGGCGCAACTCGAGCACCGAGTCCACATCGGCCACCGCATCGATCACCGCATGCATGTCGTAGGCGCGCAGGCGGTTCTCCGGGACCACGTGGCGAGCCGGCCGCGGGTCGGGGGCGGCCCACTCGTCCACCGAGCCCTGGAAGTACGCCAGGTACCGGCGCGCGGTCGCGACCGCGTCGGCGTCGTCGCGCGCGGTCACATGCACCACCCCGTTGCGGGTCTGCACGTCGATCGGGCCGATCTGTTCGGGTGAGAACACCCCGAGCCCGCCGCCTTCGATCATGGCGGGCCCGCCCATGCCGATGTTGGCGTCCGGTGTCGCGATGAGGATGTCGCAGGCACCGGCGAGCGCGGCGTTGCCTGCGAAGCATCGACCCGAGACGATCGCCACGGTGGGGACGACGCCACGCAGTCCGGCCATCGACCGGAAGGTGTCGAGCTCGAGGCCGGCCGCACCGAGCCAATCGGTGTCGCCGGGCCGGCCGCCCCCGCCTTCGGCGAAGAGCACCAACGGAATCCGCTTGCGGCGCGCCACCTCCAGCAGTCGGTCGGTCTTGGCGTGGTTACGCATACCCTGCGTGCCCGCGAGAACCGTGTAGTCGTAGGAGATCACGACGGCCTCGGCAGCGGCGGGGCCGACGCGATCGGCACCGATCGTCGCCACCCCGCCGACGAGACCGTCGGCCGGCGTGTTCGCGATGAGATCCTCCTCGCTGCGCCGGGTGCGTTGCGCGGCGAGTGCCAGGCCGCCGTATTCGGTGAAACTGCCGTCGTCGACCAGGTCGGCGATGTTCTCCCGCGCCGTGCGGCGAGACAGTCTGCGGCGTTTGGCCACGGCCGCGGGGCGGTTCTCGTCGAGTGTGACCGCGTGCCGGGCGTTCACCTCGGCCAGGTCCGGCCGGATGTGGTCCGGATCGACGACGGTGGTCGCGGCGTCGGCCTCGTCGGCCTCGCCCGCGGCCACCACGAGCAGCGGTGTCTGGGCGCCGACGGCCTGATTCGGCTCGACGAGCACCCGCCGGATCTGCACCGGGTGCGGTATGGACACGACGTGCTCCATCTTCATCGCCTCCAGGATCACCAACGGCTCCTCGGCGCCGGCGAGCGTTCCGGGCTCGGGTGCGGTGATCACCACCCCGGCCATCGGCGCACTGAGCACCTGCTCGTCGGGGCCGGTGACGATATCGTCCGCCGACGCAGGGCCTACGGGCGAGCCGGTCCCGGTGGCCCCGGTACCGGATCGCCGGGGCAGGTGTGCGGCGGTGTCGACCAACTCCGCGATCCGGCCCTCGAGGTAACCGGTGGTGATGGCCGCGGTCCCGAACTCCTTGTCCGCCAGGATGGCCCGCAGGAGATCGATGTTGGTGGCGACGCCCTCGACGTCGAAGTCGTGCAGTGCTGCCTCGAGCTTGCGGGCCGCGGATGCGACGTCGCCGGCACGGACATGGGCGATCACCTTGGCCAGCAGCGAGTCGAATCGCGGGCTGAGGACGAGTCCCGGACGGCCGTAGGTGTCGGTCCGGATTCCCGGACCCGTCGGCGGCGAAAAGACTTGCAGCATCCCCGAATCCGGCACCGTGGCGCCGTCGGCGGCGATGGTCTCGGTGTTGACCCGGGCCTGGATCGCGACGCCGCGCGCGGCCGGGACGGTCCCGCTCACGCCGTCACCGGTCGCGACGATCCCGGTAGGCAGACCGAGTTCCTCGAAGGCGGCGCCGGCCGCGATCCGCACACCGGCGGCCACCAGGTCGACGTCGGTCACCTCTTCGGTGATCGTGTGCTCCACCTGAATTCGCGGGTTCACCTCGAGGAAGACGAAACGGTGTGCGTCCACCAGGAATTCGACGGTGGCCAGCCCACGGTATCCATGTGCGGCGCACAGACGGACCGCCGCGCGATGGATCTGCCTGCGCACCTCGTCGTCGAGGTCGGGGGCCGGCGCGATCTCGATGAGCTTTTGCCGTCGGCGTTGGATACTGCAGTCCCGGTCGCCGAGCGCGAGCGCGAGCACCGCCCCGTCGGCGGCGGGTCCGGCGACGACCTGGACCTCGATGTGGCGTGCGCCGACGAGCAATTCCTCGGCGAACAACGTCGAATCCCCGAAACCCATCTGCGCCTCGGACACGCACGCCCGGAATGCATCTGCGAGCTCGTCGGGCGAAGACACCGGACGCATCCCCCGCCCGCCCCCGCCTGCGACGGCCTTGAGCATGATCCCGCCGGGATGTGCACCCAAGAACTCGCGTGCCCGCTGTTCGTCGATTCCGCCGGGGGTGGCATCGAGGACGGGGACCGCGGCGGCCATCGCCGCCTCCCGTGCGGCCGCTTTGTCGCCGAACCGCTCGAGCACCGAGGCGTCCGGACCGACGAAACGCAATCCGGCCTGCACACAGGCCTCTGCGAAAGCCGCGTCCTCACTGAGGAATCCGTATCCGGGATGCACCATCGTGGCTCCGGCCGCGAGCGCGGCCGCGATGAGTGCCGGCCCGTCGAGGTACGGAGCCGGTCCGGTGCCCGGCAAGGCCACCGCCGTGGTCGCCGCCGAGACGTGCGGCGCGTCGGCGTCGTCGGCGGCGTAGACCGCAATGGTGTCGATGCCGAGTTCGGCAGCGGATCGGATGATGCGCAGCGCGATCTCCCCGCGGTTGGCGACGAACAGCGTTGTCGGCGTCACGCCCACCTCACGCTCCTTCCACGGCACGGAACAGATCGCCCTTGCGGACCTTGCCGGTCGCCGTCATCGGCAGCTCGTCGAGGATCTCGATCTCGGGCACCTTGTAGGAGGCCATGTTCGTCCGGGCCCAGTCGATGAGTTCGGCGGGCTCGAGCGCGGCATCCGGGACCGTCTGCACGAACGCGAACGGCACCTGCCCGCGGGCCGGGTCGGGTTTGGGAACCACGGCGGCGCGCTCGACGGCGGGATGCAGCATGAGCAGTGCCTCCACCTCTGACGGGAACACACTCATCCCGTTGGTCTTGATCATCTCCTTGTCACGGGCGAGGTAGTGCAGCGCTCCCCGTTCACTGAACTTGCCGCGATCACCGGTCCAGAGCCAGCCGTCGCGAAGCGTGTCCGCGGTTGCCTCGGGCTTGCCGTAATAGCCGGTCATCACCGACGGGCTACGCACGATGATCTGTCCCTGTTCCCCGTTGGGGACCGGACGCCCGTCGGCGTCGACGATCAGGATGTCGGTGCCGGGCACCGGGAATCCGCAGAACACCGGCTCGCCGTGGAGGTCGTAGTCGTCCTCGGCGAAGCCGAGGGTGACGGTGTCGGCCGTGTGGGTTTCGGTCATCCCGTAACTGCCCTCGCGCAACACATTTCCGGTGGCGGCCCGCCATTGCGCGCGGATCTCGGGATCGAGTTTGCGGACGAACGACACGGCGAGCGGCACCGTCAGACCGGACAGATCGCTCGTCGGGAAGTCCGGATGCTCCATCAGTTCGACGTAGTTGTCGACGGTTCCGATCATCAGGGTCACGCCATCGCGCGCCGCGGCCTCGAGTACGACGCCGGCATCCCAACGGGTCAGCAGCACCACGGTGCCGCCGTTGAGCAGTGGCATCAGGATGCCGAAGTCCTCCCCGGCGATCCAGAACACGGGCAGAAAGACCAGTGCCACAAACGGTTCGGCCGGCACCTGATGTCCGGTGGCGAGGGTGGCGGTCGCCGCGGTGTACACCATGTGCCGCTGGGTGTGCTCACAGCCCTTGGGCAGGCCGGTGGTGCCGCCGGTGTAATTGAGCGCTCCGAGCGCGTCGGGGTCGGTGGCGGTCGGCTCGGCCCGCTCGGATGACATGATCGCCGCCCAGTCGCTGTCGGCGGGATCGGTCCGCGCAAACGGCGTGGCAAGGGTGTCGGTGCCGAGCATGTCCGAGAGCGCGGTGGTCGCGATGACACGCACCGGTGTGCGCTCGGCCACGGCCGCCACCGCGGCGGCCAGATCCGGCTGGGTGAGGACGACCTCGGTGCCGGAATCGGAGAGCTCGTGTGCCAGTTCATGTTCGCGCAGCATCGGATTGACCGGAACATGCACGGCACCGATCTTGAGGATGCCCATCATGGCGATGAGGAACTGCGGACAGTTGCCCAGGTACACCCCGACCCGGTCGCCGCGATCGACGCCGTGGCCGCGTAGCCACCCCGCGAATCGGTCGGAGAGCGCGTCGTATTCGGCATAGTCGATGCTCGAGCCATAGAACGAGATGGCCACGCGGTCCGGCGTGGTCAGCGCCCAGTGCCTCAGATAGTCCACCACCCCGGCGCCCGGAATCGGATAGACCACCTCATGCGGCACCGCACTCGGCCAATGCTCCACGCGCCGCTCGCGCAGTTGCGCCAGCGCGTTCTCGTACACATCCGACGCCACCGTCCGCGTCATCGCTTCACCTCTTCATCCGATTCGTACCTGCCGCCGAAGCGGCGTATCCGACGCTACACCCAGACCTGAATATGACCTCAATCTCATCTCCGGCGACGGCGCGGCTGCTGCCCACGCAATAGCTGACTATGCGGTACATCACATTCGGCCGGTACATGTGACTTGATCCCTGGACGCGCGATCGCTTGACGAACAGGGCGCAAAGCGTGGCACACTGTTGGGAGTACATCTGTTCACTCAATAGAGTGAAACGAACGGAGTCAGCCCAACCATGAGCATCCGGTTTCCCGAACTGTTCTCCTCGATCGTCGAGGCGACGATGTCGCCCCATCCCGTCGATCGCTACCTCGAATTGGTGGACCCGATGCTCACCTGGCGCGACCTGCGCGCTCGGGTGAGCCATGTCGAGCGTCCCACCGCACGCACTCTACGCCTTTTCCTCGCCCCGACCCGTCAGTGGCGCGGACATGCCGCCGGACAATTCGTGCAGCTCAGCGTAGTTGTCGACGGCGTCCGGCACACCCGCTGTTTCTCTCCCGCCAACGCCGCGGCCGGCGCCGACGGAACGGTGGAATTGACCATCACCGCCCACGATGACGGGTTCGTGTCCCGCCACCTGCGCAAACATGCCCGGGTCGGTGACGTCTACGGCCTCTCCCAGGCGTCGGGGGAGTTCGTCCTGCCGGCAGCGGGTGTGCACACACCGGTGTTCATCAGCGGCGGCAGCGGCATTACACCTGCACTCTCGATGCTGCGTACGCTCGTAGCCGCGGGATACGACGATCCCATCACCTTCGTGCACTACGCACGGACGC
Source organism: Gordonia sp. DT219 (assembly GCF_049847065.1). Classification (NCBI taxonomy): domain Bacteria; kingdom Bacillati; phylum Actinomycetota; class Actinomycetes; order Mycobacteriales; family Gordoniaceae; genus Gordonia; species Gordonia sp. DT219. Next base: position 69,912 of record NZ_JBNCNR010000014.1, on the reverse strand, counting down.
CGTCGGAACTTGCCTACCGCGCCGAACTCACCGCACTGTCGGCCGCACACCCGACGCTCGATCTGCGGCTCTTCTACACCCGCGGCACCGACGAGACGCAGTCGGCGTCGGCCGGCGTCGGCCGATTCACCGGCGAGCATCTGCACGGCATCGCCGAGCACGACGACGCCGACGTCTTCGTGTGCGGCCCGCCCGCCCTGATGGACGCCGTGTTCGGGTACTACGAGACCGAGCATCCGTCCGCCCGGGTGCACAGCGAGGCGTTCACGCTCGCCGCTCCCATCGCGATCGACCCAGATCAACCCGTACACGGCGAGCTGAGCTTCACCGCGTCGGGCATCTCGGCGGCCAACGACGGCCGCACGATCCTCGACCAGGCCGAGTCCGCCGGGCTGAGCCCCGAATCGGGCTGCCGGATGGGGATCTGCTTCTCCTGCACCGCAATCAAGAAGTCGGGCTGCACCCGCAACGTGCTGACCGGCGACACCGATACCGAGTCCGACACCCAGATCCAGTTGTGCATCAACGCACCCGTCGGCGACGTCGAAATCGAGGTATGACAACCATGGCAACCAACATCCTTCCCCCCGAGACCGTCCCCACCCCCGAGGACGATCCCACTTCCCCTGCCGCCAAGACCCCGGCCACCAAGACCCCGGCCGCCAAAACCAGAGCGCTGCAACCGGTATCCGACCCGAACACCGTCGTGCTGTCCTATGAGCACGTCGAGCAACTCGGCCGCGACCTCGACGAGATCAAGGCCCGCATCGTGGCCGACCTCGGCACCAAGGACCGCGAATACCTGTACTCGATCATCCGCACCCAGCGCGGCTTCGAATTCGCCGGCCGCGCACTGATGTTCGCCGGTTTCTTCCCGCCCGCATGGATCGCCGGTGTCGGCGCCCTGTCGATCTCGAAGATCCTCGACAACATGGAGATCGGCCACAACGTCATGCACGGCCAATACGACTGGATGCGTGAGGACACCTACAACTCCCGCGAATTCGAGTGGGACACAGTGTGTCCGGCCGACCAGTGGAAGCACAGCCACAACTACGTGCACCACACCTTCACCAACATCATCGGTGAGGACCGCGACATCGGCTACGGCATCCTGCGCATGGCCCGCGACCAGAAGTGGAATCCCTACTACCTGGGTAACCTCGGCTACGCCACCGCCCTGATGCTGCTGTTCGAGTGGGGCGTGATGCTGCACGACCTCGAAGCCGAGAACGTCATCGCGGGCAAGCGCAAATGGAGCGACGTCAAGGGCCTCGTCAAGGGCATGTGGCGCAAGGCGAGCCGGCAGGTCCTCAAGGACTACGTCGTGTTCCCCGCACTGTCCGGGCCGCTGTTCCTCTCGACGCTGCTCGGAAATGCCAGCGCCAACCTGGTGCGCAACGTGTGGACGTACTCGATCATCTTCTGCGGCCACTTCCCCACCGGCGCACAGACATTCACCGCCGAAGAGTGCGCAAACGAGACCCGTGGCCAGTGGTACCTGCGGCAAATGCTCGGCTCGGCCAACATCACCGGCAGCCCGCTGTTCCACATCATGAGCGGAAACCTGTCGCACCAGATCGAACACCACCTGTTCCCCGACATCCCGGCCAGCCGGTACCCGCAGATGGCCGCCGACGTCCGCGAGGTGTGCGAACGCTACGGCCTGCCCTACAACACCGGTTCGCTGAGCCAACAGCTCGGGTCGACGTGGAAGAAGATCGCCAAACTCTCGCTGCCGAATTCGATGACCCGCGACGACGACGATCTGACGGTCGTCATCGAGCGTGACAAGCCGGGCGGGGTGGCCTGACACCGATCGCGCCATCGGCCATCCGGGCGGTATCGTCGCCAACAAGGCATCGTCGATATCGCTCGGATGGAGGCGCGACCGTGGTCGATCGCATCGAACGCAACAAGGACCTGATCCAGGAAGGGGTGGAGTCCACCGCCACCCACGTCGGTCGGATCGCCACCATCATCACCGGCGCCGTGACCGACATCGCGCGGGAAATCGGTGAGCTGATCACCGACGGATTCGAGATGCGTGAGGCCGCGCGGCGTGCGCGCGCCGACGAGTCGCGACACGCCACCGACGCCGCACCGGACGACAGTGGCGCCACCGACCTCGACATCGAGGGTTCGCTCGAGGCTCCCGTCGTCCCCCAGGAGCTCGAGGGGCCGGCCGACCGGGCCAGTGCCGCCGACCCTGTGGCCGACGAGGATCCCACCGGCGCCGGCGACGGCGTCACCCTGGAAGGGACGATGGAAGCCCCGGTCGCGCCGTCGGACGAGTGAGATCGCCGCTGCTCGAGCCGGTTGGATTCATCCTGGTTCCAACCCGTGCCGTTGCCCGCGTGGCCGCGTAGATTCGGGCACTTCTCGACATCACGTCTGGAGATGGCTGCGACGACAAGGCCCGAGGAGGCATCAGTGCACGAGAAGCTGTCTGGGACGGCCCGCTCGGTTCTCACCTTCCCCAATCCCGTCAACGACTACGCCGCACGGTCGACCGCCGGTCTGGTGGTGGCACTGGCGGTCGTGACCATCGTCGTGAACCACTGGGCCCTGTATGCGGTGCTCGCCATCGGATTCGCATTACGCGTGTTGTCCGGGCCGAAGCTGTCGCCGTTCGGCCAGCTCTCCGTCCGGGTGATCGCACCGCACATCTGGCGCAAGACGAAGCTCGTCCCCGGCCCACCGAAGCGATTCGCCCAGGCGATCGGACTGACCTTCAGCGTCACCGCCCTGGTGCTCAGTCTGCTCGGCTACGGACTCGCCGCGCAGATCGTCGTCGGGCTCCTGATCGTCGCCGCCACCCTGGAATCCGTCGTCGGCCTCTGCCTCGGCTGCGTCGCCTTCGGCTTCCTGCAACGACGCGGCGTCATCCCCGACACGGTGTGCGAGGCGTGCAACAACCTCTCGCTGCGAAATCCCGATCTGGGCAAAACCGATCTGGCCGACAGCGCGCACTGAAACCCGCTCGCACGCCGCAGTACGCCACCAGCTCAGTCGAGCAAACCCAGCGCGATCCCATCGAGGATGTCGTGTTCGCTGACGACGAGTTCGGTGATGCCGGCGCGCTCGGCGAGTTGACGGGCCAGTTCCATCGTCACCAGTGAACCGCCGCCGATGACGTCGACGCGGCCGGGGTGCATCGGCCCCAGCGCGGCGCGGTCGGCGCGGGACATGGCGACCAGATCGCGGCACACCCGGTCGAGATCGGCCAGGGGCACCCGGGACAGATGGATCGCCTCGGAGTCGTACTGCGCCAGCCCGAGATGTAGCGCCGCAAGAGTGGTCAGGGTTCCGGCGACGCCGACCCAGGTTCTGGCCGAGGCGACCGGCACCCGCGCGAACGCCTCGGCGAGCCGTTCGGCGATGAATGCTTGCGCGGCGCCCACCTCGTCGGCGGTCGGCGGATCGGAGTGCAAGGCGCGTTCGGTGACGCGCACACAGCCGATGTCGGCCGAGAAACCGGCGGTCACGCCCTGCGCATCGCCGAGAACCACCTCCGTCGATCCGCCACCGAGATCGGTCACGACGAACGGTCCCTGATCCGCGTCGAGTTCACCGACGGCGCCGCGGAACGACAGTTGCGCCTCCTCGTCGCCGGTGATGACCTCGGCGACCGCACCCGGCACGACCCGTCCGAGCAGCTCTGCGGTCATCGCGAAGAACCGGTCCCGGTTCTTCGCGTCACGCGTTGCCGAGGTCGCCACCATGCGCACCTTCTCGACCCCGGCGGCGACCATGACGTCGACGTAGTCGGCAAGCGCCACGCGGGTGCGCTCGATCGCCTCGTCGGCGAATGTGCCGGTCGCGTCGACTCCCTGCCCGAGCCGCACCACGCGCATCGCGCGATGGAGATCGGTCAACGGCGTGTCCTCGCCCGGACCGGCCACGAGCAGCCGGATCGAATTGGTGCCGCAGTCCACCGCGGCCACGACGGTCACGACGCATCCCCCGCCTCGGTCGGGGCGGCGACCGGCCAGTCCGCAGGTATCGCGGTGCCACGCAATCCGGCGTCGGCGGCCAGTGCCACCGCCTCGTCCCCGAGCGGATTCACCCCCGGCCCCTTGGCCAGTGAATGCGCGATGAGCACGTGCAGGCACTTGACGCGGTCGGGCATCCCGCCGCCGGTGAAATCCGTTCCCAGCGAATCGATGTCGTCACGCTCGGCCAGATACGATTCGTGGGCCCGCCGATATGCCGACGCGAGGGCGGGATCGGTCGACAACCGCGCCGACATCTCCTTCATCACCCCCGCCGACTCCTGACGGCTCGCCTCCGACGTGAGGCGGGGATCGGTCAGGTAATACAGCGTCGGGAACGGCGTGCCGTCGGGCAGCCGCGGCACCGTCTTGATGACGGCCGGGACGCCGTCGGGGGTGCGGTAGCTGACCTCGACCACACCACGCGGTTCCCGGCCGAGTTGGGCGGTCACGATCGCCAGGTCGTCGTCGGAGATGCTCACGAGAGGTCAACAGTAGTCGCCGAGGAAAGAGCCATCGTCTCGACGGGCGGAATTCTCAGTGTCCGCCCGGTGGGGTCGCCACCGACTCCCACAGGTTGCCGTACCAGGGATTGCGGGCGTGCTGCTCGGCGGCCTTCTGCGCGGCCTGCTTCTCCGCGTCCCCGGGATACACCATCACCAGCCCGGTCTCGCCCGGCCGCAGCATCTGCAGCCGCTCGCGGGCCTGCGCCTCCTTGTAGGCGGGGTCACCTTGCTCGTTGACCTTCTGCTGGTAGTACGACGTCTGTTGACGCAGTTGCTCATTGGATGCGACGACCTGGTTGTACTCCGAGCGCCCCGCGTAGTAGTTGCGCAACGACGGCGCCAACGCGAGGGCGACGACGCCGAGCACCAGCGCCATGATCACCGCACGTTTGGCGTCCAGGCCACGCACCCGGGTCGCGATCGTGTCGGTGAGGTTGGGGCGCCGGCGCGACGGCCGGGCCGATCGCGACGTCGTCCGCCTGCGCTCGGGGCCGGCCGGTGCGAGGGCGTCGGGATCGATCTCATCGACCAATCCCACGTCGTCGCGGTGGATCTCCTGCTCACCGGTCTCGATCACCGAGACCGCGGGCCCCGTCGACGAGGTCGTGGAGCGGCGGGTCGGCGACGAGGCGGGACGACGAGTGGCGCGGCGGGCGCGTTCTTCCGAACGCAGATCCCTGCTGGATCGCTTCGCCCGCCGACGCCCGTCGCGTCCCGAGTTGAAACGCCCATCGGCATCAGCCATGGGCCCTAGCTAATCACGAACCGAACGAGAACCGTGGGAAGGCGAGGTCCCCGGCGTAGCGTGCCGCGTCGCCCAGGCCCTCCTCGATACGCAGCAGCTGGTTGTACTTGGCGACGCGCTCGCTGCGGGCCGGGGCGCCGGTCTTGATCTGCCCGCACCCGCACGCGACCGCCAGGTCGGCGATGGTGGTGTCCTCGGTCTCGCCGGAGCGATGACTCATCATCGACTTGTAGCTGTTGTTGTGGGCCAGCGCCACGGCATCCAGGGTCTCGGTCAGGGTGCCGATCTGGTTCACCTTCACCAGCAGCGCGTTGGCGATGCCCTTGGAGATGCCCTCCTCGAGCCGCTCGGGATTGGTGACGAACAGATCGTCGCCGACGAGCTGCACCCGATCGCCGATGGCCTCGGTGAGCTTGGCCCAGCCATCCCAATCATCTTCGGCCAGACCGTCTTCGATGGAGACGATCGGGAAGTCGGTGATGAGCTTCTCGTAGAACGGCACCATCTCGTCGGCGGAGAAGTCCTTGCCCTCGAGTTTGTAGACGCCGTTGGAGAAGAACTCGGTCGACGCCGCGTCGAGCGCGATCACCACATCGCGACCGAAGCCGTATCCGGCCTTCTCGACCGCCTCGCCGATGACCGCGATGGCCGCCTCGGTGTTCGGCAGGTCGGGCGCGAAGCCACCCTCGTCACCGAGTGCGGTGTTGAGCCCCTGCTTGTGCAGTACGGATTTGAGTGCGTGGTAGACCTCGGCTCCGCAGCGCAGCGCCTCCTTGAAGGTCGGGGCGCCGACCGGGGCGATCATGAATTCCTGGAAGTCGATGCCGTTGTCGGCGTGCTCACCGCCGTTGATGATGTTCATCATCGGCACCGGCAGGATGTGCGCATTGGGGCCGCCGACGTAGCGGAACAGCGGCAGCCCGGCCGATTCGGCAGCACCCTTGGCCACCGCGAGCGAGACACCGAGGATCGCATTAGCGCCGATCCGGCCCTTGTCGGGCGTGCCGTCGCAGTCGAGGAGAGCCTGATCGACCAGACGCTGCTCCTCGGCGTCGATGCCGATGACCGCGGGCGCCAACTCGCCGAGTACACCTTCGACGGCCTTGGTCACGCCCTTGCCGTTGAAGCGCTCACCCCCGTCGCGCAGCTCCACCGCCTCGTGTTCGCCCGTCGACGCACCCGACGGGACCGCGGCCCGCGTGAAGGTGCCGTCGTCGAGGACCACCTCGACCTCGACGGTCGGGTTGCCGCGCGAGTCGAGAATTTCACGAGCGCCCACCTGTTCGATGATTGCCACGCTTACGCCCCTTTCGGTGGACGGGTCGGCGACCGCTCGGGCGCCGACGGTTACGCGTCAAAGCCTAGGGCATGGCCATCGATTCTTCCGACGAGTGCCACCGTGGGTCGTGGTGACCGGGCGTCAGAATCGGACGTTCACCGAATAGGCGTTGGCGTGATCGCGGACGTTGATCACGTAGGCCCGCGAATTGTTGTAGACCTTGACCGCCTTCTCCCAGCCGGCCGCGGTGGTCATGTCGCCGCCTGACGACACGCACAGATAGCGGGCGGCCGAGAGGGCTGCGTCGTCGATGTTGTCCGGGTCGGCCCTGCCGTCGCCGTTGGCGTCGACGCCGTAGCGCTCCCACGTCTCCGGGATGAACTGGAAGGGCCCCATCGCACGATCGTGGGTGGGGTCTCCGTCGAGCCGGCCGTGGTCGGTGTCGGGGATCGCGAGGTTGCCGCCGGTGCCGTCGAGGGGAACGCCGCGAATCGCCGGGGCCACATCACCGTTCGCGGCGACGGTCGCACCGCGGTAGGTGCCGTGCTTGCTCTCCACGCCGGCGATACCGGCGAGGCTGGTCCAGGCGATGCCGCACTCGGGGTGCTGCTGACGCTGGATCTCGGCGGCATTGCCGTAGGCCTCGAGCGAGGTCAGCGGGATGCCGGTGCCGTCGGCGATCGGGCGCGCCCAGTCGGCCATGTGCTCGGCGGTACGGCCCGGCTGATCGATGTCGATGTAGGGCTGCTGCACCCCGGGAGCCGGCGGGATGCCGTCGGGGATGTCGGGGCGATTCAGCGATCCCACGTCGAGGCAACTCGTGAGCGTCACCGACCCGATCACCGCTGCCGCGGCGGCCACCACGATCCCGCGGTAGCGCCACACCATCTTGCCCGCCTGCACCGCAACTCCACTCTCTTCGAACGCTCGGCCGCCTGCACACCATCATCCGTGCCGCGCACGGCCGGATGCGTGAACGACCCACAGTCAACCTCAACTGCCGGCGCCCGATTCCGGTTCCCCCCGACCAAGGGTCTACTGTGCTCGGTTAGCCTTACCAATGTTCGCCGGCCCGAGCCGGATCACGCGGAAGAAAGTCATCCATGGAGCCGGTCGCGGGTGCTGCGTCCACGCACACGTGGCGTCGTCCACATTCACGGGGAGGTCGGTTGTGCTCGCCACTCTGATCATCGGGCTGCGTGAAGGCCTCGAGGCCGCCCTGATCGTCGGCATCATCGCCGCGTTCCTGCGCCGTCAGCAACGAGCCGACGCACTGCGCTGGATGTGGGCCGGCGTCGTCGTCGCGGTGGCCATCTGTGTCGCGGTGGCGATCGGGCTGGAGGTGCTCTCCCGCGACCTGCCCCAACGCGAGCAGGAGGCACTCGAGACGGTCATCGGCGTGATCGCCGTCGCGATGGTCACCTACATGATCGTCTGGATGCGCAGACACTCCCGAGACCTCAAGGGCGACTTGGAAGCTGCCGCGACCGATGCCATGGCGAGCGGGTCGGCGATCGCTTTCGTGCTGATGGCCTTTCTCGCCGTGCTGCGCGAAGGACTCGAGACCGCGGTCTTTCTGGTGGCGGCGTTCAATGCGAGCGGCAACGCGCTCCCCTCGACGCTCGGCGCGATCCTCGGTATCGCCATTGCCGTCGCACTCGGTTACGGCATCTACCGGGGCGGCGTGCACATCAACCTGGCGCGCTTTTTCACCATCACCGGCCTGCTGCTGGTGCTGGTCGCCGCCGGACTGGTGATGACGGCGCTGCACACCGCGCATGAGGCCGGGTGGCTCGACATCGGTCAGCAGCAGGTCGTCGACCTCACGTGGCTGGTGCGCCCGGGATCGGTGCAGTCGTCGTTGTTGACCGGGGTGCTCGGGTTGCAGCCGAAGCCGGTGCTGATCGAGCTGATCGGCTGGATCGTCTACGTCGCCGTGGTCGGCACGGCCGTGCTCTGGCCCGCGGGCCGGCCGTTCCCCCGACGTCTCGCGGCCCTGACCTCCGGCGCCCTCGCCGCGGCGGCAGCCGTCGCGGCACTCGTCGTCTTCCTCACCGCGCCCGCGCCACCGCAGCCACCGTCGTCGACCCTGCGGGCCGCGACGACGAGCGCCCCGGCCACCAGCGGCATCCTCGCGCACTCGACCGTGCGACCACCCGCCGACGTCGCCGTCACCGTCGAGGGCACCGCCGGCGACACCGCCTCGGGCGTTCTGCACACCGATGGCGTCACGACCCCGCTCACCCGCCTCGCCGGCGGCCGGTCCACCACCTACGGCGGCGTCGCCGCAGCCACCTTCGATCAGGTCGTCACCCCCGACGTGCCGAGCACCGCGCTCGTACCGGACGCGCCGACCCGGGTGAGCGTCGCGCAGATCGTCGACGCCAACGGTGGACGGCTCCCGGTGGGTCTCGATACCCGCCGCTTCGGCGAGTCGGCGCCGGTCGTGTATGTGGTGAGCGCCGCGGTCACGGTGTCGGTCGACCCGCACTTCGGGCGGCCGCTCGCCACCGAGGTCCGCTATGCGATCACCGCGACCGCGACCCCCGAGCATGGCTCTGCGGTCGTCCTGGGCAAGGTCGCCACGTTCGGCGCCGCCCATCGGCCCGACGCCGCCGCACTCGCCGCCGTCGGCGCTGCCGACGAACAGCAGCATGGGCACGACTCTCGTGGCGTGACCATCCCCATCGCACTCACCGTGATCGCGGCGGTCCTCGCGACGATCGCCGGAGTGCTCGTGTTGTCGTCCCGTCGTCGCACGACACCGCAGGCCCCGGTGTCGCACGACGGTGACCGGAAGGCGCCGGGGCCCGAGCCCGTCGGCGCCGACCCGGATGAGGTCCCGGCCGCCGCGTTGGCGCCGTTGGAGGAAAAGGAGAGAACCCGATGAGGGCTTCCAGACTCGTCGCCGTATCGGCGACCGCAGTGGCCATCGTGGGGGTGGCCGCCTGCAGCAGCAATGACGACAACGGCTCGTCGAGCGGCGCGAAGACGGTGACCGTCGAGATGACCGACGACGGCTGCAAGGTCACCCCCGACAAGGTCGACGCCGGCCCGATCACCTTCGAGATCAAGAACACCAACGCCGCCGCGGTCAGCGAGGTGGAGTTGCTCCAGGACGGCAAGATCCTCGCCGAACGCGAGAACATCGCGCCCGGCATGGCCGCAACCTCCTTCTCCCACAAGCTCGACGGCGGCACCTACCAGATCTACTGCCCGGGCGCGACGAACGAGAAGACGACGTTCACCGTGACCGGGCAGGCCGCCCGCGCCTCGGGCAGCGTCGCCGACCAGCTCAACGCGGCCGGCGCCGAGTACAAGAAGTACGTCGTCACCCAGGCCAACAGCCTCACCACCGCCACCGAGGCGCTCGTGGCGGCGGTGAACTCCGGCGACGTCAATGCCGCCAAGGACGCCTACATCAAGGCCCGGCCATACTACGAACGCATCGAGCCCATCGCCGGATCGTTCTGTGCCAACGGCGCTTCGGACTGTTCGGACAACAATGCGGTGAACCTCGACGTCGCCATCGACGCCCGCCCGGATGCCCTCGGCCCCGGCGACACCTGGCAGGGTTTCCACGTCATCGAGAAGCAGCTGTGGGCTGCCGACAACCTCGACGGGATGGGTCCGGTGGGCGCCACCCTGCTCAAGGACGTCAAAGACCTGCAGCGACTCGTCAGCGAACCGTCGTTCACCGTCAAGCCCGCCGACATCATCAACGGTGCCGGTGACCTGCTCGACGAGGTGTCCACGAGCAAGCTGACCGGTGAGGAAGAGGCGTACTCGCACATCGACTTCGTCGACATGCAGGCCAACATCGAGGGCAGTCAGCAGGCGTTCGCAATCGTCAAGCCGGCGCTGAACGAGATCGATCCGCAGTTGACCGCGACGATCCAGCAGGCATTCGATCACGTCGAATCGCTCATCGACAGCTTCCGGGACCCCAACGCGCCCGGCGGTTTCAAGCTGTTCAACGATGTGTCCGCACAACAAAAGCGCGACATGGCCGCTGCGATCATCGCCGTCAAGGACCCGCTGTCACAGGCGGGCGGCAAGATCGCGGCCGCGAGCTGACAACTCAGTTGCACTGCACCACAGGAGAGTTCGAGAACCGATGAGTACCGCCGACACGCCAGAACCGACGCCGGGCAAGCGGGGCCGGGTGAACCGGCGAGGATTCCTCACCGGTGCCGGGATCGCCGGCGCCGGTCTGGCGGTCGGCGGTGCCGCCGGCGCGGGCATCACCTATTCGGCCACCGCCGATCAGTCGAGTGATCCGGGTGCGGCCACGGTGCCCTTCTATGGCGACCATCAGGCCGGAATCACCACCAGCCAACAGAATTCGCTCGTCTTCGCCGCGTTCGACCTCAAATCGACCACGGTCCACGAGGTCGAGGTCATGATGGCCCGCTGGGCCGCCGCGGCCAGCCTGCTCGCCGAGGGCAAGCCGGTGGGACCGGTCGAGTCGCGGCCGGAGGCCCCGCCGGCCGATACCGGTGAGGCCTTCGACCTCGGCCCGCACCGGCTCACCGTCACCGTCGGGTTCGGCCCGAGCTTCTTCGACGATCGTCTGGGACTGGCCGCGAAGCGACCGGCCGCCCTCGCCCCGCTGGGGCAGCTGGCCGTCGACACCACCATCGATCCGAGCATCAGTGGTGGCGACATCTGCGTGCAGGCGTGTTCGGAGGATCCGCAGGTCGCCTTCCATGCGGTGCGCAACCTCGCCCGCATCGGCCGCAACGTGGTGACCCTGCGGTGGCTGCAGGAGGGCTTCGGGCGCGCGTCGGCGACCAGCACCTCACAGGTCACGCCGCGTAATCTGTTCGGCTTCAAGGACGGAACCGCCAACATCAAGGCCGAGGAGCGCTCGGTCGCCGCCCAGTGGGTGTGGGTCGGCGACGAGACCGACCAGCCGTGGATGAGCGGCGGCAGCTACCTCGTCACCCGCAAGATCCGGATGCACATCGAGGCCTGGGATTCCGACGACATCTCCGATCAGGAACGGATCTTCGGCCGCACCAAGGACTCTGGCGCACCACTCTCCGGCGGCAGTGAGTTCACCGACCTCGATTTCACGGCCACCTCCGCCGACGGGCACACCGAGATCGACCGGTTCTCGCATGTGCGGCTCGCGCATGCCGACAACAACGGCGGCGCCCAGATCCTGCGCCGTGGATACAACTACACCGACGGGATAGACACCCGCACCGGGACTTTGGCGGCAGGATTGTTCTTCATGGCGTTCCAGAAGAATGCACACGAACAGTTTGCGCGCATCCAGAACAATCTGGCCCAGGACGCCCTCAACGAGTACATCTCACCGATTTCCAGCTCGTTGTGGGCGATCCCGCCCGGTCTCACCGAGATCGGCGACTGGTACGGCAAGAAGATGTTCGGGTATCAGGGCTGAGCGCGCGTCGCCAGAACAGTGCCGTATTTCGGTGTCACCAGGTGGCATGAAAGTACGGCACTCACTCGTCGACGACGCCGCGTTCGACGAGGAGGGCGAGCACGCGCCCGGCGAGGTCGTCGATATCGGCGCCGGTGGTGTCGAATCGCAGGTCCGGTGACTGCGGCTTCTCGTAGGGTGCGTCGATGCCGGTGAGTCCCTTCACCTCCCCGCGGCGGGCCCGGGCGTAAAGCCCCTTGGGATCACGCCGTTCGCATTCGCCGACCGGTGTGGAGACGTGCACCTCGATGAAGTCCAGGTCGGCGGCCCGGTGCAACTCGCGGGCGATCTCCCGGTCGGAGTGAAGCGGCGAGACCATCGACGCGATCGCGATGACCCCGGCGTCGGCGAACAGCCGGGCCAGATGCCCGACGCGCCTGATGTTCTCGGCACGATCGCCCGGCGAGAAGCCGAGGTCGTCGGAGATGCCGTGCCGGATGTTGTCGCCGTCGACGAGGTAGGCGACCCGTGCCCGGTTGACCAGTGCACGCTCGAGGGCCACCGCCACGGTCGACTTACCCGACGCCGGCAGTCCGGTCAGCCAAACCGTGGCGCCGCGTTGGCCGGTCTTGGCCCAACGCTCGGACCGGTTGAGCGAACTCGGGTGCCATTTGATGTCGTTGCGCGTCGCCTTGCCGGGGATGACCTCGCGCGATTCGAGGATCGTCCCCGCGGCGACGGTGTCGTTGGACGCCTCGTCGATCAGGATGAACGCGCCGGTGTCGCGGTTGTCGGCGTAGGCGTCGGCCACCACGATCGACGACGTGCGCAACGTGACCGTGCCGATGTCGTTGAGCCCCAACTCCGTCGGCCCGACGACCTCGAGGAGCGATTCCGGATCGAGGCGACGCTCCAGCGACTGCACCGTCGCCCGGACCGTGTGCGCACCCTGCTTGAGGGCGACCCGGTCACCGGCGTGCAACGGTGTCTCCGACAGCCAGCACAGCGTCGCCGAGAGCTCGCGCGCCGTCACCGGCAGGTGTGCGTCGGCCGCCCCGCTGACGATGACATCGCCACGGCCGACGTCGATCTCGTCGCCCAGTTGCACCGAGACCGACAGTCCGGCGACCGCCACCGGACGCTGCGGATCGAGGGTGTCCACCGACGTCACCGTGCTGCGCGATCCCGACGGCAGCACGGTCACCGGATCACCGGGCGCGACGGTACCGGCGGCGACGCGTCCGGTGTAGGTGCGTTTGCCGTCGGCACCCGGGCGTGAGACCCACTGCACCGGCAGCCTCAGCTCGCGCGGTTCGGGTGAGGGTGCTTGCAGCTCAACCGATTCCAGGTACTCCAGCAGCGTGGGGCCGGAATACCACGGGGTCTTCGGCGATCGGTGGACGACGTTGTCGCCGAGGGTGGCGGCCACCGGGATGGCGGCGATCTCGTCGATACCCAATTGCACGGCGAGTTCGTTCAGCTCCGCCTGCAGCTCGTCGAATCGCTGCTGGGAGAAGCCGACCAGGTCGATCTTGTTGACCGCCGCGATCACATGCGGCACCCCGACGAGGGTGGCGATCCGCGCATGCCTGCGCGTCTGCCGCAGCACGCCCCGGCGCGCGTCGACCAGCAGCACCGCCACGTGGGCGTTGGAGGTGCCGGTGAAGGTGTTGCGGGTATAGCGTTCGTGACCCGGGGTGTCGGCAAGGACGTAGCTACGGGTGTCGCTGGCGAAGAACCGGTAGGCGACATCGATCGTGATGCCCTGCTCACGTTCGGCCCGCAAACCGTCGGAGAGTGCCGCCAGGTCGATGACGCCGTCGTCGGAGGTGACCCCGGCCAGATGATCGGTGGGCAGACTGCCGGTGTCATGCAGCAACCGGCCGATCAGGGTGGATTTTCCGTCGTCGACGCTGCCTGCCGTGGCCAGCCGCAGAATCTGACGGCGCGCAGTGGGAATCGCCGTACTCATCAGAAGTAGCCCTCTCGCTTGCGGTCCTCCATGGCCGCCGACGACGTCCGGTCGTCGGCGCGGGTCGCGCCCCGCTCGGAGACGGTCGCCTCGCTGATCTCGGCGATGATCTCGGGAATGGTGGTCGCCCGCGAGCGCACCGCTCCGGTGATGGTGAGATCACCGACGGTCCGGTACCGCACCCACTCGGTACTCACCTGATCGCGCGCGGAGGGCTGCGAGAACTGCGACACCGCAAGCAGAATCCCGTCCCGGTCGAAGACCTCGCGCTGCGCCGCGTAGTAGATCGGCGGCAGGTCGAGGTCCTCCAACTCGATGTAGCGCCAGATGTCGGCCTCGGTCCAGTTCGACAGCGGGAACACCCGCACCGATTCGCCCCGGCGGATCCGGCCGTTGTAGAGCGACCACGGCTCGGCCCGTTGCGCGCGCGGATCCCACTGCCCGAACTCATCCCGGAAGCTGAACACCCGCTCCTTGGCGCGCGCCCGGTCCTCGTCCCGGCGCGCACCGCCGAATGCGGCGTCGAAACCGCCTTCTTCGAGCGCGTCCAACAACACCCGGGTCTGCAGACGGTTGCGCGAACCGGACGGATCGGTGGATTCGGCGACGCGACCGGCGGCGATCGCCTCGGGAACGGAGGCGACGATCAGCCTGATGCCTGCCGGGTTCTGGGCGCTCGGCGCGACGCGGCGGTCGCGGAATTCGATGACCTCGTCGAAGTTGTGTCCCGTGTCGACGTGCAGGATCGGAAAAGGCAGCGGGTGCGGCCGAAATGCCTTCTCGGCCAACCGGAGCAGCACGATGGAGTCTTTGCCGCCGGAGAACAGCAGCACCGGCCGTTCGAGTTCGGCGACGACCTCCCGGATGATGTGGACCGATTCGGCTTCCAGAACACGAAGCGCCCCGACGTGATCGAAGTCCGGCGTGGTCATAGCGGGTATCCGTACCTTTCCGCGTCGAGACGGTAACGCCGAACCCAGTCGCGCGATCGCGCGTTGGACTGCGGTTTGAGCGGAGGCGGCGGAGCCAGCCCCGGGTCGAGATTCAGCGCCGAGAGCACCGCCGCAGTCGCGCCCTGCGGATCGGAGACCAGCTTCCCGAATTCGATCTCGATCGGTTCGATCCTCTCCTCGTCGAACCAGCGCCGCCACTGACGTTCCTGATCCACCAATAGTCCCGCAAGGTGCGCAATCGCTTCGGCGTGGTACTGGGCGCCCGCGTCGCGATCGGCATCGAAGTGCGGTCCGTGACCGTCCCGCCAGACCCGCGTCTGGACGGCGCGCCACATCGACACCGCCTGGGGGACAACATCTTCCCGATGGACATGAATGAACAGCGGATCTGCACCGAGCAACTGGCGAACGGCTGTCCGCAATTGTCCGGACGCCACGCGGGTGCGCGCGACGAGCAGCGGGGTCTGATTCCACATCAGCTTGCCGCCCCATACCCCGTTGGGTGTCGCGCCGGCGGCGCGGACATCGGCGCGCCACTGCGCGAACTCCCGGGTGTCGACCTCCCCCGGTTCGGCGTCGTCGAGCAGCTCGAGTATCGACGAATCCGTCACGCCGGCAAACCATTCGCGCGGCTGCGGCGCCAACGACGACGACGGGAGGTACTGGAAGAACTCCTCGGGCCTGCCGGCCACCCCGGTCGCCGACAACGATTCGACGAGCAGGGTGCTGCCGCTGCGCTGACTGGCGCACACCAGGTAGTTCTCCGGGTTGGACACCGGCTCAGTGTAACCAGCCCGAAAGGGACTGCAACCTGGGCTTTTAAGGTCAGCGAGCGGAAAATCCTTGACAACACGCGGCCCGGATGCCGAGGCTCAGCGACGCGTCGGGTCCGCGGCCGATGCGCGGACCGTCCCACCCTCGCCGGAGGTGATCTCGCCGCGCAGCTCACGCTGCTCCCCCAACGGCCGCCGCGACGGCAGCGCCTCCTCGTCGGGGTCGATGTCGTGCGCTTTCGCCGCGAAGGCGGCCATGAACGCCTCGGCGATCGCGGTGCCCTCCTCCTCGCGCGGGATGGTGTCACCGGTGGTGGCACGCCACTGCGCGAGACGTTCGGCAAGCAATGTCCGTATCGCAGCGTACCGAGGATCGTCGGCCACGTTGTTGCGTTCGTACGGATCGGAAGTCAGGTCGTACAGCTCGACGTGCGGGCGTGCCCGGGCGGTGCTCGCCGGGTCGATCGACCGCGCCGAGAGGCTGTCGGCGATGTCGAGTGGCAACAGCAGCTCCGGCCGGTGCGCATAGTTCTCGATGTAGCTGTGCTGCTTGGTGCGCACGGCCCGGATCGGGTCGAACGCATCGTGGTAGGTCTTCTCGGTGTAGACCTCATCGCGTACCGGCGCGGGCGCCGCGGTGACCAGTTCCGGCGCATGTGAGGCGCCGTCGACGTCGGCCGGGATCTCCACGCCGGCCAGATCGAGAATCGTCGGGGTGAGGTCCACCCCCGAGAACAGTCCGTCGTAGACCTGCGGCGGTAACGACCGGGCCGCGGGCGGACGAATGATCAGCGCGATCCCGGTGCCCTCGGCGTACAGCGTCGATTTGGCCCGGGGAAATGCCAGCCCGTGGTCGGTGACGAAGATGATCCAGGTGTTCGCCGCGAGCCCGAGTTCGTCGACGGTGTCGAGCAGACGACCTACAGCCGCATCGGCTTTGGTGATGCTGCCGTGTAATCCCGCCATGTCCGCACGCACATCGTCGGTATCGGGCAGAAAGCCCGGCACCTCGATGTCGCCGGTATCGGCCGGCGGGTACTCGTCGTCGGGATAGGGCCGATGGGTTTCGAAGAAGCCCGCGGTGAGCAGGAACGGACGGTCCGGCTCGGTCGCGAGGTGATGTCGCAACCACCACTGGGATTCGGCGACGACGTGGTCGCAGCGGGAATCGGAGACGTCGACGGAATCGAAACCGATGCTGGTGGGGTCGGTGCTCTCGTGCTGCATGCCGAACAGCACCGTCCGGTAGTCCGCCTCGTGCAGGATCGCCGGCAGGGTCTGCACGCCCGCTCGGTAGGCGAAGCCATGATGGGCGAGCCCGACGAGCCCGTTGTGGTGCGGATATTGCCCGGTGAACAGCGATCCGCGCGCCGGAGAACACAGCGGCGCGGTCGAATGCGCGTCGGCGAAGCGGATTCCCGACGCGGCAAGACGGTCCAGATGCGGGCTCTCCACGCCATCGGCGCCGTAGCACCCGAGGTGGCGGCCGAGGTCGTGCCAGTGCACCAGGATCACGTTCTCGCGGGTCGGGTCGGCCGCTGCGTGGTCATCGGTGTCAGGAAAGAGCATCCCTCAATGATGCACGCCCGACGTTTTCGGCGTCACGAGGTCTCCGACCACGGCGTGGATCGATCACCGGGCCGATAGCCCGAGATATTCCAGGTGATCACGCAAGCGGTCGCGGCCGTGTAACGCGTCGGCGTTCGCGAGTCGGGCGAGTACGCGACTGCTCCAATCACCGGTCAGCCCGTGCGCACGGTTGTACCGCGACAGCGACTCGTCGTACCCGGCGAGGTCCCGATCGGCACCCTCGGCGTCATACTGCTCGTGGTGCAGGACCGCCGACTGCGGCAGGCGTGGCTTGATGCCCGCACGCTCGGCGGGGTCGGGGGTGCCGACGGCGAGGCCGAACACCGCGACGGTGTGCGGCGGGAGGTTCAGCTCCGCGGCCACCTCACGTGGCCGGTTTCGGAGGGCTCCGACGAAAACCGTTCCCAGTCCGAGGGATTCGGCGGCCACGACGGCATTCTGCGCCGCGAGCGAGGTGTCGATGATGCCGATGAGCGTGGTCTCCAGATAGTCCGCCCCGTCCAGCGGCTTCCCGGCCCGTGCGGCCAGTCGCCGGACGCGATCGAGGTCGGCGATCCACACCAGGAACAGCGGGGCCTCGACGATGAACTGCTGGTGGTTGGCCAGTTCGGCCAGTCGCGCCCGGCGCCCGGCATCGCGGACGGCGATGACACTCCACGGCTGCAGGTTGGACGAGGTCGGCGCGGATTGGGCGGCGGCCACGATGGCGTGCACCCGCGCATCGTCGACAGGGTCGTCGGTGAATGCGCGCACCGAGCGATGTGCGAGCTGGATCGCGAGTGAATCGTTGCTGACCTCCAGCGTCGCGTCGGGTTCGCCATAGCGTTCGGCGATGGATACGGCTTGTCCGGTGAGGGGCACCTGTTCGGTGATGGGCATGGCTTCTCCCGCTGTTGTGGGCCTGTCGACTCCGATTGCGACGGTCACACTCCACCCTCACGTGCGGGAGGTCAATTGTTTCTCGCTGCGAGAATTATTGGCCACCAGCCTGATCGTGGCGAACATCGGGCCGCCGGGCGAACGCCGGTCGGCTTTCGTATTGCGCACGGTGGTCGGAACGACGGCAATCAGTACCGGTTGGCGGGCATGCGGTTTACGCTGTGCCGGTCTGATACGTCGCCGGGGTGCGTCGCACCTTGCGTGAAGCCAGGTGGATTCTCCGGCGCGGCGGCCCACCGCCGAACCACCCCCCAAAGGCCCGAATGACAGTCATCAGAACCGATTTGCGGCAACTCCCACGCCGAATCCACGCGCGCCCGGCGCCTTCCACGGACGGGAGCCGACGATGATCGATCTCAAACGCATGATGCTCCTGTGCGACCTCGCCGAACTCGGTACCGTCACCGCCGTCGCCGAACGCAGACACATCACGAGTTCTGCGGTGTCCCAACAGCTACGCGTCCTCGAAGAGGAGAGCAGCGCCGTCCTCTTCCGCCGGGACGGCCGGACGCTGGGACTCACCCGCAGCGGTGAGGTGCTCGCCGACCACGCCCGTCGCGTTCTGGGTGCCCTCGACGAGGCGATGAGCGCGGTGGCCGCCACCGTCGACCGGGCGTCGGGACAACTCGTGGTCGCCTCGTTCAACATGGGCATCTCATTGCTGGTGGCGCCGATGATGCAACGTCTCGCCGAGGACGCACCCGACGTCCGGGTGCTCATCCAACAAGAGAATCGCGCACGTGCCCTGCGACTCCTGCGCCAGGGTGAAACCGACCTCGCGATCACCTGCGCCTATGGGTTCGGCGGCCACGAATCCCAGAGCGGCCTGATGACGGTGCCGCTCATCGACGAACCACTCGTACTCATGGCACCGCCGCGCCTGCACGTCGCGATCCGGACGCGAGGGCTCTCGACGCTCGCCGACGAACAGTGGGTGTCCGGAACCGCCGATTCCGGTCTGGGGATCGCCGTCATGCGTGCGGGTGAGCGCTCCGGATTCATCCCCCGCATCACCCACCGGCTCGTCGGCGCCCGCAACATCTGCGATGTCGCCGGAACCGGGATCGGGCCGGCCGTCGTCCCACTGCTCACCGTGCCCGAGCATCTCCGGCCACTCGTCGTCGACGATGTCACATTGGAGACACGACAGATCCAGGCTGTGGTCCGCGCGGGGCGTCAACGGGATCCGAAGACAGCTATCGCACTGCGCGCGCTGCAGCTGATCTCCGAAGGAGCGCTTCGCGCCACCCGGACCCCGATCGGGCTGGCCGGATAGCGTGCCCATCTGATCCGTCCGCGGATAAAGATTGCTCGCGGTCGCCGGCCCGGGCAGTATCCGGTCGACACAACCCTGCTCGATGAGGAGACTCCATGCGCCGCAACCAATCCCACAACCGTCGTCACCGCCTCGGACGCGGTGCACTCATGCTCGCCGCGATCGTGGCCACGTTGGGCTTCGCGCAACTCGCGCTTGCCCCACTCCCCCGTGCCGACGCCCATGTGACCGTGGATCCCGGCACCCAGATCGCCGCAGGCGGATACGGAGTCGTGCGCCTGCTGGTTCCGAGCGAATCAGACACCGCGAAGACGACGGCGGTCTCGGTCACCATCCCCGACGGCGTCGACTTCACCTCGGCCCGCACCACCCCGGTGCCGGGATGGACCGCCACCGTCGACCACCGATCCGGCGCCGACGGCCGCGTCACCCGCATCACCTGGACCGCAACGACGCCCGACAACGCGCTCACCTCAACAGAACTCGGACAGTTCGCATTCTCCGCCGGACCGTGGCCGACGAACACGAATACGGTGAACCTGCCCACCGAGCAACGCTACAGCGACGGATCCACCGTCTCCTGGAACGAGATCGCGGTCGATCAGAGCAGCGAACCGGAGCATCCGGCGCCCGTCGTGCATCTCGGCGCCGCCGGACAAGACGCCCACGGTCAAGCGCTCGACCACGCCGAGACCGGTTCCGAGAACCCGGACTGGACATCACGGTGGATAGCGATCGCCGGCCTGGTGGTCGCCGTTCTCGCCCTCGTCGCACTGGCATTCGTGTACCGGTCGGGCCGCAACAGGCCGGAATAGGAGTTGTCGCACTCGCCGCGCCGGTTCGCGGGAATCGTGGTGCTCTGCTTCGCGGCGGCGTGCTGCTGGCTGACCGCGACAGCCGCTCCGGCATCCGCACACGCCGTCGTCGTATCCAGCAGTCCGGCCGACGGCAGCCATCTCGACGAGGGCCCGGCAACGGTGTCGGTCGAGTTGAACGAGCCGGTCAGCATCGTCGCCGGCTCGGCAAGCATTCTGGGCGCCAACGGAACACGCGCGACGCTGCGGTCGGCCCAATTGACCGACGGGGGCCGACGCGTCGTCCTGACACCGGCACATCCGCCAGGCGACGGTGCCTATCTGGCCACCGTGCGGGTGGTGTCCGCCGACACCCACGTCGTGTCGTTGGCGGTGCGATTCACGGTCGGATCGGTGACCGAACTCGGTGCGATGCCCGCGCCGCAGAACGCGACGCCGACGACGGATACGATCGGGGGCCTTCTGGCGAAGGTGGCGGTCTACGCCGGGACCGTCCTCACCGCGGGGCTGCTGCTGGCCGCGCGATGGGTGTGGCCGGAAACGCCCGCGCTGCCCCGGTTCCGGCGCACCTACCGGATCGGGTCGGCAGTACTCGTCGCCGGCCTCGCCGCCCGCCTGATACTCCTTGCGCGCCAGCAATCCGGGGGCGCCGGGTGGTCGGTTCCCGGGTGGACAACCGTGCTCGACGGAAAAGTGGGTATCGCGCTCGCCGCGGCGGCGGCGACCGCGGTGGCGGCCGGACTGTGTCCACCCGGAACACGTTGGCCTACCCAACTCCTCGGGTATCTCGGCGGCGCATGCGCGATCGTGTCCATCACCCTCGCCGGCCATGGGGGTGCCGGCGGGCGCTGGCCCTATTCGCTCGTCGCGACGCTCGCGCACGTCTACACCGCGTCGGTGTGGTTGGGCGGGATCGCACTCCTTGCCGCCCTCCGGCCGGCACCACTGCGCATCGAACGCTGGCATCGCGTGGTCGTCGGACATCTCGTCGTGCTCGCCGCGTCCGGGGTGACACTCGCCTTCCTCCAGGTCGCGCCGTTGAAGGCGTTGGTGCACACCGCTTACGGCCTGACATTGACGGCCAAGGTGGCAGCCGTCGCATGCACGGTCGTGGCCGGATACGGGGTACTGCGCACCTACCGGAGGCGTCGGGTCCCGGCCGAGGGCGGCGGGCGACGACGGCTGCTACTCGTCGAATGCGCGCTGGCCGTGATCGTGATGTCGCTGACGTCGATCCTGTCGTCGCTGACCCCGGCACGCGACAGCTTCGACGAATCGGTCACCGCCCATCTCGATTTCGGGAACTCCCAGCGACTCGACGTCCGGATCGATTCGATCCGCCGGGGAGAGCAAGGACTCACCGTCGTCGATCCGGCCCCGGCCGGGACGACACCGACCGTCGACGTCGAACTGTCGTCCGCCGACGCCAACGTCGCGCGCCTCCCCGTGGATCTGACCGAATCCCGCACACCGCGCGGTCACACCTGGCGCAGCCGGGACCTGATCGTTCCGGCGGCCGGCCACTGGAGGGTGACCGTGCGACTCGACGGCACGCAGGGGCCTCGGCTGGCCTCGTTCTCCTACCGGGTTCGGTGACCCCTCGGCACCGAACCCGGTAGTCCGACGACGAGCTTCGATGCCGGGTCAGGATCCCAGAAACGGCTCGCCCGAGACGAGTTCGGACTCGCGTCCGTCGACACCGATCGGGATGTCGCCTTCGAGGGTGACCCGGTAGAGAACCCGATCATGACCGAGATGTGCGGCGTCCCCGATGGCCAGATGTGCGGTGGCGCGGTTGTCCCAGAAGGCGACACTGCCCGGGGCCCAACGGAACCGGACCGTGTATTCGATGCGGGTGGCCTCCTGCCACAACAAGCGCAGGATCTGCTCGCTCTGCTCCGGGGAGAAACCGCGGATCTCCCGCGCGCCACGCGTGAATCCGGGACTGACGAACAGTGCCCGTTCCCCGGTCACCGGGTGAACCCGTACCGCCGGGTGATAGGCGACCAGGTTGGCCTCCGAAATCTTCCGGGCGCGTTGGCTGCCCGCCGCCGCGCGCGGCGCGAATTGGTGCTTGATGTCGAGCGTATCGGCGAGGTCACGCAGTTCTTGCGGAAGCCCCTCGTAGGCCGCAACCAGATTGGTCCACGTGGTGTCGCCCCCGTATGGCGGGACGATGTCGGCACGCAGTATCGAGGCCGCGGGCGGATTCACCAGCGCGGTCACATCGGTATGCCAGCTATGGTCATAGGAGGTCCGCTTGCGCCCGAGATTTTCTTCATAGCGCCGGCTGTCGATCGGCAGGATCTCCGGAAAACCCGCCGGCGGCCGCTCCTCATGCGGATGAGCCGGGGTGATCTTTCCGAAGAGCCGGGCGAACGCGATCTGTTCGGCATGACCGATCCGCTGATCACGGAAGAAGATCACCTTGTATTCGTGGAGGGCATTCCTGATCTGGTCGACCACTTCCGGGGCGAGCGGGCCGCCGAGGTCCACGCCGCCGATCTCGGCCCCGATGTAACCGGCCGACGGCGCGATGTCGAGGCCGGTGGTCCCTGCCCTATCCGGTACTGGGTTCTCCTGGACTGGGTTCTCCTGGACTGGGTTCTCCTGTACTGCGTTCTCCTGCACCTGGGTCACGGTGTTTCTCCCATCATGAGTATCGGCCTGGCACGGCCATGCCGGCGCGAATCGCCACCGGCCGGTCACAGTGTGCAAACCCGGGCCCGTCGGGAACAACGATCTTTCACTACGAGGACACCGAAGATCCGATGGGTGATATTCACCAAAGACTCCCGGTGCAGTGCATCTTCGATCAAGGTGAGCACAAGAATCGATGGCGAACGCTCCGATGGCTACTCTGGGAAAGGTGATTTCTCGCAAACTCCCTATCCGAGCGGCTATCTCGACAACTGCTGCCACGATTCAGAATCATCTCGACCCGAGGACCACGCCCCGGCGGAAAGGAATTCGCGCATGACCATCACCGGTCGCCCCACCGACACCCCGGCCGCCACCGATGTTCATCCCTTCCTCACCGAGGTCGAGAACTACGCCGAGAGCGTCCTGCGGCCCCGCGCACTCGCCACCGACGCCACCGCGGTCGCCCCGGAGCGAATCACCGAATTCGCGACCCTGGGGCTCCTCAACCATCTCGCCCCAGCCGAATTCGGCGGTGCCGGCCTGGGACGCGCGGATGATCGGCGGCTCCACGAGATCATCGCCGGGGCATGCCCCAACACCTGGCTGGTGTGGGCACAACACGCGCCCATCGCCGCACGACTCATCGCGGCCCGCGACGAGGGACTGACACTCCCCGATCTCGCACTCGACATCCTGCGCGGCGAGCGACTGGCCGGCGCTGCGTTGAGCGATGTCCGGCGCTTCCCGGATCACTACATCCGGGCCCGCCGGATCACCGGCGGCTGGGTCGTCACGGGGCGGGTGTCATGGGTCAGTGGCTGGGGCCTCAACTCGGTACTGACCACGGCCGCCATCGATTCCGCCGAGCGCCGGGTCGTCACCGCGCTGATCCCGGTCACCGACCGGCTGCGCGCCGCCCCATTGGAACTCGCCGCGCTCACCGGCAGCCGAACCGAACGCGTTTTCCTCGACGAGGTATTCGTCCCCGACGAGAACGTGTTGTCCGTGCAGACGATCGAGGAATGGCATCACAACGACGTCGGAAACGCCAATGACGCTCGGCCACACCACTTCGGCCTCGCCGAGTCGATCCTGAACGAACTCTCCGAATCCACCGCCGACGAGGCGCGCGCCCTCGCGCGGGCGTGGCGTCCCCAGATCGATCGGCTCCGATCCGGGGCCTACCAACTCATCGATGCGGCGGCCGACGCCAAGGACCCCTCACTCGATGTGCAGCAGCGCCTGAACACGCGCGTCGCCACCTTCGACGCTCTCTCGGCCTTGTCCAGAGCACTGCTCGTCGCACGCGCCGGCCACGGTATCGCGCGGGACGACACGGCCCAGTTCTATGCCCGCACAATCCTTTTCTTCCACGTCCAGGGACAGAACGCGACCGGGCGTGCCGCGCAACTGACTAGTCTCACTCCCCCGGACTGAGAGCGCCGGGGCCAGGAGACCCCGGCCCTCTCACGACGCGGCGAACTGCCGTTCCGGCAAGGGAATCCCCCAGCGCCCACGCAGCGTCGGTGCCTCGTATTCACGCCGGAACAATCCCCGTTCCTGAAGGATGGGAATCACCTGATCGACGAAGTCCTCGAGCCCGTCCGGAAACTTGTCCGGCATGAGATTGAAGCCGTCCGCCGCCCCGGCGAGGAACCAGTGCTCGATGGTGTCGGCCACCTGCTCGGGTGTCCCCACCACCCGACGATGCCCGAAGCCGCCCGCCAGGACGTCCAGCAACTGCCCGACCGTCAACCGTTCGTCCACCGCAAGCCGGACGACGGCCTCGCGAAATCCCAGCGACCCACGAAATCTGGCCGGATCCGGCGGACCGTCGACGACCGACACCGGTAGTGGGGCGTCGTGGTCGAGTTCATCGGGGTCCACGCCGAGGGTGCCGGCGAGTCGACGAAGTGAGAACCCGTCGGGCGAGAGCGCCGTCGACTCCCGGTGCCGCCGGCGCGCCTGCTCCTCGGTACTTCCGAGCACGGTGATCAGTCCGGGCAGAACCCGGATGTGGGACCGGTTGCGGCCGGCCGCAGCCGCTACCGACTTCACGTGCCGATAGTGTTCGATCCCGGCGCCCAGACTCATCTCGGCCGAGAACACGGCGTGGGCGGCCCGACCGGCGAGTGCCCGCCCATCCGGCGACCCGCCGGCCTGCACGAGCAGCGGATATCCCTGCGCCGAACGCGGAACCGGCAGAACGGCTTCGACGTCGAAGAACTCACCGTGATGTACAGTCGGCCGCTCATC
The DNA here is from genome assembly GCF_049847065.1 of Gordonia sp. DT219. Classification (NCBI taxonomy): domain Bacteria; kingdom Bacillati; phylum Actinomycetota; class Actinomycetes; order Mycobacteriales; family Gordoniaceae; genus Gordonia; species Gordonia sp. DT219. The sequence goes on along the minus strand of NZ_JBNCNR010000014.1, from coordinate 44,778 downwards.
GATCACCGATCGCCACAGGTCGTTCACCACCGTCACGAACTCCTCCGCTCGTCGATAGCGCACATCGCGATCGGGCAGTTCGGCGAGTCCGAAATTGCCGGCCGCCTCGGGACTGTAGGTGGTCACGACATTCCAGGCCACGCGGCCACCGGAGAGATGGTCGAGCGATTGCACGCGGTACGCCAGCTCCCAGGGGTCGTTGAACGTGGTCGACAACGTGCCGATCAATCCGAGGTTCTCGGTGGCCGCGCCGACCGCGGCAAGGATGCTCGTCGGCTCGAGAGCGCGACCGGGTTTGTGGCGCGGGTCTTCTCGCAACGCCGGACCGTCGGCCAAGAAGTACGCATCCAGCAGTCCGCGCTCGGCTATTCGTCCGATCCGCGTGAAGTAGTCGACGTCGACGAACGACAGCGGATGCAGTTCGCTCGAGCGCCACGCGTCGTGGACGATCCCCACGTCGAGGACGTTGACGTTGAGGATGACGTGGTCGGTGCGCTTATCGGACATGGCTGTTCGCCCCTACTGGTTGTCGGGTGTCGGTTTCGGCCGCCGGGAACAGAATCCGGCCACCTGTCGGCAGCCGTAGTGCGGCCAGCCCCAGCAGGTCTCGCAGCGTCGGCGTCGGGAGGGCGCCGGACACCGCACCGTCGCGCAGCACGTCCTGGTCCACGGTGGTGGACGCGGTGCCGGTGAGTAGATCGGCGAGCTCGTCGACGTCGCGTGGGTGATGCACGACCACCTCACGATCGCTCTCGGTCACCACGAGATCGGCCACCCGGGCCAGATCAGGCGACGGCTCGCCGAAGGTCACCACCGGCGGCCACACCTGTGGGCCGGACGGAAGCTGCAGTGGCCCATCGATGTCGAAGGCGCCCCGATGATCGATCGCGACGATCCGCTCCGATTCGGCGAACACGCCGCGGGCCGGGTCGGCGATCACGGCGTCGGCGGGAAAGCTGCGCCATAGCTCGCGGACGGCGATCACTGCATCCGCGGCGGCGGCGTCGGGATCGGCGGAGGTCCATGGGGATCCGGTCGGGGCCCGCGGGTCGGTCGGTGCGATCGCCAGTCCGGCACGGCCCCTCGACGCGTGGTCGAGACCGGCGATTCGACGTGCGAGGTTGTACGGGTGGTCGCGCAGCGGCGAGGCGGCGACGAGCAACCCCGCCCGGGAGGTGACGGCGGCCAGGACGATGGCTGCCAGACTCGGGTCGATTCCGCCCCGCTCCGTGCGCTTTTCGCCCCACGGACCCGAGTTCCCGGGAAGGACCAGATCGGCACCGACGAGGATCGCGTCGGCGAAGTCGTCCAATCGCCTTCCCCAATCGGCGCGTTCGTCGGCACGTCCGGGGGCCAGGAGCGCCGCCGCGACGGCGCGGTCGAGACCGACGATCACCAGCGGCCGGTGTCCCGGCGGCGATTCGGCACTCGTATCTGCATCACTCATGTCTACGTTGTCTCCCTCCATATTTCCGCGGGGCCCTCACCGTTACGGACCGGTCGATACGGGTGCTCGGTTGGTTGTGCTCCGCGCGGCCGGGATGTCGGCCCCGTGATAGGTGTTCTCGAGAAACGCTGCGACCTGAGGACTTTCCAGTGCCCGCGCGAGCTCGAGAACCCGGTGGTCCCCGGCCAGCCGGGCCGGCGCCACCAGGACATGTGCATACGGGTTTCCCTGCCCCGGTTCAAGAGCCAAGGCGTCGCGATCGGGTCGCAATCCCGCCTTGGCAGCGTCGTCGGGGGCCAGTACCACGGCGTCGTAGTTGCGATAGATGTCGCCTACGTACTGCGCGTAACTCACCGGGGCCAGGCTCAGGTGCCGTGGCGAGTCCAGAACGTTGCTCTGTGTGATGGTCAGATCCGGCACCGTGGTGCCACCGAAGCGGCGGTCCAGTCTCACCAGCGCGGCACTCTGCAACAAGTACAGGGCCCGCGCCGCTCCGGTCACGGTGTCGGGGACGGCAATCCGCGACCCGTGCGGGAGGCTCCGCCCACTTGCATTGTCGGCCCCGAGCCCCGAGTTGACCCAGCCCGAGGTGTCCTTGAGGTCGTGCCATCGCGACGAGTAGAGGCCGTATGGCACCACATCGACCGCGGAGACGACGCTGAGATCCTTGATCGACCCGGCCGCCACGTCGGCGTCGAACGCCGGTACGTGCTGAAAGAACGCGAGGTCGCCTTGTCCTGCCGCAATCTTCGCGTCCGCGTCCGCGGGGGCATCCACCACGGTGAGGTGCACGCCGGCGGCGAGTCCCTTGTCCGAGACGAACTTCAGGATCGACCGATAGCTGCCCGTTCCGGCATAGACGGTGAGAGCGTCGGCGCCCGGCGATGAGGTGTCGTAGGTGACATCCGAGGACGAGCCACAGCCGGTGAGTGCGGCCACCGAGGCGGCAACGGCCATGACCACGAGACCCACGAGAGGTGGCCGCAACCTTCTCCGACCGGCCGGTGACGTCGTCGTGGCACCCCGAACTCTCGTCACCTGGTGGTCAGTCCGCGTTGCCAGGATGTGGCCCGCCACTCGATCACTGTCATTATCAGGTTCACGATGATCCCGATCAGGCCGAGCGCGAATATCCCGGCATAGAGCTGCGGGGTTTGGTAGCGCATCGCGGCATTGTTGATGTAGATTCCCAAACCGTCTGCACCGCCGACGAGTTCGGCCGCGACAAGTGCGGTGAACGCATTCGATGCGCCCAGCCGGAGGCCGGGGAACACGCCGGGTATCGCCGCGGGCAGGATGACGTGGACGAACACCCACGGCCGGCCGGCACCGAGCACCCGCGCAGCATTCACCAACAGTTTCTCGACATTGCGGACGGCGGTGACCGCGGTCAGGAACACCGGCCAGAAACTCGCCCACGCCACGATGGCGATCTTGGCGCCTTCACCGATTCCCATGAACACGACGAACACCGGCAGCAGGGCGAGCAGCGAGAGGTTGCGGAAGAACAGCAGGACCGGCTCGGCCAGTTTCTGGAAGACCGGGAACGATCCGACGACGATACCGAGGACGAGGCCGGCGACCGCAGCGATCGCGAACCCGATGAGAGCCCGCTGCACACTGGGCCAGATCTGCGAGGCGAGACTTCCGTCGGAAAGACCGCTGAAGAAGGCGCGCAGCGTGTCCTGCGGTGTGGCCAGGTATTGGTCGCTGACCTGACCGGAGGCGACCACCAGCCACCAGATCAGCAGGAAGGCGACAAGCCCGACCGTCCCGTAGATGTAGCGGTTGTACTTTGTCCACCAGGCATTCCGCGGCCTCGTCGCGGTCGGCCGCCGCTTGTCGACGACCGACCGAACGCCCACGCCCTTGCGGTCAATGGTCTGAGTTGTCATGACGTACCTCTTCTTCCAGAATTCGCGCCACGCGCGAGCGAATGTGTGCGAACCGTTGCGAACCCCGCACGTCGTTGTCGCGGGGACGCGGCAGATCGACATCGATGACCGTCTTGACCGATCCCGGCGCGCGGGTCATCACGGCGACGCGGTCGGACAGAAATACCGCCTCGTCGATCGAGTGGGTGACGAAGAGAATGGTCTTCCGCGATGTGCCGGCGTCCCAGATCCGGAGCAACTCGTGCTGGAGGAACTCCCGCGTCTGGGCGTCGAGTGCGGCGAACGGCTCGTCGAAGACCAGGATCTCCGGGTCGTAGACGAGTACGCGGGCGATCGCGGCCCGCTGCCGCATACCGCCCGACAGTTGATGCGGGTAGCGGTGACCGGCCGACCCGAGGCCGACCGTCTCGAGGACTGCCGCGGCCCGTTCCCTTCGCTCGGCGCGCGGAACCCCGCGGATCTTCAGACCGACCTCGACGTTCTTGGCCGTGGTGAGCCACGGGAAGAGCGCATATCCCTGAAAGACCACGCCGATTCGCTTGTTGACACCGGTCACCCGATCACCGTCGACCAGTACCGTTCCACCATCATGCTGTTCGAGTCCGGCGAGGATGTTCAGAAAGGTCGACTTCCCGCAGCCCGACGGTCCCAGCAGCGAGACGAACTCGCCACCACCGATCTGCAGATCGAATCCGTCGAGGACGGTCGAGGTGGCCCGTGGATCATTGGGCTGGACGAAGGACTTCGACACGTTCTCGGCTGTGATGGTGCCCGGTGTGAGCAGCCGGTTCGCGTCGCCGGACGGGTCGGGCCGGTCCAGGAGTTGGTTGGTCATGCGATGTACCTTTCAGCAGTTCTTTCGCGGGCCGGGGTCCTCGGTGGTCGCGTGCGCTACTTCTCTCCTCTGATCTCGACCAGATGCGTATCGAGCACCCCGGTGTTCTGGGTCTGTGCCACGATCGTCGTCGACGGGGTGTCGAGCAGATCGGCGGACTTCGCATACGGATTGAACGCATTCGTCGCGATGTCTTCGGGCTTCAACTTCTCCGCGCCGGGCAGCGGGCTCCCGACATCACGTGTCAGATCCCACCACAGTCGCAGTGATGCCTTGTCCAGCAGGGCATTCGGGGCGTAGTGCCAGTTGGTGGTCTGCTCGACCGGGTAGCCGGTGGTCTTACCGGCGATCTCCGCGGATTCGCGTGGATGCGCGTTGGCCCAGTTGGCCGTCTTCGCGATGACACCGACGAATTCGCGGGCCTCCTTCGGATGTGCCTGCAGCCAATGGTTACTGGCGACGTACGGCGCCTGCCCGCCCAGCGGCCCCCAGTCGTCGAAGGCGGTGAACGCCTTGGTGAATTTGTCGGGCTTGCTCTGCAACACGCCGATCAGTGGCGGGTGGAATACTCCCAGATCGATATCACCTTTCTCCAGCGCCGGCGGCAGGAGGTTCTCGTCCTTGAACGAGAGGAAGGTGACCTTGTTCAGGTCGACGCCATTGCGTTTCAGATACTGTTTGATCACCAGGTCGGTGCAGCTGTTCTTGCCGGTGAATCCGACGGTCTTGCCCTCGAGCGCCTTGAGATCGGTCTTCGTGACCGGCGACCCGGCCTTGGTGAAGTAGGCCATGTGTGGCTCGTCGGGCAGGTCGAGCATGCTCGCCGCGATCGCGGTGAAGCCGAAACCCTTCACCTTGCCGTCGATGTCGTTGTTGAACATGCCGGTGGCGATGTCGATGCGTCCCTCGTCGAGCAGTTGCACTGCGGGCACCGTCGACGCCGGCCCGACATACTCCGGCCGAACCCCGGAGTCCTTCCAGTAGCCCAACTCGTCGGCGATCCGCACCAGTGACAGCGCCGTCGGCGAGTTGGCGAAGCGAAATACGACGCCATTGCCCGACTTGCCGCAGCCGGCGAGCAGCAACGGCACCGCGACCAGCAATATGACCGGCGCGAGCGCCAATCTCGACTTCCGCAGTATGCGGGATATTCCGCCCATGACTCGCTTCTTTCAATCCGTGAGGAATGTAACTCTGATCGTTGACTCGATGTTTGTCACCGCAGATCGCTCGGCGAGCGGCCGTCACCGTCGATGCCGAATTTCATCTGGAGCGATGATAGGCAGCCGGGCGCGGACACAACCAGCAAAAACGCGCGGTGAACGATAATCGGAACGCCGGCCGATATTGGTTCCGGTATTATCGAATATCGTTCGTGCTCAGAAGAACCCGACCCGGGGCAGCGGATTGCCGGTCACCACTCGCTCGCCGATGATCCGCGCCTTGTACGGAGTGGGATTGTGCGAGAAGAGCGTGCGCAGATTGCGCCAGTGCCGGTCGAGATGTGCCGAAGCCCGGGTCGCGGATGCGCCGCCGACGGCGAACAGGTCTCCGGCCGCCTTCAGCGCGATGTCCTCGATTCCGACCTTTGTCTGCGCGGCCTGCAGTGAGGCGATCTCCTCGAGTGTGTCATCGGCCTCGCCGTGCACAAACGCATACTGCGCTGCGCGATCCTGGGCGTCTGCGGCGGCGAGAACTGTCGATTCCGCCACGAACGCTGCGGCGCTGAGCCTTCCGATGACCTCGAGCAATTGCGGATCCTCGGCGGGCGTCGCGGATGTCGCGAAGACATAGCTACGTTGCCGATTGTGCACGAGCGCTGCTGCGTCGTCGAGGACCGAACGCAGAATCCCGGCTGCGATGGCGTGCAGGATCAGTTGTGGTTGCGAGGAACGCGGACGCCGCACGTCATCGATTCGCTCGAAGGGATACAGCTCTTCGGCCTCCACCCGCACATTGTCGAGAATGGTTGTGCCGCTGCCGGTCTCTGCTTGTCCGATGCCGTCCCAGTCGTCGGCATGGACCACCCCGGCACGGTCGGCGGGAATGAGGACCGATACCGTCTCGCCGTTCTCGTCGGCGGCGGTGATGCGCAGGTGATCTGAGTAGATGCTCCCGGTGCTGTAGAACTTGCGCCCGTTGAGCCGGTAGCCGTCGCCATCGCGGCTGAGGGTGGTGTCGAACGTGTACGTCCCCACGGCCGCGCTGCTCAACTCGCTGGAGGCGCCGCCGAACAGTGTTCCCTCGACGATCTTCTCGAGCAGTCGGCGGTCCTTGTCGCCGTGGCGCAGACGGAGACGTTCCTCGGTGAATCCCCAGTGAATACGCAGGATGTGCGGCACGTCGGGATCGGCGTGCGCCAGCCGGATGATCAGTTCGTAGAGCTCACGCTTGGAATATCCACCACCGCCCGATTCCACCGGCACGCGCGCCGCACCGATACGGTGCGTGCGCACCAGGTCCAATGCGAGTACGGGCTTCCCACCGCCCGCATCGCGGCGTCGCCGGGCATCGTCGGCGATCTGGGCGATGATCTCGTCGAGCGTCGATGACGAGAGTGCCGGTGGGGCGACGGGGGTAAGGGTTTCGGTCATGGAACTTCTTTCTCACTTGTTCTGGCGGAATATCGATTCGCATTCTCAATATGCGGACTGCGGGTCGGCATTCATCCTTGAAGCCATATTCCGTGGTGTGCAAGTCTTGGGCCCTTTACGATTCGCGTAGCTCAAGTACGGGTTTTGCCCGGCGACCGGTCACTACCATCTGATGCCGTGCAGACGACCACACGAACCCCACATCACGACGCCATGGGAGGGGATGCGCCATGACCGACCGACAACTCCACCTCAACGCATTCCTCATGACCACCGGCCATCACGAGGCGTCCTGGCGCCTGCCCGAGAGCGACCCGTACGCCGGCACCGACATCGCGCATTACACGAATCTCGCGCAGATCGCCGAGCGCGGCACCTTCGATTCGCTGTTCCTCGCCGACAGCCCGGCGCTGTTCACCGATATCGAGCGGCGACCGTCGGGGTCGCTCGAGCCGCTGACGCTGCTCACCGTCCTGGCCGGGGCGACCCGGCGGATAGGCCTGATCGCCACGGCATCGACGTCGTACAACTCGCCATACAACCTGGCGCGCAGGTTCGCCTCTCTCGACCACGTGAGCGGTGGCCGCGCCGGCTGGAACATCGTCACCACGGCCACCGCTGAGGCCGCGCGCAACTTCGGCTACGACGAGCTGCCCGACCATGCCGCGCGCTATGCCCGTGCCGAGGAGTTCGTGGAGCTGGCCGAAAAGCTCTGGGACAGCTGGGAAGACGAGACGGTGGTGGCAGACAAGGCCGCCGGCGTGTGGGGTGACAACACCACACTGCACCCACCCCGGCACCGGGGCAGGTACTTCTCCGTCGAGGGGCCCTTGAACATCCCCCGTTCCCCACAGGGATATCCGCTTCTGGTACAAGCGGGTTCGTCCGAGGACGGTAGACGCTTGGCCGCGCGATTCGCCGAGGCCGTCTTCACCGCCCAGCAGACGACCGACGAGGCGCGGCAGTTCTACGCCGACCTCAAGGCACGCGCCGCCGCTGCCGGCCGCGATCGGGAAACCCTCAAGATTCTTCCCGGACTGGTGCCGGTGATCGGGAGCACCGAGGCGGAGGCGCTCGAGCGGGAGCGCGAACTCGAGGAGGCGATCGTCCCGAGGTTCGCCCACCGGCAACTCGCCAACACCCTGCGCATCCCCGTCGAGAAGCTGCCACTGGATGAGCCGTTGCCCGGCGACCTCCTTCCCGAGGACTCCATCGAGGGCGCCAAGAGCCGCTACACCCTGGTCACCGAGCTGGCGCGGCGGGAGAAGCTCACCGTGCGGCAGCTGATCGGGCGGCTCGGCGGTGGACGCGGACACCGCACGTTCACCGGTACGCCCGAGCAGGTCGCCGACACCATCGAGGCCTGGTTCACCGGCGGTGCCGCCGACGGATTCAACGTGATGGCCCCGGTGCTGCCGTCCGGGCTGGAATTGTTCGTCGAGCACGTCGTCCCACTTCTGCGTGAACGAGGGCTGTTCCGCCGCGAATACAGCGCGAAGACCCTGCGTGGCCACTACGGACTGCCGCGCCCGGCGAACCCGAACTCGCGCAGGCAGGTGAGCGCCTGATGTCGGAGAACGAACTCCCACAGGACGGGCAGCGACACAACCGGCAGGCACAGGAGTCGCTGCGGCTGTTGGGTTATGGGGAACTCGACAACCCGATCGCCGACCGGACCGACGTCGACCACGATGTGGTTGTCGTCGGCGGCGGTCAGAGTGGTGTGGGCGCCGCCTACGGCCTACGGCGGCGGGGACTTTCGCGGGTCAGCGTCATCGATGCGGCCGCCGGCGAGTCCGGCCTCGCGTGGCGCACGACGGCGCGGATGCGCGATCTTCGCACGCCCAAGACCCTGGCCGGACCCGAGTTCGGCGTACCGGCCCTGTCTTTCGAGGCGTGGTATTCCGGAGTCCACTCCGGGCACGGATATGACGGGTTCGAGAGGGCCCGGACGCAGGACTGGGCCGATTATCTGGCGTGGTTTCGCGCCCGGGTCGCCGTCGAGGTGCGCCACGGAATCCGGCTCACCCGGATAGAGCCACTCGAGAGCGGATTCCTACGTCTGCACCTCGCATCCGATGCCGCCGGGACCGGCGATGCCGCGTCGTCCTGGACGGAGGACACCCGCAAGCTGATCCTCGCCACCGGGGTGTCGGGCACCGGTGGCCCGCTGATCCCGCCGGTCGTCTCGGATCTACCCCCGGCAGTATTCGCCCACACCGCCGACCCCATCGATTTCGACGCCCTGATCGGTAAGGATGTGGCCGTACTCGGTGCGGGGTCGTCGGCTTTCGATGCCGCTGCGACCGCCCTGGAAGCCGGCGCCGCGCGCGTCGACGTGTACACCCGCCGACCCGAACTCACCGTGCAGCCCGAAACCGGTAGGCGTCCGAATCCCCTGGAGCGGGACGTCTTTTCGCTCCTGCCGGACGGTGAGCGTTGGCGGCGGCGTAAGGAGGTCGAGGCCCGGGGCGCCTCCGTGCCCGCCGATTCGGTACGACGCGTCGCCGGCTTCCCGAATTACCATCTGCACGTGTCCGCGCCGTGGAGTTCGGCGGTCGAGTCCGACGGCCGCGTCCGCATCGATGCCGCCGACGGTGTGCGCACAACCGACTTCGTGATCGCCGGGACCGGCTATCAGCAAGATCCGTCGACCCGCGCGGAACTCGGGTCCATCGCTTCCGAGATCGCCCGGTGGCGCGATCGGTACACACCTCCGGTGCACGAGCAATCGGCGGTGCTCGGCGCCGCACCCTACCTCGGACCGGGCTATGAATTGACCGAGTCGGTCGCCGGGTCGGCACCATGGCTCGCCGACATCCACATCTTCAGCATCGGCGCGAACGTGAGTTTCGGTCTGCCCGTCGGCGATATCCCCAGTCTGGCAACGGGACTGCCCCGCCTCACCGACGCGGTGGCCCACGGACTCGTCCTCGCCGATCTGGCGCGAGCACGGACGGCGGTGACGGCGGGCGTCCCCTGACGACACTGCGCTCCCGGGGTCGGCAAACCCGGTGATCGTGACGACGCGGAAATATGGCGTGCGGCTATAGCGACGGACGCGACGATTATTGTCGTGACCGTCGCTATAGCCGCATTTCATATTCGCGGGAGCAGGTACGCGAGCGCGGTTGCGGCAAAGTCGGGACCAGTGGTCCCGCCTACCCGTCCGTCGGGCCCTCCACGACGGTCTCGACCACCTCGACGTCGATGACGTCGCCTTCGGCACCAAGATCCGGCGAAGCCGTACCGGACGGCGCGCCCGGCCCGGCGGCGTCGTCGACGGCCACGTCCGACTCGACGATCGGCAGCTCGTCGGTGACCTCCACGGCCGACTCCCCCGCACCAGGTTCCCCTGCGCCAGGATCCTCTGGGTCAGAATCCCCTGCGCCGGCTTCCTCGGTATCAGCTTCCCCGGTATCAGCTTCCCCGGTGCCGGCTTCCCCGGTATCAGCTTCCTCGTCGGCTGCGGTCACCGTGCTCGCCTCGACGTCTTCTGGTACGGCCGTACCGTCGAGGATCGCCGTCCAGGCCGCCGGCCCATCGAGCGTCAGCCCGACCCGTGCCGCCTGCTCCTCGGCGGCGCGTACCTGGGACATCAGCGCGATAGTGCGCCTTCGCGCGCGATCCTCGGTACTGTCGTCGCCGGCGGTCACGGTGATCGACAGCACCTGCGGATCGATGCGCTCGACCGGATAGCCTGCCGCGGTGAGTCTTTCGAGTACTTTTTGGGTCAGCGCCAGAGCCGGGGCGCCGGTGGCGATTCCGTCGAGAACAGATCCGCGGTGCAACTCGGCGGCCTTGTGTTCCTCCCACTCGCGGATCTGTGTCTCCAGATCCGCGTGGGCGCCGGACAACACACCAGGCGTCCGGCCACTGACCTTGTCGGTGAAGCTGCGGGCGACCCCGTCGATGTCGAAGGGCTCGGTGGGATCGTCAGCGGCGATGCGTGCATGGAAGAGCACCTGCAGCAGCAGATCACCGAGTTCCCCGCGCAGTTCGGTCTGGTCCCCACGCTCGATCGCGTCGAGGAATTCATAGACCTCCTCGATGAGGTAGCGCCGCAGCGATTCATGTGTCTGCCGACTCTCCCATGGTCCGGTGCGCCGCAGCGTGTCCATCAGCGCGACCGCGGCCAGTAGGTCGTTGCCGCTGGGAATCGTCGGCGCGATCACCTCCTCACCCTGCGCAATTCGCGCACGCACCAGGGGATGCTGCGCGTCTGCCGCGAGCAGGGTGCCGGCGATCTCGTCAACGGTGAAGACCGGCTGAAAGTGGTCGAGATCCCAGAGCACGCCGGTCGGGACGTCCTCGGTCACGTAGACGGTGCCGGACAGATGAGCTCGCGCCCGAACCGGAATCATGTCCGGTCGGAGTGGATCGAGCAGGACGACCGTCATCCCTGGCACGCCTTTCGGTAACGGGCTGCGGTAACAACAGCCATGAAACAACATTCCAACGGTAAACGCTCGGGTGCGCACAACGTGGGATCTCGGGTGGCGATTTCCTCACCTCGACGCCGCTGGGTACCGCCGGGATTCTACGACGCCGGGGCGGGTTTGATCTGCGTGAGGAAGGTCGTGAGGTAGTCGATCAGTTCGTTGTCGCGCAGCCGCGCCGACCCGACACCGCCGGTGCGTGGGATCGGCAGGGTGACCACCGAGGTCGTCGCCCGATACGACGCCGCCGGATACAGCCGTTTGAGGCGCACCTGCTCACTGTCGAGCAGATGCAGCGGGGCAAGTTTCACATTGGTCCCGACGGTGCCGACCTCGGCGACACCACGCTCCCGGCACCGCAGCCGCAGCATCGCGATGGCCGCAAGCCTGCGGGTTTCCTCCGGTGGCTCACCGTAACGATCGACCAATTCTGCCAGCACCGCTTCCACATCGCTGTCGTCGGCTGCGGCCGCGAGCTTTCGATACGCCTCGAGCCGCAGGCGATCGGAGTCGACGTATTCGACCGGGATGTGCGCGTCGACCGGCAGATCGATACGGACTTCGGGCGTCTCCTCGGCCACCACCGGGTGGCCGTCGGCGGCGGCCCGATAGGCCTCCACCGCCTCGCCGACGAGCCGCACGTACAGGTCGAAGCCCACTCCGGCGACATGTCCCGATTGCTCCGCGCCCAGCACATTTCCGGCTCCGCGCAGCTCGAGATCCTTGAGCGCCACCGCGATTCCCGCCCCGAGCTCGTTGTTCTGCGCGATCGTCGCCAGCCGATCATAGGCCGTCTCGGTGAGTGGCCGGTCGGGACTGTAGAGCAGATAGGCGTAGGCGCGTTCGCGACTGCGGCCCACACGTCCGCGCAGCTGATGTAGTTGCGACAGACCGAGACTCTCGGCGCGGTCGACGATGAGGGTGTTCGCATTCGCGATGTCGAGGCCGGTCTCGATGATGGTGGTGCAGACGAGCACGTCGTACTCGCGATTCCAGAACCCGGCCACCGTCCGCTCGAGCTGGTCCTCGTTCATCTGCCCGTGGGCGACGACGACCCGGGCCTCGGGCACCATGTCGGCAATGTCCTTGGCGGTCTTGTCGATCGAGGAAACCCGGTTGTGCACGTAGAACACCTGGCCGTCGCGCAGCAGTTCTCGCCGGATGGCCGCGGCCACCTGCTTGCGCGCATAGGCGCCGACGTAGGTCAGCACCGGGTGCCGTTCTTCGGGCGGCGTGAGAATCGTCGACATCTCGCGGATGCCGGCCATCGACATCTCCAGGGTGCGCGGGATGGGTGTCGCCGACATGGTCAGCACGTCGACGTGGGTGCGCAGCGATTTGATGTGTTCCTTGTGCTCGACACCGAACCGCTGCTCCTCGTCGACGATCACCAGACCGAGGTCCTTCCAGATGATGCCGGTCTGCAGGAGCCGGTGGGTGCCGATCACCACGTCGACGGACCCCTCGGCCATCTGATCGATGATCTCCTTGGATTCCTTGGCGTCGGTGAACCGCGAGAGGCCGCGCACCCGCACCGGGAAACCGGCCATCCGTTCGGTGAAGGTCTGCAGATGTTGTTGCGCCAGAATCGTGGTGGGCACCAGAACCGCGACCTGCTTGCCGTCCTGTACCGCCTTGAACGCCGCGCGCACCGCGATCTCGGTCTTGCCGTACCCGACGTCGCCGACGACGACGCGGTCCATCGGCACCGGCTTCTCCATGTCGTCCTTGACCTCGCCGATCACCGTCATCTGGTCGACGGTCTCGGTGAAGTCGAAGGCGTCCTCCATCTCACGCTGCCACGGGGTGTCCGGACTGAACGCGTAGCCGGGAGCGGCGTGGCGGGCGGCATAGAGTTGCACGAGTTCGCCGGCGATCTCGCGAACGGCCTTGCGCGCCTTGCGTTTGGTGTTCTGCCAGTCCGATCCGCCCAGCTTGGACAACGAGGGCTGCTCGCCGCCGACGTAGCGGGACAGCTGATCGAGGGCATCCATCGGGACGAAGAGGCGGTCACCCGGCTGACCGCGTTTGCCCGCCGCATACTCGAGCACGAGATACTCCCGGCGCGCCCCGGACACGGTGCGTTCGATCATCTCGACGAACTTGCCGATGCCGTGCTGATCGTGGACGACGAGGTCGCCCGCGGTCAGTGCCAGCGGGTCGACCTGGTTGCGCCGCTTGGCCGGTAACCGCCGCCCGTCGCGTGCCGCGGCCACCCGGGCGCCGGTGAGGTCGCTCTCGGTGATCACCACCAGCCCGGCCGACGGTGCGACGATACCGCGCCGAAGTGTGCCGCAGTAGACGGTCACCTCGCCCGGCACGGGGGTGGCGCCCGGCTCGGCGAGGACGTGGCGCACCTCCGCGTCGGCGAGGCGTTCGGCAGTGCGTGCCGCGGTTCCCTTGCCCGCCACGACGATTGCCGCCGGCTTGGCGGTGGCCACATGGGCACGCAGCATCGCGAACGTCTGCGCGATCTCGTCGTCGCTGCCATGCGGGGCGGGGCCGGGTTCCAGGTCGAGTTCGAATTCCGCACCCGATCCCGACGACAACGGACTCATGGTCCACCACGAACGGCCGGCCGCGACGGTGGTCTCGAGGACCTCGTCGAGGGGTCGGTACGCACTGGCCTGCAGGTCGATTCCGGCTGTGCCACCGCGGGTGTCGATGGGAGCGGTCGCACCGAGGGCCGCAGCGTTCCACGACGCCTCGAGGAACTCCGCTCCGGTGGTCACAAGGTCTCCGGCTCGGGTGCGAACCTTCTCGGGGTCCAGGATGAGCACGCGCGAACCGTCCGGAATGACCTCGGTCAACAGTTGCATCCGACCCTCGACGAGCGCCGGGATCAGAGCTTCCATGCCTTCGACCGGGATGCCCTGCGCGAGTTTGGCCAGCATGTCCGACAACCCCGGATCCACGGAATACTCGGCGGCGAGATCGGTGGCCCGCCCTCGCACCTGCGCGGTCAGCAAGAGCTCCCGGCCCGGATGGATCTGTACGACCGATGCCTCCACCTCGGGCTGACTTCGCTGATCGGCGACCGAGAAGGCACGGATCTCGGTGATCTCGTCACCCCAGAACTCCACGCGGACGGGGTAATCCGCGGTCGTCGGGAACACGTCGAGGATACCGCCGCGCACGGCGAATTCCCCTCGGCGCCCGACCATGTCGACGCGTTCGTAGGCCATCTCGACGAGGTCGGCGAGCAGTGTGTCGAAATCGATCTCGATGTTCTCGCGCAACGTGATGGTGCGGACCTCACCGAGACCCGGGGCCATCGGCTGGACCAGCGAGCGCACCGTCGTCACCACCACACGCAGCGGCTTGTCCCCCGGCTGGGCGAGACGGTGCAGCACTGCGAGCCGACGGCCGACGGTGTCGGCCCCCGGCGAGAGACGCTCGTGCGGCAGGGTTTCCCATGACGGGAACTGGGCCACCGCGTCGGGGTCGTCGAGGAGTTCCTGCAATTCGGCCGTCAGATCGTCGGCCTCGCGCCCGTTGGCCGAGACGACCAGCAGCGGCGCCGGCCCCTGCGCCAGCGTGGTCACCACGAACGGCCGCGCGGCGTCCGGTCCGGTGATGTCGAGGCGGGGGTCGTCGCTCCGCTCACGAAGGGCTGACAGTGATGCGTCCGAGGATGCGACCTCGGCGAGCCCGGCGAGAGCGGGAGATGATGACACTCATGTGAGTGTAGGTTGTCCGCGCCGCCGCGCTGTCCGGGGCCGACGGGCCGCCGAGCGGGTGATCGGCGCTCAGTCCGCGTCGGTCGGGCGATGGTCGGGTTCGACGTGATCGGGTCCGACCAGTTCGGGGTTCGGGTCGAGCCGCGTGAGTCCGTTCCAGCACAGGTTCACCAGGTGGGCGGCGACGACCTCTTTGGAGGGTTCGCGCACGTCGAGCCACCATTGCGCCGTCACCGACACCATGCCCACCAGCGCCTGCGCATATAGCGGTGCGAGTTCCGGGTCGAAGCCGCGCCGCTCGAAGTCCCCGGCCAGAAGATGCTCGACCTGGCTGATGGCGTCGTTGAGCAGACTGGAGTAGGTGGTCGTATCACTGGTGTTGGCGGAGTCACCACGCACCAGAATCCGGAACCCGTCCGTTCGATCTTCCATGTACGTCAACAAGGCCAGCGCAACCTGCTGGATGCGATACAACGAGCGGTTCTTGCTCAGCGACGAGGTGACCATCTCGAGCAGGGTTTCCATCTCGCGGTCCACCACCACCGCATAGAGGCCTTCTTTTCCGCCGAAATGCTCGTACACAATGGGCTTGGAGACCCCGGCCCGCTGCGCGATCTCCTCGATCGTCGTCGCATCGAAACCGCGTTCGGCGAACAGCCCGCGCGCCACCTCGATGAGTTGCAGACGACGCTGGGCCCCGGTCATCCGTGCCCGCGGCGCGCGCTGGACCTCGTCGGACTTGTCGGTGGGACGACTGACTGCCATGCGTGCCACCATATCGAGGTCGCGCCCACGCCACCGCCGCGTCGACTGTTCGCCGCGGCGCCACCGACTTCGACTCACCGTGAGTGAAATCCGCGCGCAATTGTGATCGCATCGACATCTGACCAGGTCAGAAGATTCGAGAGCCACACGAAGGCGCGATGAATCGCCGCCGATATCGGCGAAACGACCTCCGCGATTCCCAGGGTCCATCTACTCTCCTCGACAAGCGCCGCCGGCGCTGTCACCGTCGGCAATCATGTTGTCGCGCGTCGTGACCAGGGAAGGGGCATCGACACGTGCAGCTGTGGAAATACATCGACGACCACGCATCC
This sequence comes from Gordonia sp. DT219, assembly GCF_049847065.1. Classification (NCBI taxonomy): domain Bacteria; kingdom Bacillati; phylum Actinomycetota; class Actinomycetes; order Mycobacteriales; family Gordoniaceae; genus Gordonia; species Gordonia sp. DT219. Next base: position 28,791 of record NZ_JBNCNR010000014.1, on the reverse strand, counting down.
AACCTGACCTTCCTCACCTATCAGCACGCCTCACTGGCCTTCCAGACCGTGCTCATCGGCACCGTGGTCGCCGTACTCGTCGCGGTCGCCGTGTACCGGCTGCCGCTCGTGTCGTCACTCACTCTCACCTCGAGCCGGGTGGCGCTGACGATCCCATCGCTGGCCCTGCTCGCATTGCTGATCGTGCCGTTCGGGCTCGGCGTGGTGCCCTCGTTCATCATGCTCGCGTTCTTCGCGGCGATGCCGGTGATCGGTAACGCGGTCGTCGGATTGCGCTCGGTCCCCGGCTCGGTCATCGAATCGGCAAAGGGTATCGGCTTGTCGCGCTGGCGGATTCTGCTCACCGTCGAACTGCCCATCGCCTGGCCGGTCATCCTCACCGGCATCCGGGTCTCCACCCAGATGATCGTCGGCGTGGCGGCGATCGTCGCCTACGTCCTCGGCCCGGGGCTGGGATCGCTGATCTTCAACGGCCTTTCCCGCCTCGGTGGTGCCAATGCACTCGAAATGGCGCTCACCGGAACAATTCTCATCGTCCTTATCGCTCTCGTCTTCGACGCACTGCTCGTCCTGCTCGGACGCGTCACGATCTCCAAGGGGTTGTCATGACCGGCGGATCCAACGGCCCTATCTCCCATGAACCGGATTCCCCGGAGCCGGTCTCGAACGACCCGGTTCCGTCGGACGCCCCGGCGTCCGACGGCCGCACCGTCACCGGGGCCTCCATCCGACTCGATGGCGTGGTCAAGCGCTATCGCGGGCAGGACAGTCCGGCCGTCGAGCGACTCGACCTCACCATCGAGGCCGGCGACATCGTCGCCTTCGTCGGCCCTTCCGGCTGTGGCAAGACGACGACGCTGAAAATGATCAATCGGCTCATCGAACCCTCCGAGGGCCGCATCTTCATCAGCGATCGCGACGTCACCCGGGAGAATCCCGACAAACTGCGCCAGTCGATCGGCTACGTCATCCAGTCGGGCGGATTGTTCCCCCATTGGGACGTCGCCAAGAACATCGGCGCCATTCCGCGAGTCCTCGGCTGGGACAAGAAGAAGATCGCCGAGCGCACCGAATATCTGCTCGACCTCGTCGGTCTCGACGCCAAGACCTTCGCCCACCGGCTGCCCAAGGACATGTCCGGTGGCCAGCAACAGCGCGTCGGCGTGGCCCGGGCGCTGGCCGCCGACCCGCCCGTGCTGCTCATGGACGAGCCCTTCAGCGCGGTCGACCCCATCACCCGAGTCCGGCTGCAGGACAGTCTGATCGCCATTCATCGAGAACTCGGCAAGACCATCGTCCTCGTCACCCACGATTTCGAGGAGGCCACCAAACTCGGCGACAAGGTGCTCATCCTGTCCGAGGGCGGACACATCGAGCAGTACGCGCCGCCGGACGAGATCCTCGCCAACCCGGCCACGCCCTTCGTCGAGGAGTTCATCGGCTCCGGCGCGACGCTGGCCCACCTCACACTTTCGCGGGTGCGCGACGTCGAGGTCGATCATGTGACGACCGCGCGAGTCGGCGAGGCGTCGCGGCCGGTCATCGAGCGGGCCCGCGCCGCCGGCACCGACTGGGTCGTCGTGGTCGACGAGCACGGACGCCCGCGCGCCTGGCCGACACTGGCCGAGGTCGCCACCAAGAAGACGATCTCGGACTACGTCGATCCGCGCCTCCCGGTGGTCGCCGACTCGGCGACGCTCAACGACGCACTGGATTCGATGCTTGCGGCGAGTCAGGGCGGCACCCTGGTCGCCAACGGGCGGGGCGCGGTCCTCGGCGCCCTGACCATCGCGGCCGTGATGGACATCATCCAGTCCCAACTGGCAGATGCCCGTGCCGACGAGGACGAGGTCTCCTACGCCGACCACCGCGACGGCAGCTCGACTCCCGCCTCCGGCAGCGGATCGGCGCCGGCCTCATGAGACGCCTGCGGCAGTTACCGGTGGACGTGATCTTCGAGCCGGTGGTGTTCCTGGTGATCGGTATCGGATACTTCAGCTGGTACGCCACCACGACGTTCACCGACACCGAACAGACCTCGCTGGCGTGGCCGACGTTGCAGACCACGATCCTCGACCACATCAAGCTCGCCCTGACCGCCGCGGTGATCGTGATCGTGATCGCCATCCCGCTGGGCATCGTCCTGACGCGGCCCTCGATGCGCTGGCTCAATCCGATCGCGGTGAACATCGCCAACATCGGTCAGGCCGCGCCGGCGGTCGGCCTGCTGGTGTTGTTCACCTTCTGGCTCGGCACCGGCTTCAAGACCGCGGTCATCGGCCTCGTCGTCTACGCCGTGCTGCCGATCCTGCAGAACACCATCGTCGGACTCCGTCAGGTCGACCAGCGCACCATCGAGGCGTCCCGCGGGATCGGTTACTCCGCGTTCCGCACCCTCGTCCAGGTCGAGTTGCCGCTCGCGGTTCCGGTGATCCTCAACGGTGTCCGGACCGCGCTGGTGATCCTCGTCGGCACCGCGACGCTGAGCACCTTCATCGGCGCGACCAGCCTCGGCACCCTGATCACCACCGGCGTCACGTTGTTCCTGCCGAAACTGCTGATCTCCGGGGCGATCCTGGTCGGTCTGCTCGCCATGGTCATCGACTGGCTCGGCCGGATCGTCGAGCTGGTCGCCACTCCCCGAGGTGTGGCATGACAAGTACGCGCACACAACGACTCCTGCGCTCGTCTCGTGGACTGCTGGTGGCGCTCGCCGCGGTGCTCACGATCGCCGGCTGCGGTCTGGTGAGTTCGTCGGGCACCTTCGAGAAGGCCTCGCTGCCCGACGGGAAGAAGCCGCTCGAGGGTGCGTCGCTGACGGTGACGTCCAAGAGCTTCACCGAAGGCGTGATCCTGGGCAAGATCACCGCGACCTACCTGGCCGCCGCGGGTGCCGACGTGACCGATCTGACCGGCGCACCCGGCTCCGCCTCGTCGCGCCAGGCGCAGCTCAACGGTGACGCCGACATCCTGTGGGAGTACACCGGCACCGCCTGGATTAACTATCACAACCAGACCGAGACCATCGCCGACCCGAAGGTCCTGTGGCAGACGGTGCATGACATCGAGCTCGCCGATCACGACCTGGTGTGGCTGCCCCCGGCCAATTTCAACAACACCTACGCCTTCGCGGCGTCGTCGGCGACGGCCAAACGCCTCGGCGTCCGGTCGCTGTCGGATGTGGCCAAGCTCCCCGTCGCCGACCGCACCTTTTGCGTCGACGACGAATTCTATTCGCGCTTAGATGGTTTCGGGCCAATGCTCAAGAAATACGGGATACCGCTCGGCGACCCCAACGGGGTCCCGCTGACCAACGTGACCCGGATGGATGCGGGCGTGATCTACACCTCGACCGCCAAGAGCTCGCCCTGCAACTTCGGCGAGGTCTACACCACCGACGGCCGCATCAAGAACCTCGACCTGACCGTCCTCGACGATGACAAGAAGTTCTTCCTGCCCTACAGCGGAACCGCCGTGGTGCGCAACGAGGTGCTCAAGAAGTACCCGGAGATCGCCGATCTCCTCGGCGACATCTCGCAGCGGCTGAACTCCGACATCATGCAGGACCTCAACGGTCGTGTCGACATCGACGGCGAGGACCCGTCGACGGTGGCCTACGACTGGCTCAAGAGCGAGCACCTCATCGCCTGAGAGCGCCACGTGGGCACCGGTCACGCTCGCGGTCAGCGCCCGGCCTTGTGCGCCGCCTGCATGTCGCGTACCTGCGCTTCGGTCATCGCCGGCGCACCCAGTGGTGCCCGCCGGGGCTCGGCGCGCACGGCGTCGAGGAACAGATCGAGATAGCGGCGCCACGTTCCCGGAGCCGTCTGCTCGGTCGCCTCGGCGATGGCCTTGATCATGGTGAACAGGGCGAAGAAGTCGGTGAACGCGAGGTCTGGGCGCAACACCCCGGCCGCCATCGCCCGCGCGAAGATCCGGTTGATGCGCTCGGACAGCGTGGCCTTGAATCTCTCGATCTCCGGGTTGCTGTGGTCGACGGTCATGATGATCGCCGCCAGCCCGCGGTCCTCGGCGAGGATTCGGCACATCCACGTCGCCAGTCCCTCCACGGCATCCCAGGGGTCCTCGTTGTCGATCGCCTCGGCCGTACGCGCGACCACAGACTCCAGGTGATCGATGAACACCCCGAAGACGAGCTCGTCGCGATTGGCGAATCGGCGGTAGACCGTTCCCACGCCGACACCGGCTGCAGCGGCCACCTCGTCGAGGGAGACGTCGAGGCCGCGCTCGGTGAAGAGGTCACGGGCCGCCCCGATGATCCGCTGACGGTTGCGCTCGGCGTCGGCCCGTAGCGGCTTTTCCGGCGTAGCGGGCATCTCCGACGCGGATTCAGTGGGCATCATCACAGATTAGCAACCGGAGGAATCATCTCCGGTTGGGGCCGGTTGCCATCCCGGTAAGCGGAGGAACGTCTTTCATCTAATCCTCAGGAGCCCCGATGACAACCACTCTCGAAAAGTCCGGTGGCGACGGCGCCACCACAGAATCGGCCGGAGACCGACACCACCGCCTTAGGTGGGTCATCCTCGGCGTGCTCGGTCTCGCCCAGCTGATGGTGGTGCTCGACGCCACCATCGTCAACATCGCTCTGCCCCATGCCCAGACCGCGCTGCAGTTCGGCGATGCCGACCGTCAGTGGATCGTCACCGCCTACGCGCTGGCTTTCGGCAGTCTTCTTCTGCTCGGCGGCCGGCTCTCCGACCTCCTCGGCCGGCGGACCACCTTCATCATCGGTCTGATCGGCTTCGCGGTGATGTCGGCGATCGGTGGTGCCGCGGTCAACTTCGACATGCTGGTCGCCGCCCGCGCCGGTCAGGGCGTGTTCGGCGCCTTGCTGGCACCTGCCGCACTGTCGCTGCTGAGCACGTCGTTCACCGACCCCGCCGAACGCGGTAAGGCCTTCGGCATCTTCGGAGCGATCGCCGGCGGCGGCGGCGCCCTGGGGCTGCTCCTCGGCGGAATGCTGACCGAATGGGCCAATTGGCGCTGGTGCCTCTACGTCAACCTGGTGATCGCGGCGATCGCGCTCGTCGGGGCCGTCCTGTTCATCGGCCCGCATCGTGCCGACGTTCGTCCCAAGCTGGACCTGCCAGGGGTCGTCACCGTCTCGACGGCACTGTTCTCGATCGTGTACGGCTTCTCCAACGCCGAGACCAACGGCTGGGCCGACTGGGCCACCATCACCTGGCTGATCGTCGGTGTGGCGCTGTTGGGTGTGTTCGTGTGGCTGCAGTCGCGGACGCCGCACGCACTGCTCCCCCTGCGGGTGATCCTGGACCGCACTCGCGCCGGCTCCTACCTCACGGTGTTCATCACCGGAATCGGAATGTTCGGGATCTTCCTGTTCCTGACCTACTACCTGCAGCAGAATCTGCAGTTCAGCCCGATTCGCACCGGACTGGCGTTCCTGCCGATGATCGGAGCCCTCATCGTCACCGCCACGACCTCCACCGCGGTGCTGCTGCCGCGCTTCGGGCCGCGCTGGCTGATGACGGCGGGGATGACCACCGCCGCTGTCGGAATGGTGCTGCTCACCCAGCTCTCCGACTCGAGTTCGTACGCGGTGAACATCCTTCCCGGCCTGCTCATCATGGGTGTGGGCATCGGTGCCTCCATGGCCCCGGCAATGCAGGGCGCCATCTCGGGCGTCTCCCACGACGACGCCGGAGTCGCGTCGGCAACGGTGAACACGATGCAGCAGGTCGGCGGGTCGGTGGGTACCGCGCTGCTGAGCACCATCGCCTCCAGTGCCGCGGCGTCCTACGCAACCAGTCATATCGGGCACACCGCCAACATGGAGCAGCTGAAGATGATGGCGGCTGTGCACTCCTACACGGTGGCGTTCTGGGTGGCCGCGGGAGTCTTCGCGGTCGGCGCAGTGATCGCAGGCTTCGTCATCCGCAGCGGGCCGCTGCCCGTCACCGAGGGCGACGCGGCTCCGATGGCTCACTGATCTGTCGCGACTCACCGAACTAGCACGACCCACGGCCCGGCCACCGGCGATTCCGGTGGCCGGGCCGTCTGTATGACCGACAACGGTGATCATCGGCCCGGCGGACCTGCGGCGCGGTATCCGGGCACCGGCATCGGCCAATGACGTTGAGATTTCAGGGGTTCCATGTCCGACCCACCTGAAGCGGGTACGCGCGTAGCCTCGGGCGAGAACCCCGCTGTGCGAGTCCTGTCCGCCAGGCGCACGACGAGCGGGTAGCGTACCGCGAGAAGACGACCCCGCGATGGGACCGCCCGACGCCCGGTGGGCAGGAGGAACACCGCAGTATGCATGACCCCGCCGACCGCAGTGGCTCCGTTCTGGGTGACTACACCCTGCGACGGCTGCTGGGTCGTGGCGCCATGGGCGAGGTCTACGAGGCGCTCGACACCCGCCGCGGGCGCACCGTCGCCCTCAAGCTGCTGTCCCCGCAATTCGCCGGCGATGCCGTGTTCCGCGAACGATTCCTCCGCGAGTCACGCATGGCAGCGCAGCTGAACGACCCGCATGTGATCCCGATCCACGACTGGGGCGAGATCGACGGCTTCTTGTTCCTGGACATGCGTATCGTCAGCGGCGGCAACGATCTGCGGCACCTCCTGAGCTCTGGTCCGTTGACTCCGGATCGAGCGGTGTCGATCGTCGAACAGGTCGCCCAAGCTCTCGATGCCGCACACGCTGCCGGACTCGTGCATCGCGACGTCAAGCCAGACAACATCCTCATCGACAGCGGCGACTTCGCCTACCTGGTCGATTTCGGTTTGGCGCAGACCACCACCGATCCGCGACTCACCGACACCGGTGCAGCGGTGGGATCGTTCGCGTACATGGCGCCCGAACGATTCGGGGCAGGCAATATCGCGACCCCCGCGACCGACATCTATGCATTGACCTGCGTCTTGGTCGAATCCCTCACCGGTGCGGCACCTTTCGGCGCGGGCGACCTGCAGGTGCTCGTCGCCGCGCATCTCAACCAGGCGCCCCCGGTCCTCGGCAGCCCGTTCGACGCGATCGTCGCGCGCGGCATGGCCAAGAATCCGGCCCACCGTTTCGGCACCGCAGGCGAGCTCGCCCAAGCAGCCAATGATGCGCTCGAAGGCCGGGTTCCACCCGGGACGGCGTTGCCGCCGAGCGGACCACTCCAACCGGCCGCCACCGGACCGGGACCGATGGGGCAGCCGATGGCCCCCAATGCGCCGATTGTGCACAGCACACCGCCGGCTCCCGGCGCGCCCATCGCCCCCGGAGCGCCGATGAGCCAAAATGCGCAGATGACGCAGGCCACCCAGCCGCTGCCGCCGATCACCTACATTCCTCCGCTGGCCGGCCCGGTGCCAGGTTCTCCACACACGGGGTATCAGCCTGGGCGACAACATGTTCCGCAGTCTGCGAACCGCAACACCGATGCTCGCGTCGTGGTGGTCGTCGCGGCGGTGGTGTTCTTGTTCATCATCGTGATCGCGGTGGCGTTGGTCGTGGCCCTCGCCTGAACGGCGTCGCGTACCCCGGCTTCAGAACGGTGGGGGATCCGCGTCCTGGGCGGCGTGGTAGGCGGCGTGGTGTGTGGCGCTCGCTGCGGTGCGTGGTGCGGTGAAGCGTGCGGCGATGCGCGGGTCGGGTGGTGTGCCCGGCCCGGCGCGTCGGTGCAGGGCGGGGAACAGGTCGCGGCCGGTGTAGGCGTTGCCGGCGAAGATGTAGCCGTCCGGGGATTGGAAGAACACCGCCCCCATAGGTGTTTGGTGATCACGCCACCCGACGGCGAAGGTCTTGTGCCGGTGGTGAAACCGGCACAACGGTTTGATGTTGTGTTCAGCGGTCTTCCCACCGGCGGACGGATCGGTCTTGTCGAACGGGATGGTGTGGTCGAGGTCGGCGGCCCGAACCTTGTTGGTGCAGCCGGGAAAGGTGCAACACAATTCGCCGGCCAGGACGAGTTCCCGCAGTTTACGGGGGATCTCGTAGGTGTGCTCGACCGCGGTGCGTGCGGCTGCGCGCTGAGCGGCAGGATCGCCGGGATGAATGTAGGTGCGTTTGGCCTCGGTGAGCAGACTCCGGGCGATGTCGGCGTCGAGGACGCCGTGTCCGTCGAGGAACGCCGGATCCTCATCGAGGCCGAGCAGCGTCGACAGGTTCACCACAATGTGAAACTGCGGCCGCGGCGCATGAGTGTGACCACAATCGGCAGGCTGGGCCGCCGCGTCGGGTTCCACCTCGACCTCGACTTGGGCCTCGGTCTCGGTCTCGGTCTCCGGCTCCGGTTGCGGGTCGGTGCAGGCGAGGCATTCACACGCCAGGTGTTGGTGACCGCGGGCCAGCGCGATGAGTGCGTCGGCGCGTTGCTGCGATGCGGACCGCGGATCGGCGCGGTGCACGGCGGTGATCATCGCATCGAGGCGGGCATCCAACACGGCGGCCTGGGCGGCCGGTAGCTGTCCGGATATCACCGAGTGGCCAGGCATCTCGCGGTGCGGGCGGATGCGGATGTGGCGTTTCTGGTCGGCGGTGTCGCGGCGGCGCCGCACCGCGGCCGGGTCGATGCGGGTGATGGTGGCGTCGATCATGGTGCGGAAGCGGGTCATCGACATCGGATCGCGGCCCGCGATCTGCTCGGCCAGCGCCGCATCCAACGACTGGGCGTGCTCGTCGGCGACCATGTCGGTACGGGACACGATCTCCTGAAAACGCGATAGGTCGATACGCCCCGCCGCCAACTGCTTACCGGTTTCGGGTAGCCGATACATCATCGAGGCGCCGGTTTCGATCATCCGTTTCGCTTGTGCCGGTGGCAGCGTCAGGACGGCACCCACCTCGGCAATCGCGGTGGTCAAACCGTCCGGGCCCAGGCGGGCGATCCGATCTCTCCCGTCGGCGAGCAGTCGCGCCAACTCGTCGGTGTCGGTAAGGCCGGCGGGGACGGTGACCTCGCCGCTGCCGATCTCGCGGTACACGCGTTCGAGGTACTCGTATTCACGGTCCTCATACATCAGCAACGCCGCCTGCAACATGCGGTAATCCATGGAGGACTTCGCCGACTGGCAGTGATAGAGCACCTCGACCAGTTCCCGCGAGTACAGCTTGTTGTCATCGGCCAACTGCGTGAACAGAGACTCCACTCGAGACCCGGAAATCCCTGTCACACCGATGCTTTCATCGGCGTGGCCTGGGACTTCGCCGCCGGTGTGGTCCATACCCGAAACCATACGGGGAGGGTCTGACAACTTTGTCCCGGAAGCACTGAACACGCTTGTGCCGTAGATCGGCGTCACCCAGTGGCAGCGATCTACGGCGCTGATCGAATCACGGCTTAAGACACCGGGCCGGGGCCAAAATGGGCATCCCTGCTGTTCTCCTATGACAGGAGCAGTGCTATCACCACATCCGCCGCTGCTCGAGCCCGACACCACGAAGGAGAATCCCTGATGACCAGCGGAAACCACGACTCCGGACAGATCACCCGCACGGCCGGCACCGAGACCGCCGTCCTCGCCGGCGGGTGCTTCTGGGGCATGGAAGATCTGATCCGCCGACAGCCGGGTGTACTGGCCACCCGCGTCGGCTACACCGGCGGGACCAACGATCACGCGACCTACCGCAACCACCCCGGACATGCGGAGGCCGTGGAGATCGTGTTCGACCCGGCGCAAACGACGTACCGCGACATTCTGGCGTTCTTCTTCCAGATCCATGATCCGACGACGAAGGACCGCCAGGGCAACGACGTCGGCAGCAGCTACCGCTCGGCGATCTTCCCGTTGGACGCCCGGCAGGAGCAGATCGCGCGGGACACGATCGCCGACGTCGACGCGTCCGGACTGTGGCCCGGGCCGGCGGTCACGACCGTCGAATCACCGGGACCGTTCTGGGAGGCCGAGCCCGAACATCAGGACTACCTCCAGCGTTACCCGGCCGGGTACACCTGCCACTTCCCCCGACCGGGATGGGTGCTGCCACGGCGGGGCGAGACGCCCTCGGCGCCATGATGTCTCGCGTCGGTCAGTGGGACTGTTCGGCCAACTTGGCCAGGTTGTCGATCGACGCGCGCAGGCGCTCGGCGGTGGTGGTGCGCGCCCGTTCCATCCGGCCCGGGTCGGTCAACTCGGTCCAGTCGTAGGTGTGGGTGACCCGGACGTGCGTGTCGTCGATCGACTCGATCTCCCACCGCCACAGATGCCCGGGGCTCGGCTTGCCCGGTTCACTGGGCAGCCAGGCGATCAGCCGTCCTTCGTCGAACTCGACGACCTGGTTGTCGCGCACCGCGTCGTTGGTCAACCGCATCGAGAAGGTCTCCCCTACTCCATGGATCCGCCCGCCGCCGACGAGTTCGGCAAGATTGTCGTTGCCGTCCCAGTCGGGCTGGCGGGCCGGATCGGCGATCAGCTCGAAAACCGTTGCGGCGTCGGCCGAGATGTCGTGGGTGGCGGATCGAATGCGCTCGTCGGTGATTGACACAACCGAGAGCCTAGCGTGGACCCACCCCTCGCCACCACCATTCACGCACGCTGCGGCATATCCGGCGGGATGGCCGCCAACAGCTTTCTCGTGTAATCGGTTTCGGGATCGTGCAGAATCCTGGCGGCGGGACCCTGCTCGACGACACGTCCGTTCTGCATCACCGCGACGGTGTCGCTGATCTGCTCGACGACTGCGAGATCATGGGCGATGAAGAGGGAGGTCAGCCCCTTCTCCCGCTGCAACTCGGCCAGCAGATCGAGCACCGCCGACTGCACCGAGACGTCGAGCGAGGACGTCGACTCGTCGAGGATCAGCACGTCGGGGTCGGAGGCCAACGCGCGTGCGAGACACACCCGTTGACGCTGCCCGCCGGACATCTCATGCGGATACCGCCGCAGGAACGACGAGTCCAGACCGACGTCGCCGAGCAATTGTGCGGCCCGCTCGCGCACCGCGTCGCGTCCCGCCGCAAGTTTGTGGATGCGCAATGGCTCCGCGATCGAAGCTGCCGCGGTCATACGCGGATCGAGGGACGCGCCCGGATCCTGGAACACCATCGCCACGCGCCGGCGCAAGACGGCGGCGTCGGAACCCCGGACACCGACGGCGTCGATGACGCGTCCGTCGACCCGCACCTCGATGCTGCCGTGGACGCTGGTACCCGACCCGCTGCGCACGAGTCCGCTCAGGACACCGGCGATGGTCGACTTCCCCGACCCGGACTCCCCCACGATCCCCAGCGTGGTGCCCGCCGCGACGTCGAGGTCGACGCCGCGGACCGCGGCCAGGGTATCGCGCCCGGTCGAACGACGGATGGTGAAGTCGACGCCGAGCCCCCGCATCGATACCTGTGGCGCATGCTCTTCTGCAGCAACATCTTCCGACGCAGCGCGGTGGGTGACGTCACGCAACAGCGGCCGCGAGTCCAGCAACGTCCGCGTGTAGTCGTTCTTCGGATGGGCGAAGATCTCGCTCACCGAACCGGTTTCGACAACCGCTCCGGCCCGCATCACCAGCACGCGATCGGCGATCCGCCCGATCACACCGAGATCGTGGCTGATCCACACGACGGCCATTCCGCGTTGGCGCTGCAGGTCGGCGACGAGGTCGATGATCTGCGCCTGGGTGGTGACGTCGAGGGCGGTGGTGGCCTCGTCGGCGATGAGTATCTCGGGGTCGCAGGCGAGCGCGATCGCGATCATCACCCGCTGCCGCTGGCCTCCCGAGAGCTGATGCGGATATGCCCGCAGCCGGGATTCCGGATCGGGCAACCGCACGTCCCGCAACAACTTCAGCGCGCGCTCACGTGCCTGGGATCGGCTGAGCCCGAGATGGTGCCGCGGCCCCTCGATGAGTTGCTGCTCGATGGTGAGCAGCGGATTCAGACTCGACGACGGGTCCTGGAACACGAATCCCACCCGAGCGCCGTGCATTGCGCGCAGCACCGCGTCGGAGGCCGCGATGACCTCGGTGTCACCGATCCGGGAGGTGCCGGTGATCCAGGCGCTCGGCGCGTCGAAAAGGCCGGTCGCCGAGAGCACCGACAGCGACTTTCCCGAGCCGGATTCACCCACGATGCCCAGTGTTTCGCCCGCGGCGACGGCGAAACCGATGCCGTGCACGATCTCTCGTGATCCCACCCCGACGACGAGGTCCGCGACCGTCCAGACCGCCGCGTCATCGGAGTCCGGACGCCGCGAGGTATCCGGCATCGGGGATGACGGTGCCACGGCATTTCGGGCGCGGCGCCGGAATCGCCGGGTTCCGCGGTTGCGCAGGATGGTTCGCTGCCGCGGATCGAGCACGTCGCGCACACCGTCGCCGATGAGGTTGAACGCGAAGACGGTCAACAAGATGGCCAGACCCGGGAAGACACCCATCCACCAGGCGCTGGTGATGAACCCCTGGGCGTCGTAGAGCATGCGGCCCCATGAGGGTTCCGGCGGCTGCACACCGAGACCGAGAAAGGACAACGCCGCCTCGGAGAGGATCGCGAACGCCAGGGAGATGGAGGTCTGGACGACGACGGGCCCCGAAATATTCGGCAGCACATGGGCAAACAGGGTCCGCGGCGTGGAGACACCCATCGTGGTGGCCGCCTGTACATACTGTGATTGGCGTACCCGCAGGGTGTCGGCGCGGGCGACCCGGGCGAAGATCGGGACGTAGACGATGCCGATCGCCACCGTCGCCGAGGTGACACCGGGGCCGAGGATCGCGACGATCGCCAACGCCAGCAGCATCACCGGAAACGAGAACATCACGTCGACGATGCGCATGAGCACGGTGTCGACGATGCCGCCGACGAAGCCGGAGAACATACCCAGCACCACCCCGACGACCAGCGAGATGGCCACGGCCACCACGGCCACCCGCATGCTCACCGACGCGGCGAGCACCACCCGCGAGAACACGTCGCGGCCGAGATCGTCGGTGCCGAACAGGTGCGTCCACGTCGGTGCGGCCAGCGCGTCGGGCACGTTGATGTCGTTGGCCCCGTACGGAGCGATCAGCGGGCCCGCGACGGCGCAGACGATGACCACCACGATGACGACGAGGCCGGCCACCGACGCCCGGTTACGCAGGAACAGCCGCCACGCGGAGTCGGTCGAACCCGCAGCGCCGGTGGCTGAATCCGTCGTGGTGGTCATGAGAGCCGAATCCTCGGATCGATGAGGGCATAGAGCACGTCGACGACGAGATTGACGATGAGGAAGATCGCGGCGATCAGGAGGATGGCACCCTGCAGCATCGGGTAGTCGCGGGCGGCGACGGAGTCGTAGACGAGCTTGCCCAGGCCGGGCCACGCGAAGACGACCTCGACGACGATCACGCCGCCGAGCAGCGCGGCGAGCTGGATCCCGGAAATCGTGAGTACGGGCACCAACGCGTTGCGGCCGATGTGGGACACCAGCACTCGGCGACGACTCAGGCCCTTGGACCGGGCGGTGGTGACGAAGGGCGCGTTGGCGGCCTCGAGTACCGCTGTCCGCACATACCGGGTCATGATGGCGCCGGTGACCGCACCGATGGTGATCGCGGGCAGCACAATGTGTTCCAGCCACGGCACCGGTCCGGCGGACAGCGGTCGGTACCCCGCCGACGGCAGCCAGCCCAGCGCCGTCGAGAAGACCGCGATCAGCAGGATGCCCATCCAGAAGTCCGGAACCGAGAGACCGAACTGTGACAGCACCCGAATGCTGTTGTCGGCCATGCGCCCTTCCCGCATCGCCGCCCAGGTTCCCAGCGGGATGGAGATGACCAGGGCGACGACGATGGCCGCGATGGCCAGCGCGATGGTGGCCGGTAGTCGTTCGAGCAGCGTCGTCGTGACCGGTTCGCCGTTGCGGAAACTCACGCCCAGATCGCCGGTGAACACGTTTCCGATGTAGTGGAACAGTTGCGTCAAGGGCGGCTGATCGAGCCCCGACGCGTGCCGCAGCGAGGCGTAGGCCTCCGGCGTGTACCGCGTGCCCAGTGCGATGCGCACCGGATCGCCGGGCACCACCTGGATGAGCAGGAACACCACCACGATCACGCCGAGCAGGACCACCGCCGAGTACAGCAGCCTCTTCAGGACGAAACGGGCCAGCGGCCAACCGAATCCGTTCATGCGCCACGACTCCTGTCCAGGCGTGCATCACGGAAGCGGACCGCCTTGTCCGACCGCACGGTGTAGTCGAGCAGCGCAGTGGTGTGCGCCTGGGTGGCCGAGGGATTGTAGAGATACAGGTAGCTGACGTCGTCGGCGATGCGGGTCGCCGCGTCGGCATAGATCTGCTTGCGCGTGGCGACGTCGAGCTCGGTGCGCCCGGCGTCGAGCAGCCGATCGACGGTCGGATTGGCGTACTTCTGCGAGTTGGATGTGCCCTTCGAGTGATGCTGGGCGTAGTAGTAGTCATCGGGGTCGATGTTGCCGAGCCAGCCGAGCAGCAGGGCGTCGAACTTCCCCTGCGATTGCCGGTCGAGCCACACCCCGAAATCGAGCTGTTCGATGCTGACGTCGATGCCGACGTCGGCGAGGTTCGAGGCGATGACCTGTGCGGCGGTGACCGTTTCGGGGTATTCGGTGGTGACCATGAGTCCCATGTGCAGCGAGCGCACCCCGGCCTGCCGGAGCAGGCCACGTGCTTTGTTCTGTGCGGCATCCCGATCCAACCCCGCGGTGTAGCGGTCGTAGCGGGTGAACCACGGACTCGTGGACGGAATCGCGAGCTGATTCGGTGTCGCGGTGCCGTAGCCGACGACCTGCGCGATGGACGGCCGGTCGATCGCATAGGCGACTGCCTGCCGAACCCTGATGTCGTCGAAGGGTTTCCGAGCGTAGTTCATCGTGACGTACCAGTAGTCGTTGGCGGTCACGGTGCCGAGGGTCACCGCGTCGTCGCCACGCAGGACGCGGAGTTGTTGTGCGGGAATCGCATCGGTCCAGTCGATCTCGCCGGACCGCAGCGCCGACACCGCGGTGGTGCCCTGCGAGATGAAGCTGAACGCGACCGCGCCGACGTGCGGGCCACCCGACCAGTGGCCCGGGCGTGCCTTGAGGACGATGGACGTTCCGGGAGAGCCGGATTCGTAGGCGAAGGGGCCGGTGCCGATCGGCCGGGTGGCGATCTCACCGGATTCCACGTTGCGGCGGTTCACGATCGCCATGCCCTTGAATCCGCCGATCGTCGCCAGCAGGTTCGGACTCGGTGTCCGGGTGGTCAGGACGACGGTCTGCTCGTCGGTCTTCTCGACGGTCGCGACATTCTCCAATCGCCATGCGCTGGCGAGTTGTTGGTCGATGATGCGCCGATAGGAGTACACGACGTCGTCGGCGGTCAACGGGTCACCGTTGTGGAATCGGACACCCGGCCGCAGCGTGAACGTCCACCGCGTGGCATCGGGGCTGATGTCCCAGCGCTGCGCGAGCGCCGGTACCATCTGCAGGTCGCCGTTCGGCTCCACCAGGGTGTCGAAGACGTTCTCCAGGACCTCGAACGAGAAATAGGCGCTGGTCTTGTGTGGGTCGAGCTGATCGGGTTCGCCCGCGATGGCCGCGCGAATAGTGTTGTCGGAGTCCGCGAGACCTGTCCCGGAAGCACATCCGGCCAGCGACCACGCACCGATCAGCCCCGCACCGGCCGCCGACAACGACAGGAACCGTCGTCGGCTGATTTGGGCCGACGCGACCGATGACCGGCACTGTTGGTGCGCATCGGCCATGCGGCCCATTCCCTCCCGCGCCCCCGGGGCGCCCGTGGTCAGTGATTCGCAGTGTGCCCGTACCTGCACGACTCCGCAAACCGGCGGCGTGTCGGCGACCGGGCTCGCCCATGGCGAAGCACGCTCGGGCCATATCCAGCGGGAGCGTGCAACGCCGATGCCGTTCCGGCCCAGGCCGATCCGCCTCGGTCGGTCGACGACATCGGAGATGCGCTGACGTCCACCGCGCATGCGCTGGACCTCATGGAGCCATGAATGCCAAACCCGCTCTGTCTCAACCGCTTATCTTCTCAGCCGATCAGCCAGCCGACGATGGCAGCGGCCCCGAGGTAGAAGAAGTAGACGCCCAGCGCGAGGACCACGACGAATATCGCGCCCACCGGCACGACGCCCCACCGCTGTGCCCACGGCCCGAGATCCCCGATGTGCAGCAACGCTTCCGCCAGCAGTCCACAACCGATGACGAAAAGCATCGCGCGAACGACGTTGGCCCACGTTCCGGCGTTACCCATCGCAGGTGCGGATGCGTCCTCACCCGTGTCACCCCATCTCATGCCACCCACCTCCCTTGTGCGTCTCCGCGGCAGTCACGAGGTGTAGACGCGGCAGGCACGCCGATCTGCACGCGAACGTGTCCGGCGTCACCTACGCGTCGACCGGTGAGGCGGGAGCAGCTAGGGCATGGGCCGATCGGATGCGTCGTAGGCGGCGCGGGAGCCGAGCACGTGGTCGAGGCGCTCGTCAGACCACTTGACGAGTGCGGCGAAGACCGGCGAGAGACTGCGGCCGAGGTCGGTGATCTCGTATTCGACCCGCGGCGGGATCTCGGGGTAGGTCGTCCGGGTGACCAGGCCGTCGCGCTCGAGCTGCCGGAGACGCTGGGTGAGGACCTTGGCCGTGATACCGCCGACAAGGTCGCGAAGGTCGTTGAACCGTTGCCGCCCATGACTGTTCAGCTGCCAGAGGATCGGCGTGGTCCAGCGGCTGAAGACGATGTCGACCACGGGCGTGATCGGACAGCCGCCAGCCGCGGAGTGGCCGGTCTGTTCGTCCTCAAGGTCGGCATGCGTCGTCATGATCTGCCTCACACTCGTGTCGGTTTCCTCTAGGTACCTAGTGTACGCAGGGAACTATCGTCGTCTCGTGTCTGCTTCCGCACGACCACTTTCCCAAGGAGACGACCATGTCCGACCACAGCCACACGAAACGTGAGCTACCTGCTCAGCCAATACAGTCCGTCGACCCGCCGGTTGATGCTGATCGACCGGGCATCGCGGCCGGCGTGACGCGACCCGGCTTGGTGCTGGCCTTCTTGTCGATCGCGCAGTTCATGGTGTTCCTCGATGTCAGCATCGTGAATGTCGCGTTGCCGTCGATCGCCGAAGCGCTGGGCATCCACGAGGTGAACCTGCCCTACGTCGTGACGCTCTACGGCACCGTTCTCGGCGGGTGCCTGCTGTTCGGCTCTCGCTTGGCCGACATGTTCGGCCGCCGCCGGATGCTGCAGGTCGGCCTCGCAGTCTTCGGGGCCGCGTCCCTGGCTGCCGGGATCGCGCAGGACCAGAGCCTGCTGTTCGCCGCGCGTGGCCTGCAGGGCCTGGGCTCGGCGATGATCGCACCGGCCGCCCTCTCGACCCTGACCACGACGTTCGTCGGCGGCAAGGAACGCGCGAAGGCGCTGGGCGTGTGGGGCGCGTTGACCGGCATCGCGTCGGTGGCCGGCGTGACTCTGGGTGGGGTCTTGTCCGACGGTCCCGGGTGGCGATGGATCTTCTTCATCAACGTCCCGATCGCGCTGGCCGCGGTGCTTCTCGCACCCCGCGTGCTGCCGGAGAGCCGCGGGCCACGCCAACGCTTCGACACCTTCGGCACGGTGCTGCTCACCGGTGGACTGCTGACCCTGCTCTACGCGTTGGAGGAAGCCATCGGTCACGGGCGGACCGATGTGGTCGTTCTGGTCTGCCTCGGGGTGGCTGCTGCGCTTCTGGCCGGGTTCGTGGTGGTGGAGCGCCGGGCTGCCGCGCCGTTGGTGCCCTTCGCCGTGTTCGCCATCCGGACCCTGCGGTACGCGAACCTGGCCACACTCTTCCTGCTCGGGACGGTGGTGACCGTCTTCTTCTTCGCCAGCCTGTTCCTGCAGCAGGTTCTGGGTTACTCGCCGCTGCAGACCGGGTTGGCCTACGTCCCGCTTGCACTCGTGGTCGCCGTCGGCGCCGGCGTCGCCTCGGGTCTGGTGGCCAAGGTTCCGGGGAAGATCGTCCTCGTCGTCGGACTCGTCTTGGTGGTCACCGCGCTGGTGCTGCTGGCACGGATGCCGAGCTCGGCCTCCTATCTCACCGGTGTGCTCCCGGTGTTCCTGCTCACCGGCATCGGCATGGGACTCTCCTTCGTCCCGCTCCAGATCGCCGCCCAGGTCGGCGTCCCCGAGGAGCGGGCCGGGCTCGCCGCCGGTCTGATCAACACCAGCCAAGAGGTCGGCGGCGCCCTGGGCGTCGCGGTTGCGGCCACCTACGCATTCCGCCGTGTCGACGAGCTCACCGCGGCCGCCGGCGGCCACCCAGCGCTCATAGCGGCGGCGCGGACGACGGTCTTCCACGACGGGTTTGCCGCCGGCGCCGGGTTCGCCCTCGCCGCACTGCTCGTCGCACTCGTCCTGCTGCCCACCATTCCCAAACATGACGGCCCCATCGCCGCCTGATGCACGACTCGCGATGGTGAAGCTCACCGAACCCGGGGCGGTAGTGTCCTGTTCGGTGAGCACCACCGAGCCCGCAGATACACCGCGCCGATCGCCGGTCAATCGGCGAGGCATTTCTTGGCCGCAGCCGAACAGCCATGTCGCGCTGACCTTTTGGGTCGCATGGGTGGTGCTGCTGGTGGTAGCCCTCGTCGTGACGGCAGTCTGCGCGCCGGACGGCCTGGGCTATCCACTCCTGCTCGTACCTTTTCCCGCGCTCTTGATTGCCGCAGTCGTCGTGCCATGGCTCACCCCATGGATGGCGGCCGAAAACGCGTGGGTCACGCTGGTAGCCACAGCCTTCACCGTGACGGTCTCCGGCCTGGCGTGGTTCGGCGCCGGCATCATCATCGGACCGCTGTCCTTTGCCTACGCAGTTGTCGTTCGTGTCGTCCTCGCCATCTACTTCCGACGAACCACTCCCGCTCGGTCCGGACAGCCGGGCTAGAAGACGGCAGCTATCCGAGAACACCGGCAAACTGCCCGAAACGGCCAACTTGGACAGTCGGGACCTGTTGCCTGCCAACGCCTTCGACGGACTAGACTTCCCAAACCGTGGTCACCTTTCCCGAATTGCTCAACGCGAAACCCGACATGTGGATCAGCGCAGCCGACGATCTGCTAGCGGCCGCCAAGCAGTGCGAACGGATCGAAGACGACATCCACTACAACGGCACACGCCCACTCACCGACAACTGGTCGGGGCAGGCGTTCGGCGCGGCGCATGACTCCCTCGTTCGGATCGCAAACCGATCCCAAGTCGCATCGATCCTCGCGCGGGGAGTCGTCGATCCGCTCGACACGCTGGGGCATGCGGTCGGTGTTGCCCAGCGCGAACTACATGCCGCGGTCGACTACGCACGGTCCCGAGGCCTTGATGTCGACAACACCACCGGTGTTGTGACAATCCCCGACGAGCAAGCGGGCGACATTATGCTGTGCTTCGTGCAAGACGAAGCCACCGAGATGATCCAGGCCGCTCTTGCCGCTGCTACACGAGCCGATGGGGACTGCACGACGGCGCTACAGATACTCAAAGCGGATGACAACGACTCGACGACACTAAAGGCTGCCCAAGAGGCACAACAGAAGATCGGAATCGCCAAGGCACTCCAAGAGATGCGCGACCTGATACCGTCCGGTGCGACTCGGGAGGAAGCCTTCCGCTGGTGGTTAAGCCTCACACCACAACAGCAGAACGACTTCGAACGAGCCTGCCCGGTAGAGATTTTCGACTTGAACGGCATACCCGACACCGTCAAGGCGGCCATCGACCGACCCGAAAATGGCTTCAGCTCCGTCGGCGCCGTTCGATGGGCACTCGCACACAGGAACGACGATTCGATTGACGACTACCCGAACAACTGCGCGAACTTCGTGTCATACGCTCTAAGTGAAGGGGGCTCGCTTCCCTATAAGAGCGATCACTCTTTTGCACGCTTCGACCACGATGGCTGGGGTGTTGATGATGACCCATATCTCGACCCGCTCGGCATCAGTGATAATTTCCCCGGGCTTACCCACACCAAGAGCTGGTCGCTAGCCAATGCGCAGAGAGACTTCTTCCTCCACCACGGCGGCGCCAGTATTTCGCCGAACCAAGCACGTCCCGGTGACCTCTCCTATTGGGAGTACACACAGCACGGGGTGACCGAGGATGGTGACCCGATGACCCCAGGTCAGGCCCACCATGCCGCTATCGTGACCGGAGTCCTACCCGATGGCCAGGTGGTCTATACCCAACACACCTCCAACGACACCGATCTCGCATTACAAGGGCGACTTCCTGAAGTGTCGCAATCTGAAGGCCAGCAACACATCACGATCGTCACTCCCAAGCGCACATGGTGACCACAAAATGAGACACAAAGCAGGAGCCTACTATGAGCGATGACAACCTCAGTATCCGTCCCGAAGCAGTCAAATCCACTGGCCATCAACTCGATTCGCTGAGTTCAGAGGCCACCATCAAGACAAACACCTTCTTCACCTCCCAGGAGCCAGCGGCGGCCGCCAACCCGGGATTCGCCGCAGGCCCCGCACTCACCGCATATTCCAGCCAACTTCACGACGAAATCAATAAGTTCATTCGGGATCTGGCCGCGAACGCCCGGTCCATTATCGACGCCGCTCAAACAATTGCAGCCGCCGACGAAGGCAACACTACCGGCTTCAATCGAGAACTGTCCGCCCTCAATGGGCTGACCAAACCGCCGCTACCTGGCGCATGAGCCCATTCTCTCGACTTCGCGCCCCCATCAGGTGGCGCGCCGTCGCATTTCTGCTCATCCCCATCGTCCTCATCGGCGGAGGATTCCTCACCTACCGGCTGGCCTACCAGAACGCCTACCTCCACCGCCAAGACGCCATCGACAACTGTATCGCCGCCGCACGGCGCTCCATCAGCTTCTTCATGGTTCCAGGGCAGAGCGGCCTCACTGCCACCGACATCGCACATATCGCGGCAACCGCCGAGCCTTCCCATGCGAGAACCGTCAAATCGGTGGTCGACGAAGATGCAGCGAGAATCCTCTTCGACTTGAAAAAGACAAAGGACGACGTCCGCGTTACCTGGGAAGTACTGGGTGAATTAACAATTCCCGACGTTGGCGACTCGACCGTCCTTCAACACTACAGCACCTTCGGTTGCTCGATCGTCGTACTCGATGACGGAACCGTCCACGGCCCCCAAATCGCAGGTATCGACCAAAAGTCTCCGTAACCGCGACCGAGCGAGCCCAACCACTCCGATCAGCAACGGGAATGCAACGCCATTGTCGCCCTTGGCATTCCCCGCCACACCTCAACCGATCAGCCAACCCACGATGGCGGCGGCACCAATGCAGACGAAGAGACACCGAGCGCGAGGACCACGACAAATGCCGCACCCACCGGCACGATGCCCCATCGCTGCGTCCACGGCCCGAGATCCCCGATGTGCAGCAACGCTTCCGCCAGCAGTCCACAACCGATGACAAACAGCACCGCGCGGACGACGCCTGCCCACGCTCCGGCGTTGCGCATCGCAGGTGCGGATGCGTCCTCACCCCTATCGGCCAGTCTCATGCCGCCCACCTCCCTTGTGCGTCCCATCGGCAGTCAGGAGGTGTAGACGCGGCCGACACGCCGATCTGCACGCGAACGTGTCCAGCGTCACCCAAGGGCATCTCGCCGGAAACATTCCGCCGCAGCGGCAACTCCGTTCGGTGCGTACCACCCGAGTCGGCAGCGACACCGCCCCGGTCACCGCCCAATCTGGACATCGTCGGGAGTCATTGCCCGCGAGCTATTTCGACCAATTAGACTTCTCCACCATGGTCCGACCTCCCGCGTTGCGCGACGCGATGTCGGCATGTCGCCCGACGCCGCCGACGATCTACCAGCGGGAGCCGAACAGTGCCCACGACGCGGCCTGACCACCCACACCAGGGCGACAATCGCAACCTCCTAGTCGATGCCTCCCACACCCCGGTCACACGCGCACCGGTCCGCCTGCCCACCCCCATCAACTGGCGCGCCGTCGCATTCCTGCTCATCCCCATCGTCCTCATCGGCGGAGGATTCCTCACCTACCGGCTGGCCTACCAGAACGCCTACTTCCACCGCCAAGACGCCATCGACAACTGCATCGCCTCCACACGGCACTCGATCATCTCTCGCCTGGTCCCCGGAGACGACGGCCTCACCGCCGCCCACATCGCGCGTATCGCGGCAACCACCGAGCCCTCTCACATCGCCACCGTCAAGTCCGTCGTCGACGAAGATGCAGCCCAGATACTCTCCGACCTGAACAAGACAAAAGACGACGTCCGCGTGACGTGGGAAGTCAGCGGCGACTTGACGATTCCCGACATTGTTGACTCGGTCAGTCTCCAGCGTGACAGCGCCTTCGGCTGCTCTGTCGTCGTACTCAAGGACGGAACCGTCCACGGTACCCAGGGTGTGGGGGTCAAGAGTAGGTACCCATCGCCAGACTGAACGACACCGAACCCAGTGCAATATTCACCCCAAGAATGTGTTGCCATCGATCACGGTCATCTGTGGTCGACGGATAGGTCACTGAAAGGAGTGCAGGCGTGGTCGCATATTCCGACACACATCGCGTGCCGGTCCCGTCGGGTTGGACCGCAACCGACTTCACGGTGCAGGTGTTGAGTCATGCGCCGCGGTGGCTCACCCGCGTGTTGGACCTGCGCGACAGGTTCATGGGTCGATTGGGCTTTGCCACTCAACCTTCCCGATCGCGAAACGTCGAAGTCATCCCCGGTGGGACTGCAGGACCATTCGTGTTCTCCGAGGTCAACTCTTCGATCGTGCGAGGAGGAAATGCCGACAGGCGGATAGTGTTCGAATCAACGTTCCGCGTCGAGCTGCGGTCGGGAGTTTCCTACGGAGTTCTGGAAACTCAGACCCACAGCGTGGACTGCCTGGGAGCCGCCTACGCAACCATCATTCGGCCGGCACACAAAGCAGTCATGACCTCAGTCCTCCGTTCGGCCATGTCGGGCGTTCGCCTCGACGGGTAAGCCGTCGGGGAGGCAAGAGTAGGTATAGGTAGTAGTCGCCGTCGCAGGTCTCGCGAGGTCGGAGCGACCGGGCCTCACCAGGGTGATGGTCCCCGAAAGAATACGTAGTCCCAGCCCCAGAAAGAGCGGAGCCCCAGAAAGAGAGCAACCCCAGGGTGCCGTAGCCAAACCTGGGGCCAGACGGATCGTCGGAACTCGGGGGGAGAGTTCGGAGAATCCATACCTTGCTCGTCGACGAGCATAGCATCGACGAGGAGACCTTGCCGCGGGCTCGCTCGCAGATTGCGCGAATTCCGTTCCGGCCGTGGCCGTTGGCTAACCTCTCATGCGCTTTGCTTGCGCGCGCACATCGGCGTCATGCGCCATGTCCTGATCGACGAGGGCGGCCACCATCACCGCCAGCGGATCATCAGGACCCGACGGAACCGGCAAACCTTCTGACACCCGCGCCTCGACGATCAGCTCCGCGCTCACCTGCCATGCCGCGCTCACGTTCGGCCAAACCCGCTCCACCAACGCCTCGGTCTCCGCGCTCACCTCGATCAGATCAAACTCCGGGTCGTCCGCCAGCCACTCGGGTCTTCGTTACTCAACACTCGGACTCCCTGTCCGGGCGCGTACCGGAGAGGCATCCGATCTAAAAAATCCCAAATGGCACCCTCACTCGCCGGGACGTTGGGCGCTATTGCGGGTCCATATTCCGGGAGTACGAGTTGCGTTGTGAGGCTCAGTCCGGCGCAGACTCCGCGAGCCAGGACACGCCCTCCGCTATCCGTGACCTCGATGTACCCACGGCTATATGAAAGGACGTCCGCACTTTGATCGTCGATCAAGGCGGTGAGATCGGCTCCGCCGATGAATGCCATTAGCACATGATCCCCCAGGATCGGCCGACCTGAGTTAGCTCGTATCGAGTGTCGGGAAGCAATTCGTCCCCGTAACCCACCTCCGCGCTCGCTGAGATGCAAAGCGGCCACAGAACGAGGAAGTTCGATGGTGCGCGATATCGACACTTAGTCGACACGAGGGTTGCGGCGCGTGAGCAAAACCGGCTCTGAGCTGGTCTTTCTCGTTGCTCCCCCACCAGGACTCGAACCTGGAATGCCTGAACCAAAATCAGAAGTGTTGCCGATTACACCATGGGGGATTGTTGCGGACCCGATTGTGCCACAGCGCTACGCACGGGTCCGCATCGATTCCCGCGCACGCGCCGACTCGCGGTGCGCGGGAACGCAGACCTCAGTCCTTCGGACCACCGGCGACGTAGACCACCTGGCCGGAGACGAATCCGGCGCCCTCGCTGATGAAGAACGATGCGGTGTGGGCGATGTCCTCGGGCACGCCGGTGCGGTTGACCGGGATCTCCGCGGCGGCGGCACGCTTGAAATCCTCGAACGGAACGCCGACCCGGGCAGCGGTGGCCGCGGTCATCTCGGTCTCGATGAAGCCGGGGGCGATGGCGTTGGCGGTGACGCCGAACTTGCCGAGCTCGATGGCGAGGGTCTTGGTGAAGCCCTGCATACCCGCCTTGGCCGCGGAGTAGTTGGACTGACCGCGGTTACCCAGCGCCGAGGTGCTCGACAGGTTCACGATGCGACCCCAGCCCGCGTCGACCATGTGCTTCTGCGCGGCCTTCGTGACGTTGAACGCGCCGCGCAGGTGGACGGCCATCACGGTGTCCCAGTCGTCCACGCTCATCTTGAACAGCAGGTTGTCGCGCAGCACGCCGGCGTTGTTGACCACGACGGTCGGGGCACCGAGCTCGGCGACGACCTTGTCCACCGCCGCGCCGACCGACGCCTCGTCGGACACGTCCGCGCCCACGGCGATGGCCTTGCCGCCCGCGTCGGTGATGGCCTTGACGGTGTCGGCGCAGGCCGCCTCGTCGAGATCGAGCACGGCGACGGCGAGTCCGTCGGCGGCGAGTCGTTTGGCGACGGCCGCGCCGATCCCGCGTGCCGAACCGGTCACGATTGCTGTCTTCTGGGTGCTCATCGGCTTCCCTTCATTGGTTTCCGTCGAGTGTGACGTGAGTCCCTTTGGTTCTATCAGGCAGCGTTCGCACCGGGGGACGGGGTCGGGCGCCGCGAACCACTCAGTAGTATCCAGACGTTGCCCGCGCGGCGAAGCCCGATACGGGACCGCCCGACTCTCGCCCGAACTCACCGGACCCAGCTCCATCGGAGGTCTACATGACACAGACGTCCCCGACGACGACCGCCGTCATCGTCCTCGCCGCCGGAGCGGGCACGCGGATGCGGTCGAAGACGCCGAAGATCCTGCACACCATCGCCGGACGCACGCTCGTCGGACACGCCCTGCACGGCGCCGACGGCATCGCCCCCACGCATCTGGTCGCCGTCGTCGGCCACGAACGTGAACGCGTGTCCGACTCGATCACCGCGACCGCCAAGGGACTCGGCACCGGCGTCACCATCGCCGTGCAGGACGCGCCGCTCGGTACCGGCGACGCCGCCCGGGCCGGGCTCACCGCGCTGCCCGGCGACTTCGACGGCACCGTCGTCGTCACCGCCGCCGACGTCCCGCTGCTCGACGCGCCGACCCTGCGGGCCCTCGTCGAGACCCACGCCGCCGACGGCGGGGCCGCGGTGACCGTCACGGGATTCACCGCCGAGGACCCGAACGGCTACGGCCGGATCGTCCGTGACGGCGACGGGAACGTCCACGCAATCGTCGAACACAAGGACGCCTCGCCCGAGCAACTCGCCATCACAGAGCTCAACGCCGGGGTATACGCCTTCGACGCGGCCACCCTGCGTACTGCGCTGGCCGGTCTCTCGACAAACAACGAGCAGGGCGAGTTCTACCTCACCGACGTCGTGGAGATCGCCCGAAACCACGGAAAAGCCGTGCGCGCCTTCACTATCGGCGATCCGATGCTCGTCGCCGGCTGCAACGATCGCGCCCAGCTCGCCGAGCTCGCCGCCGAACTCAACCGGCGCATCATCCGTCGCCATCAGCTCGCCGGGGTGACCGTCGCCGATCCCGCCACCACCTGGATCGACATCGACGTCACGATCGGGGAGGACGTGCGCATCGATCCGGGAACCCAGCTGCACGGCGTCACCGCGATCGGTTCGGACGCCGTCGTCGGTCCCGATTCGACTCTCACCGACGTCGTCGTCGGCCGCGGCGCGCAGGTCATCCGGACCCACGGCAGCAATGCGGCGATCGGCGACGGCGCCTCGGTCGGTCCGTTCGCCTATCTGCGGCCGGGGACCATCCTGGGCGTCAACGGCAAGATCGGCACCTTTGTGGAGACGAAGAACGCGATCATCGGCGCGGGCAGCAAGGTGCCGCACCTCACCTACGTCGGGGATGCGTCGATCGGCGACCGATCGAACATCGGGGCGTCGAGCGTGTTCGTCAACTACGACGGCGTGAACAAGCATCAGACGGTCATCGGGTCGAACTGCCGGACCGGTTCTGACAACATGTTCGTCGCACCTGTGCAGGTCGGTGACGGCGCGTACACGGGTGCGGGTACCGTCGTGCGCGACGATGTCCCGCCCGGTGCGCTCGCGGTATCGGCGGGCGCGCAACGCAACATCGAGGAATGGGTGGTTCGCAAGCGGCCGGACACGGCCGCCGCGCAGGCCGCCCGCTCGGCCACCGAGACGCCCTCGACACCGACCATCGACGGACCCGCACCGTCGTAGCCCGCCCGACCCAGCAGTACCCGCCACGGCAACACCGACCACGACCAGCCAGCCCCGAGTAGAAGAGTTTTCATGACCTGGACGACCGACAACCAGAAGAACCTGATGCTGTTCTCGGGGCGTGCGCATCCCGAACTCGCTCAGGCCGTCGCCGACGAACTGGGCATCAAGCTGACTCCGCAGACCGCCCGCAACTTCGCCAACGGTGAGCTGTTCGTCCGCTTCGAGGAGTCGGTACGCGGATCGGATGCCTTCGTGCTGCAGAGCTGCCCGGCCCCGCTCAACGAGTGGGTGATGGAGGCGCTGATCATGATCGACGCGCTCAAGCGCGGGTCGGCCAAGCGGATCAGCGTGATCCTGCCGTTCTACCCGTACGCCCGCCAGGACAAGAAGCACCGCGGCCGTGAACCCATCTCCGCTCGCCTCATCGCCGACCTGATGAAGACCGCGGGCGCCGACCGCATCATCACCGTCGACCTGCACACCGACCAGATCCAGGGCTTCTTCGACGGCCCGGTCGACCACATGCACGCGTTGGGTCAGCTCTCGGACTACGTGCGCGAGAAATACGGCACCGACAACATCGCCATCGTCTCCCCCGATTCCGGCCGCGTGCGCGTCGCCGAGAAGTGGGCCGATGCGCTCGGCGGCGCACCGGTCGCGTTCATCCACAAGACCCGTGACCCGTTGGTGGCCAACCAGGTCGTGGCACACCGCGTGGTCGGCGACGTCGAGGGCCGCACCTGCGTGCTCATCGACGACATGATCGACACCGGCGGCACCATCGCGGGCGCGGTGAGCAAACTCAAGGACGCGGGCGCCGGTGACGTCATCATCGCCACCACCCACGCCGTGTTCTCCGATCCGGCCACCGAACGGCTCGCCAACTGCGGTGCCACCGAGGTCATCGCCACCGACACGCTGCCGATCCCGCAGGACAAGCGCTTCGACACGCTCACCGTCCTGTCCATCGCCCCGCTGCTCGGCCAGACCATCCGCGAGGTATTCGAGAACGGTTCGGTGACAAGCCTTTTCGACGGCATCGCCTGAACCGGGGACGTCGGGGCGCGTCGCGGCGCACTCCCCCCGACGACCTCGAATAGGGTGTGAGTCGTGAAGGCGACGATCTACCACAACCCTCGGTGCTCGACCTCCCGCAAGGCCCTGGAGAAGTTGCGCGATGCGGGAATCGAACCCACCATCGTGAAATACCTCGACAAGCCCTACACGCGTCCGCAGCTCGAAGCGCTGCTCACCGACGCGGGCCTGAGCGCACAGCAGGCGGCCCGCAAACGCGAGGCGCTCTACAAAGAACTCGACCTCGCCGACGCGTCCGAGGACACGCTGCTCGACGAGATGGTTGCCCACCCCGTGCTCGTGGAGCGTCCCTTCGTCGTCACCGACAAGGGCACACGGCTGGGCCGTCCGATCGATTTGCTCGACGAGATCCTCTGAGCCGACCGGGATCTGGCTCAGATCGCCAGGATCAGCCGCACCACGGCGAAGATCACCCAGGCCACCGCGACGAGTTTGGTGACCGGATTCCACAACAACCGCGTGAGCGGTGGCGGCGGTCGGCGGGTGATGCGGCAGGCCAGCACGGCCACGGCGAGCGCCAGCACCGCCGCGACCATCGGCAGACCGAACGGATGCGCGGCGAACGACTGCGCCCAGTCGCCGTGGCAGGCATAGACCCACGCGCGGGTCAGCCCGCATCCGGGACACGGCAGGCCCGTCACCAGCCGGAACGGGCACAGAATCGGACCGTGCTCGATACCTGCCGACGGCAGCGCGCACGCCACGCCGACACCGACGACCCCGACGCCCGCGACCAGTTCACTGGCCGCGAGTCGCGGGGTCCGGGTCTCGGTGTCGACGGTCATGGTGGCGAATTCTGCCGACTCAGTCGGCCAACGGCCGTCCGTCGGAGTCGGTGACCTTGCCCGTCAGCATCATGATGCCGCGAGCGCCATCTGCTGCAGCTCGGCAATCCCGAGGGGGCCGTACTCCTGGCCGAGAACGTTGACGTAGAAGGAGCCGCCCGCGGGCTGGCCGTATCCAAACGCAGGTGGTTGCTGGTAGGTCATGGGCGCCAATGCTAGTGTCCCGCGCCGTTAATTCGTTTTAGAAGTCTGCCGAGGGATTCGAGTATCTCTTCGGCGGTCTTGGTCCACA
>NZ_JBNCNR010000013.1:0-114076 GCF_049847065.1 Gordonia sp. DT219 | reverse complement strand
TTGGGTACCGATCTGTGGTGTCGGTTCCCGTACTGCGGCATGCCTGCGGAGGCGTGTGAACTCGACCATGTGGTGGCATTCGATCATGCCGATCCGCGGGCCGGGGGTTGGACGCTGCCCGCTGATCTGATCCCGTTGTGCCGCCCCGATCATCAACGCAAGCACCTCGGGATCTGGCGGCCCACGTTGAACATCGACCGCACCGTCACCTGGCGTCACCGCGACACCGGACAGACCATCGTCACCCATCCACGCTGACCGGTGCGGTGATGGTGCAGCTGCGTTGTCGGATGTTCGAATGGCCCGACATCAGTGCATTGTCTGGAGTGTCGTAAAGTCTTCGCGTTGCCGGCAGGGGTCCGGTTCCAACGGGAGGAAATCGAAGATGCGTCGTCTGTCCATGCGAATTGCGCTGATTCTCGGCGTATCCGGGGTGATCGCGATACTGGTGACCGGATGTTCGGCATTGCCGTTCGGCAAGTCCACCCCGGTGTCGTCGGTCACCGAGAGCCAGGATGCCGGTGGTGACGTGGACTTCGAGGCTGCGATAGGAGATTGCGTCAAACTGACCGGGGACATGGTCCACGCCGATATCGAGCACGCAACCTGCGGGCAGGCACCCGCGAACTATGTGGTGGTGGCCAAGGCGCCGACCAAGGAAGCCTGCCCGTCGGATATCGACCAGACCTACTACGTCACCCAGGGCGGCAAGCAGCAGGGTGCCCTGTGCCTCGACACCGATTGGGCTGTCGGACAGTGCATGACGGTGCCGAGCTTCGGCGACCCGGCGCACGTCGACTGCTCATCGACGGACTACGACGCCCGCCGGATTCTGGCCGTGCGCCCAGGTACCACCGATGACAGCGAGTGCCCGGAGGGCACGACGAACTACTACACCTACAAGGAGCGGCACAAGCTCGTCTGCGTCGAGAAGCTGAGCTGACGTTGCCGAGCTGAACTGATCAGGGCGCAACGAAAGTCCGCCCGGTGGGTGCCGTTTCCGGCACCATCCCGGGCGGACTCCGCGTGGTCGCGGCGTTATGCGTCGCGCAATTCCCGGCGCAAGATCTTGCCGGTGACGGTCTTCGGCAGGTCGCCGACAACCTCGACCGACCGCGGATACTTGTAAGCCGCCATCTGTTCCTTGCAGAACGCGATCAGCTCATCCGGCTCCACCTGCTGGCCATCACGAAGCGACACATAGGCTTTCACCGTCTCGCCGCGGTACTCGTCGGGTACACCCACCACCGCCGCCTCGCGGACCGCCGGGTGGGTGTAGAGCACGTCCTCGACCTCACGCGGCCACACCTTGTAGCCGGAGGCGTTGATCATGTCCTTCTTGCGATCGACCAGATAAAACCAGCCGTCGGCATCCATGAAACCCACATCGCCGGTGTGCAGAGCACCGCCGGGTATCGACTTCGCGGTGGCCTCGGGCTTGTTCCAATACCCGGGCACCACCTGCGGGCCCGAGGTGACGAACTCGCCGATCTCGCCAACCGCGACGTCGTTGCCGTCTTCGCCGACGACCCGCACCACCGTGTTGAACACCGGCACACCCACCGACAACGCGCCCGACGCCGCATCCACCGGAGCCCGAACCCCGTGGGGCACACCGTGAGATGGCGAGTTGGTCTCGGTCAGCCCGTAGAAGTTGTGGATGTACGCGCCGAACACCTTCTCCAGCCGGTCGCCGACTGCGGGCGCGATCGGTGCGCCGCCGGAGAAGAGGATGCGCAGGCTCTCGAAGTCGTCGCGGGTCGCCCCCGGCGCCGACGCGAGAGCGTTGAATGCGGTGATCGCGGCGATCGCGAACACCGGCCGGTGTTCACGAATGGCGTCGAGCATGACGGCCGGGTCGAAGCGATGCGCGAGGACCAACGGCGATCGGGCCAGCATCGCGAACATCACGTGCCCGACGAGGCCGGTGATGTGGAACAGCGGTGCGATACCCAGGACACCCTCGCCGGGTTTGAGGCCGGTCCACTCCCGGTAGGTCTGCGCGTTGAACGCAAGGTTTCCATGGGTGTTCATGGCGCCCTTGGGGTTACCGGTGGTGCCCGACGTGTAGGCGAGAATCGCCAGATCATCGGGGCCGGGGGACACCTCGGGTAGATCGCCACCGGCGAAGTCGTCGATGATCGTCACCAGATCCAGGGTGCCCTCGGGCCGGTGGCGTTCCACCTCGGCGAACAGCCGCGGGTCGTCGCGGGTCTGGAAGTCCAGCGGCGAACATGTGATCACGGTGTGTACCGCCGTCGAACCCGAGTCGATGACGCCTTTCGCGACATCGGTGTAGAGATCCTCGAGCGTCAGCAGTGCCACCGCACCGGAATCGGTGAGCAGATAGGTCAGCTCGCGAGCCTTGTTCATCGGGTTGATCGCGACCGCCGCACCACCGGCCCGCCATGCCGCGATCAGACCGATCACGAATCCGGGATTGTTCTGCACGTACAACCCCAGCCGATCACCAGTGTGAAAGCCATGCTCCAGCAAGGTGACTGCCACGGCCCGCGACGCGCGGTCGACCTCGGCGAACGACATCGACCGATCGAAATAGACCAGGAACTCGTCGTCGGGGTTCTCGGCGACCGCGGCGTCGAAGACCGCCAGGCCACTGGCGTACTCCACCGCGATGTCGCCCGAGGTGCCCGGCGGATACAGCGACAACCATGGCCGCTCGGTGTAACGGCTTTCGGTCACTTGATCACCACCGGGTTGACCGGCGAGCCGGTGGCGTTCTGAATCCGCAACGGCGCTGCGACATAGAAGAATTCGTACACCCCGTCCGCGGCGCAGTCGGCGGCGAGCTTCTCCAGGTCGCAGATCTCGGTGAAGGCGACACCGAGATTGCGCATCAGCGCGTTGTGCAGGACCAGCGCGACCCCGTTGTTGGGGTCGGTGGTGACCTCGTTGCCGATGGTGTCGGTGACGAGGTTGGGGATCTCGTTGCGCTGGAACCACTCCACGAGTTCCGGCGAGTACACCAGACCCGGCTCGCAGAAGTCGTCGTAGAACTTGTCGCCCTGCGCGAAGAACAGCTCGAGGTGATTGGTCCGGAGAATCAGGATGTCGCGCGGCTTGATCTCGATTCCCTGTGCCCGCGCGCAGTTTTCGAGGTCGTTGTGGTCGATCGTCTCGCGCGGTCCGAGGCTGTCGACGCCACGGAATCGGGCGATGTCGAGCAGCACCGCACGCCCGGCGATACCCCGCTCGGCGATCGGCTCGACGCTGGCCTTGTCGAGGCCGCCGATGGTGGTGCGGGCGTCGTAGCCGTTCCAGATCTTGCCGTCGTACCAGACGTGTCCCAGCGCGTCGTACTGCGTCGAACCCTGGAGGAAGGCGCTGATCTTGTCGTCGGCATAGTGCAGGCCGCCGGGGAAGACCGGGCCATTGCCGCCGTCGTCCCAGTCGGACTCGTCCCACACCATCTCGCGGGTGGCGGGGCTGCGGCCCGGCCAGACCGGATCGCCCTTCGGGTCCCCGATCAGGCGCTGCAAGGTGAACAGCTCGCCCTTCTTGATCAGCGACGCGCCCGCGAGCACATGCTCGGCGGTCAGGTAGTTGAGGCTGCCGACCTCGTCATCGGGACCCCACTTGCCCCAGTTGCTGGGCGAGTCGTCGAGGAGTTCGGTGAGTGCGGGAGCGTCATGAGCGGTGGTCATCGGTGATCCTCCGGGAGAGTGGTGACAAGTTCTGAACAGTCCGAGCGATCGTTAGGCTCGCGTTCAGTGAGATGAGCATCACAGATCGCCGTGAACGCGTCAACCCCCGGTTTCATGGCCCGCTCGCCGGCTACCGACGCGGCGGTTGCGGTTCAGTCCGGCTGAACACGGCGGCCCATCATGGCCAGGGCCAGATCGGCATATTCGGCGGCCACCTCGGCCGGCGACTGCGGTCCGCTCACCGAGAACCAGTACGGCAACGCCATGCACATCGTCGCGATGGCGCGGCCGGTGTTGTGTGGATTGGGTGTGGTGAACGCGCCGGTGGCCACGGCCTTCGCGGCGACGACGTCGAGGTGGTGCTGCACTCGGCGGCGTTCGTCTGCCACGCGTGAACGGTCGGGCTCGACGAGGCTGCGCATCTCGGTGGCCGCGATGAACGCCAGGTCGCGACGCTGGGTGTGGCACAGCGTCAGCGCTTCCACCATCAAGGCGAAAGTCGTTACCGGGTCCGGGGTTTCGCTCGCGGCGGCGGTCATTCGCCAGTGCACTTCGTTCATCATCACGTCGAAGAGTGCGACGAGCAGTTGCTGTTTGCTGCGGTAGTGGTGATAGATGCCGGCCACGCTGATCCCGGCAGCGCCGGCGACCACGCGCATGGTGGCGCCGTGATACCCGGTCTCGGTGAAGACCTCCACGGCGGCGGCCAGCACCGGGTCGAGGTCGAGGTCGGCGAAGTGTCGCCAGTCGTCGTCGCCACGCGCGGGAGTCGGCGGTGCCATCGCGGTGTCCCTGGCGAGCAGTGCGGTCGCGGTCACCCCGAGAGCGGCCGCGACGGCGTTGAGCCGCTCGACGGTGACGGCCACCTTGTTGTTCTCGATGGCGCTCATCGTGCCGGCGCTGACGCCGAGGTGGCCGGCGAGGTCGCGCAGGGTCATACCCGCCCGTTCGCGCGCACGACGCACCGCGGCGCCTACCGCCTGTTCAGCCACACTGAACAATGTAGGCGAATGAGCCGGGCCTGTCTGCGGTTCGGCGCCGTCGGGAAGGCCCGCAGGCTAGGTGAGGCGGGCAACCGCGAGTTCCAGAAGTTCGTGGCGGCCGGCGGCCCACTTGTCCCGTGGCAGGTGTCCACTGAGGTCCAGGTCGGTGAGTCCGTGTGTCACCGCGAAGAGCAGGCCGGCGATCGGCAACGCGTCGGCGCGGCCGGTGACGCGCTCGACCAGGGCCAAGAAGCCGTCCTGCGCGCGTTCGCCCGCCGCGGTCGCCGACATGTCGCCGTCGGCCGGGACCGAGAACATCAACCGATACAGGTGCGGCCGTGCGCGCCCGAGATCGGAGATGGCGATCAACGCACTGCGCAATGCGTCGGCGGGAGTCTGCGAATCGTCCTCGACGATGGCTTCGAGACCGTGGGCGACCTCGCCCCAGGCCTCGACGGCGATCGCGGTCAGCAATGCGTCCTTGTCCGCGAAGTGGCGGTAGGCGGCGCCGCGCGAGACACCGGCTCCGTCGCCGACCGCACGGAGGGTCACGGCTTCGGGGCCACCGGAGTCGACGAGTGTGATCGCGGCGTCGAGTAGCGCGCGTCGGGTCCTGGCTGCGTTCTCCGTTCGGGTGCGCACCAGGCGAGACTACGGGTTGACGCCGTCAACTGGAAATGGTTAGGTGAGTTGACAGCGTCAACTGAAGGGTTTTCCCATGCATACGGTGGTCATGACCGGCGCGACTCGGGGGATCGGCCTCGCCGCCGCCCGTCACATTCTGTCCACGACCGGCGACGTCCATCTCGCGCTGCTCTCTCGAGGCCGGATGGATGAACTTCCCACCGGGCTGGCGGCGTACGCGGACCGGATCACGATGCTCCCCGCCGACCTCACCGACGCCACGAGTATCGACGGCGCCATCGCAACCCTCGTCGGTGCGCTCGACGCCGCGACACTGCCGCCGCTGAGTGCCCTCGGCCTCAACGCGGGAATCCAGTTCGTCGACGCGCTGCACGCCACCGGCGCCGGGCTGGAGACGACCTTCGCGGTGAACGTGGTCGCCAACCACCTGCTGATCATGGGTCTACGCGAGCACCTGCGCATTCCCGCGCGGATCACGATCACGGTGAGCGACACGCACTTCGGTGACTTCCGGCACACCGGCGGGCTGGTTCCGGCGCCCCGCTGGTCAGCTCCGCGGACGCTGGCCGCCCCCGGCGCGTTCGCGGACCCGGCGAGCACCGCGGCCGGCCGGACTGCGTATTCGACGAGTAAATTGGCCGCGGTCCATCTGGTCCACGAATGGGCACGTCACCTGCCGGCAGGACTCGACATCGTCTCGTACAACCCTTCCTTGGTGCCCGGTACGGGGCTCACGCGCGACGCCCGCGCGCTCGACCGGTTCGCCGGCCGGTGGGTGTTGCCGGCACTCTCGATCACGCCGCTCGTGGACCGGATTCCCACTGCCGGAGTAAAACTCGCCGACGCCATCCTCGCCCGGACCGCCGCAGGCAGCGGCGAGTACATCGACCGCACGCGGGTCGTCCCATCGTCGCCGGAGTCGTATGACCCACAACGCGAGCGCGAACTGTGGGACTTCCTCGAAGAACTCCGAAGACGCGTCCCGGCCGGTCCCGACAATCGATGACGCGGGCCGGTTACCCCCATTTCGGCAACACCGGTTGCCGAGTGTTCGTACACTCACGCACGCGATGCGCACACCTGACGATCTCGATCCCGATCCGCCGAACCGCGACGCCGAACCCGGCGACTACGACCGGCGACCCTGGCTGGCCCACTACCGTCCGGGACTGGGGGCGCACCTGCGGGTCGGGGCCGCAACCGCGCTGCAGATGTTCGATGCCACCGTCGCCACCCGACCCGATGCCATCGCCCTGGACTACTTCGGCCAGACGATGACCTGGCGTGAGGTCGGCGCCGCCGCCGACGCGGTGGCCGGGCTGCTGGTGGCCCGCGGCTTCGCGCGCGGCGACCGGTGCGCACTGATGTTGCAGAACAACCCGGCCTTCATCATCTGCCTCGTCGCCACCTGGCGAGCCGGCGGAATCGCCGCCCTCATCAGCCCGATGGTCACCGCCGACGAACTCCGGCAGCGGCTCCACGATCACACCCCGACCGCGATCGTCGTACTCGACGACCTCTACACCGGGATCGTCGCACCACTGCTCGCCGACGGCACCCGCAGTGTGCGCGTCGTGCTGACCATCTCACCCCTCGACGGCCCGCAGGGGGTGGTCGACGAACCACGCCTGTTCGCCGACGCCGGACGTACCGCAGCAGGACGGCATCGGCCCGTCGACACCATCGACCTGCACACGCTGCTGCGCAGTGCCACTCCCGCAACGGGATTCGACACAGTCGCCCGGTCCGTCGGTCCCGCCGACACCGCCGTACTGATGGCCACCTCCGGAACCACCGGCCCGCCCAAGGGCGCCTGCCTGTCGCATTCCAATCTGGTGTTCAACGCACACGTCTACCGCCGCTGGTGCGCGCTGGAGCGCGAACCGATCCTGGCGGTATCGCCGTTCTTCCATGTCACCGGATTGGTCGGGGCCGTCGCGCTCTCCATGCTGACCGGCGCGCCCCTGGTACTGACGCACCGGTTCCGCGCCGACGTCGTCCTCGACGCCATCCGGCGTGCGCGACCGTTCTTCATGGTCGCGGTGATCACCGCCTACATTGCGTTGGCTGATGAACCGTCCCTCACCGCAACAGATCTCGAGTCGTTGCGCGTGCGGCTGTCCGGTGGTGCGCCGATCGATCCGGCCACCGCCGAACGTCTCGAGGCGCGCCTGGGCGGCTACATCCACAACGTCTACGGCCTCACCGAGACGTCATCCCCAACCCACATGGTGCCCATCGGCACGCCGGCCCCCGTCGACCCGGAGACCGGGGTGCTCTCGGTCGGGCTCCCGGTCTTCGACTCCGTCGCGCGCGTCGTCGACGACGACGGCACGCAGCTCCCGGCCGGTCAGATCGGCGAGCTGGTGGTGTCCGGCCCGCAGGTGATCGGCGGCTATTGGCGCAACCCGCGCGCGGACGCCGAGGCATTTCTCGGTGGCGAACTACTCACCGGCGACATCGGTTTCATGGATGCCGACGGCTGGTTCTATGTCATCGACCGCAAGAGCGAACTGATCAACGCCTCCGGCTACAAGGTGTGGCCCAACGAGGTCGAGCGGGTACTGCGTGCGCATCCCGACGTCGTCGACGCGGCCGTCGTCGGCATCCCCGACGAATACCGCGGCGAGTCGGTCAAGGCGTTCGTCGTTCTCCGGCAGCCCGATGGCGCCACCGAATACGATCTGATCGAATACTGCCGCGAGCGGCTCGCGGCGTACAAATACCCACGCGAGATCGAGCTCGTCGGCGAGTTGCCGCATACCGCCACCGGAAAGCTGCTGCGGCGCAGGCTGAGATGAGTCCGGGATGCCCGGTGCCCATCGGTCACCGCAAGGCGAAGAAACCCGCTTCGCCGCCGGACGCAGCGGTTGCGATGGTGGCGGCGACCCGCTCGAAATCCGCGCGCAGCGTGGCGATCGTGACGCGCACGTGGTCGCCGCCGCGCGCCGGTCCCGCGACGAACGGTTCGCCAGGCGCCACCTGGATGCCGTTGGCGGCCAGATGAATCAGTGCGCTGCGCTCGTCGGCGACGGGGACCCACACATTGAAGCCGTCGGTTCCGATCACCTCGATCCCGTTGCCGCGCAAGGTGTCGACCAGTGCGGTGCGGCGGGTGTGATACACGGTCCGGGCATGGTCGACGGCGGCGATGGCGGCCTCGTCGGTGAGTAATTCGTAGAGCACCCGTTGCAGCAGCCGCGGAGTCCATCCGGGCCCGAGCCGTCGCGTCGAGGCGATCCGGTCGATCACCTCGCGGGGCCCGGTCATCGCGGCGATCCGCAGATCAGGTCCGTGCGACTTGGAGAAGCTGCGCACGTGGATCACCTGCTCGGGCAGCCAGCGCGACAGGCTGACGTCCGGGGCGCTCACGGCGGCGCCGCTGTGGTCGTCCTCGATGACGACGCAGCGCGCGCCTCGCAGCAGGCGTGCGAGCTCGCGGGCCCGCGCCGCCGTCATGCTCACGCCGGTTGGATTGTGCGCACGCGGTTGCAGAATCGCCGCGGTCGGTGACTGCGAGACCGCCTGTGCGAAAGCAGCCGGATCGGGTCCGTGCGGATCGATCGGCACCGCGACATGCTGGAGTCCGAGACCCTCGAGCAGGTCGAGGAACTGCGGAAATGTCGGGTCCTCCACGATCACCCGGTCGCCGTAGGTGGTGACGGCCTGCAAGGACCGGGCCACCGCGTCGAGGGCGCCGTCGACCACGGTCAGTGCCTGCGCCTTCGACGGCCACCGGGTGCGCAACAGCTCACCGAGCTCGGGTACGACGGGGTGATCGTGATAGCTGGTGGTGGCGGCCCGCTTGGCGACATTCGCCAGTGCCGCAGCGAGTTCCGGGAGCAGTTCCGGATCGGGGGAGCCCTTGGAGAGATCGAGTCCGATGCTGCCGTGGGTGCGCGCCATCGTCGCCGTCCGCGACGCCCGCGCGACATCGACGCCGGCCCTCGCGGCGACGAAGGTCCCACTGCGTCCCCGCGAGATGACCAGACCCGAGCGGGCCAGCGCCTTCCAGCCATGGCTGACGGTGGCCGGGGAGACACCCAGCTGGGCCGCGAGGTGGCGCACCGTGGGCAGCCGGTCGCCGGGAACGAGTTCACCGGCCCGGATCATCCGTCCGATGGCCCCGGCGATCCCGGCGGGGGAGGGGTCGTCGATCACGATGCGCTGCGGCGCGGCGTCGGCGGTGGGATCGTCTATGGACATCGGCTGCTCCGTTGTAACAATTGCTCTACGGGGAGAAATATTCTCGAAATGTTTACTGGCCACAGTGTCATTCAATTCAAGCACACGGCGAGGTGTCTCACCGGCAACGGAGGTAGCGAGCAATGACCGTGATCAGAGCGGCGATCACTCAGGCGGCATGGACCGGTGACGAGGAGTCGATGGTCGTCAAACACGAAGGGCTGGCCCGGCAGGCCGCTGCGGAAGGAGCGCACATCGTCTGCTTCCAGGAGCTGTTCCACGGCCCGTACTTCGGGATCGTCGAGGACGCCAAATACTACGAGTACGCCCAGTCGGTGCCGGGGCCGCTCACCGAGCGCTTCGCCGCGCTCGCCGCCGAACTCGGCATCGTGATCGTCTTGCCCGTCTACGAAGAAGAGATGCCGGGCCTCTACTACAACACCGCCGCGGTGATCGACGCCGACGGCAGTTACCTCGGCAAATACCGGAAGAGTCACATCCCGAATCTCGACCGGTTCTGGGAGAAGTTCTACTTCCGGCCCGGCAATCTCGGATACCCGGTCTTCGACACCGCCGTCGGCAAGGTCGGTGTGTACATCTGCTACGACCGTCACTTCCCGGAGGGCTGGCGCGAACTGGGTCTCGGCGGCGCCGAGATCGTCTTCAATCCGTCGGCCACCAAACCCGGGCTGTCCAACCGGCTGTGGGAACTCGAACAGCCCGCCGCCGCGGCCGCCAACCAGTACTTCGTCGCCGCAAATAACCGAATTGGCACCGAGACAGGCGAATTCGGTGACAAGGCGGTCACCTTCTACGGCAGCTCCTACTTCGCCGATCCGCGCGGCAACTACGTGGGCGAGGTCGCCTCCACCGACGCCGAGGAGGTCGTGGTGCGCGAAATCGACCTGGATCTGGTGCGCGCGGTGCGCAACGACTGGCAGTTCTACCGCGATCGGCGGCCCGACAGCTACGACGCGATCCCGCAGCGCTGACGACCCGATCCCGAGAGGACAACCATGGCAACCACGTTCATCCACGGCGGCAGCGTCGTCTCGGCCACCGGCACCGGTGCCGCCGACGTGCTGGTCGACGGCGAGCGGATCGTCGCACTGCTCGAGCCGGGATCGACGGTGCTCGGCGCCGACCTGGCCACCACTGCCGGCACCGTCATCGACGCGACCGGCAAATACGTGATCCCCGGCGGGATCGACGCGCACACCCACATGTCGATGCCGTTCGGTGGTACGCAGGCCAGCGACACCTTCGAGACCGGCACCCGCGCGGCGGCGTGGGGCGGAACGACCACGATCATCGACTTCGCCGTGCAGAAATACGGTGAGCGACTTCAGGATTCACTCGCCACCTGGCACGATATGGCCGCGGGTGAATGTGCGATCGACTACTCGTTCCACCAGATCGTCGGTGACGTCGACGCCGAGTCGCTGTCCGCGATGCGGGGCCTCGCCGACGAGGGCATCACCAGTTTCAAACTGTTCATGGCCTACCCCGGTGTCTTCTACAGCGACGACGCCCAGATCGTGCGGGCCATGCAGGTCTCCGCCGACACCGGGCTGCTGACGATGATGCACGCCGAGAACGGGCCCGCCATCGACGTGCTCGCCGAACAACTCGTCGCCGCAGGCAAGACCGACCCGTACTATCACGGCATCGCCCGGGCCTGGCAGCTCGAGGAGGAGGCCACCCACCGGGCGATCATGCTTGCCGACCTCACCGGGGCGCCGCTCTACATCGTGCACGTATCGGCCAAACAGGCCGTCACCCAATTGGCCGCCGCCCGCGATGCCGGACGCAACGTCTACGGCGAGACCTGCCCGCAGTACCTGTATCTCTCGCTCGAAGACCAGTTGGGCGCACCGGGATTCGAGGGTGCCAAGTGGGTGTGCTCCACGCCGCTGCGGTCGAAGCACGAACATCATCAGGACGAGGTGTGGCAGGCACTGCGCACCAACGACGTACAACTGGTGTCCACCGATCACTGCCCCTTCTGCATGAAGGACCAGAAGGAGATGGGCATCGGCGACTTCACCAAGATCCCCAACGGGATCGGGTCGGTGGAGCACCGGATGGACCTGCTCTATCAGGGCGTCGTCGACGGCAAGATCAGTCTGGAGCGGTGGGTCGAGATCACCGCCACCACGCCGGCCCGGATGTTCGGGCTCTACGGCCGCAAGGGTGTCATCGCGCCGGGCGCCGACGCCGACATCGTCATCTACGACCCGAACGGACACACCTCCATCGGCATGGGCAAGACCCACCACATGAACATGGACTACTCGGCCTGGGAGGGCTACGAGATCGACGGTGCCGTCGACACCGTGCTCTCCCGCGGCACCGTGGTGGTCGGTGACCGTGATTACGTCGGCACCAAGGGGCACGGCCGGTTCGTCCGCCGTGAACTGAGCCAGTACCTCATCTAGGAGCATCATGGATTTCGGAGTTGTCCTGCAATGCCATCCGCCGGCGGCCCGCACCATCGCGTTGACCCGGCTGGCGGAATCCCATGGCTTCAACCATGTCTGGACGTTCGACTCGCACGTCCTCTGGCAGGAGCCCTATGTGCTGTTCGCGCAGATGCTGGCCGAGACGCGACGTATCACGGTCGGGCCGATGGTCACCAATCCGGCGACGCGTGATTGGACGGTCACCGCATCGCTGTACGCGACACTCAACGAGATGTACGGCAACCGCACCATCTGCGGCATCGGCCGCGGCGACTCGGCGGTCCGGGTCACCGGCGGCGCGCCGACCACGTTGCGGGATCTGCGGAAGGCCGTGCACGTCATCCGGGAACTCGGCAATTCTCGCGAGGTCGAGATCAACGGCACCACAATAGTTTTCCCGTGGAGCTCGGGATCGCAACTGCCGGTGTGGGTGGCTGCCTACGGTCCCCGGGCGCTCGCGCTGACCGGCGAGGTGGCCGACGGCTTCATCCTGCAGCTCGCCGACCTCGACATCGCCTCGTGGATGATCGACACCGTCCGCTCGGCCGCCTCCGACGCCGGTCGCGACCCCTATGACGTGAAATTCTGTGTGGCGGCGCCGATGTACGTCGGCGACGACCTCGCCCATCAACGCGACCAGTCGCGCTGGTTCGGTGGCATGGTCGGCAACCACGTCGCCGACAT
Organism: Gordonia sp. DT219; assembly: GCF_049847065.1. Lineage (NCBI taxonomy): Bacteria > Bacillati > Actinomycetota > Actinomycetes > Mycobacteriales > Gordoniaceae > Gordonia > Gordonia sp. DT219. The sequence goes on along the minus strand of NZ_JBNCNR010000013.1, from coordinate 101,452 downwards.
CGTTGCGCGCTACGGCAACGACGGATCGGTGCCCGCCGCGCTCACCGACTACATCACCAGTCGCGAGGGTTACGACTACAACCAGCACGGACAGGTCGGCAACAGCCACACCGACTTCGTCTCCGACGAGATAGTGGACCGCTTCTGCGTACTCGGCAGCGCCGAGGACCACCTCACCAAACTCGAAGCCCTCGAAAAGCTCGGCGTCGACCAGTTCGCGGGTTATCTGCAGCACGACAACAAGGAGGAGACGATGCGCGTCTACGGCGAGCGGATCATCCCCACCCTCACCAGAACCGCCGGCGCGGTGCGAAAGGGATAGGGACGTGAGCACTCTCGAGACCACCGCCGACGAGCGGGCCCGGCAACTGGACCGGCAATATGTGTTCCATTCCTGGTCGGCGCAAGCAGATCTCGACCCGATCGTCATCACCGGTGGCCGCGGATGTCGGGTCTGGGACGACTCCGGTCACCGATATCTGGACTTCTCCAGCCAGATGGTCAACACCAACATCGGCCATCAGCACCCGCGGGTGGTCGCCGCGATCACCGAACAGGCACAGACGTTGTGCACCATCGCGCCGTCCACGGCGAATCTCGCGCGCGGCGAGGCCGCCCGCCGGATCGCCGAGCGCGCCCCCGACGGCCTGAACAAGGTGTTCTTCACCAACGGCGGCGCCGACGCGGTGGAGAATGCGATCCGGATGGCGCGCCTGCACACCGGCCGCGACAAGGTGCTCAGCACCTACCGCTCCTACCACGGCAACACCGGTGCCGCGGTCGTCGCCACCGGCGACTGGCGGCGCATCCCCAACGAATTCGCGCGCGGGCACGTCCATTTCCACGGCCCGTTCCTCTACCGCTCGGAGTTCTTCTCGGACAGTCCCGAGCAGGAGACCGAACGCGCGCTCGCACATCTGGAACGGCTCGTCGCCGTCGAGGGTGCCTCGAGTATCGCGGCGATCCTCATCGAATCGGTGCCCGGCACCGCGGGCATCCTGGTGCCGCCGCCCGGCTATCTCGCCGGGGTGCGTGAGATCGCCGACCGGCATGGCATCGTGCTGATCCTCGACGAGGTGATGGCCGGATTCGGCCGCACCGGACGGTGGTTCGCGTTCGAGGCCCATGACGTGGTGCCCGATCTGATCACCTTCGCCAAGGGTGTGAACTCCGGCTACGTCCCGATCGGCGGGGTGGTGATCGCCGATCACATCGCCGAGACCTTTGCGCACCGGGTCTTTCCCGGCGGACTGACCTACAGCGGTCATCCGCTCGCCGCGGCATCGGTGGTGGCGACGCTCGACGCGATGGCCGACGAGGGCATCGTCGAGAATGCGGCCCGGGTCGGCGCCGAGGTGATCGGTCCCGAATTGGCCACGCTCGCAGAGGAGTTCCCGATCATCGGCGAGGTCCGCGGGGCCGGGGTGTTCTGGGCCCTCGAACTCGTCACCGACCGCGCGTCGCGTGAACCGCTACCCGCGGCGCGGGTGGCGGCGATGAGATCGGAGCTCGCGGCACGCGGGTTGCTGGCGTTCACCGTCGACAACCGGATTCATGTGGTACCGCCGTGCGTGGTCACCGACGACGAGGTCGGCGAGGCAATGGATATATATCGAGAAGTCTTGCGCGACAACAGCGAAGGGGTGGTGCGGTGATGGCCGACACAACAGTTCAGCAGATGCCCGAGAAGTCCGTCCTGTTCAACGCCGATCTGGCGCCGACCGCCGAGGGCAAGGCCACCTGGCGGTCCTGGGACCTGTTCTGTCTCTGGATGACCTCGGCGCACAGCCTGGGTAGTTACACCTTCGCCATCGGTATGCTCGCGCTGGGCCTGACGGGGTGGCAGACGATGCTGGCGCTCTTCGCCGGTGTACTCGGACTGTGGTTGGGCTCCAACCTGATCGGTGTCGCCGGGCAGAAGGTCGGGGTGCCGTTCCCGGTCTTCGCCCGCGCCACCTTCGGCATCTTCGGTTCCAACATCCCCGCACTGTTCCGTGGCTTGGTTGCGGTGTTCTGGTACGGCATCCAGACCTATCTCGCCTCCCTCGCGGTGATCGCTTTGATCGTGCGCATCTGGCCGGGTATGGCGTCGTGGACCCACGGTGGCTTCCTCGGGCAGAGTCCGCTCGGGTGGATCACCTTCATGGCCCTGTGGACGGCTCAGCTGCTGGTGCTCAGCTACGGAATGGAGATCGTCCGCAAGGTCTCCGACTTCGCCGGGCCGGTGGTGTGGATCGGCATGATCGCGCTGGCCATCTGGATGCTCGACCAGGCGCATTGGAGCATCGACTGGAATGCGCGGATCGGCAACGTCTTGTCGGCCCCGGCCACGATCGCCGCATTCGTCGCGGTGGCGTTCCTGATGATCGCCTACATGGCGGGACCGCTGGTGAACTACAGCGACTTCGCGCGGTTCGCACCGTCGAAGAAGGCGATCAAGCGCGGTAACGCGTTGGGTATCCCGTTGAACGAAACGGCTTTCGTGGTGTTGTCGATCGTCATCTCGCTGTGTGCGCTCAAGGTGTTCGGCGACGGCACGATGGATCCCGTCGCCCTGGTGTCCAAGGTGGATTCGGACGTCGTCGTGGTGATCGCGGCCGCGCTGTTCGCGATCGCGACCGTCGGTATCAACGTCGTGCTGAACTTCGTCTCACCCTCGTACGACATCAGTAACGTCGCGCCCAAGTACATCTCGTTCCGGACCGGCGGAATCATCACCGCGGTGCTCTCGATCCTGGTGCTGCCGTGGAAGGTCTGGGGCAGCGAGGTCGCGATCGTGTACTTCCTCGGCGGCGTCGGATCGCTGATGGGCCCGGTGTTCGGCATCCTCATCGTCGACTACTACATGCTGCGTCGGCAGCGGACGAAGATCTCCGACCTGTACACGGTCGACCCGAGCGGCACCTACCATTTCCGCCGGGGATTCAATCCGGCCGCGATCGTGGCACTGCTGGTATCCGGCTCGGTCGCGGCCGTCGTCGCGCTCGTCCCGGAGTCGCAGAACATCACCGCACTCAGCTGGCCGGTGGGTGCGTTGCTCGGGGCGGTGCTGATGCTGGTGCTGGGCCGCTTCATCGGCGCCGACCAGGGCTTCACCCACTCGACCACCGACGTGCCGGTGGCGTCGGAGGCGAGTGTTGTCTGAATCGGTAGACATCTCTCTCGGAAACCGCGACCGATGTCTGACCGATCTTCTCGGCAGGAGTCGCGCCGACACCTTGCACTCACCCTGGTCGAGTGCTAAAACGGACGTTGGCACTCGCGGACTGTGAGTGCCAGGTCGGGACGGTGAGATCGGTACCGAATGACACACCGGTCGTCCGTCGCGGGCACCGAGTCCGGCCATAGATACCTGGTGTCACCCCCCATCGGAGGATCACTTACCCATGGCCAAGCAAATCGCGTTCGACGAAGAGGCCCGCCGCGGCCTCGAGCGGGGCCTGAACAGCCTCGCCGACGCAGTCAAGGTGACGTTGGGCCCCAAGGGCCGCAACGTCGTTCTGGAGAAGAAGTGGGGCGCCCCCACCATCACCAACGATGGTGTCTCCATCGCCAAGGAAATCGAGCTCGAGGACCCGTACGAGAAGATCGGCGCGGAACTCGTCAAGGAAGTTGCCAAGAAGACCGACGACGTCGCGGGCGACGGCACCACCACCGCCACCGTGCTCGCCCAGGCTCTCGTGCGTGAGGGTCTGCGCAACGTCGCCGCCGGCGCCAACCCGCTCGGCCTCAAGCGCGGCATCGAGAAGGCCGTCGAGGCCGTCACCGAGTCGCTGCTCAAGAGCGCCAAGGAGGTCGAGACCAAGGAGCAGATCGCTCAGACGGCCGGCATCTCCGCTGGTGACCCGTCGATCGGTGAGCTCATCGCCGAGGCGATGGACAAGGTCGGCAAGGAAGGCGTCATCACCGTCGAAGAGGCTCAGACCTTCGGGCTCCAGCTGGAGCTCACCGAGGGTATGCGCTTCGACAAGGGCTACGTCTCGGGCTACTTCGTGACCGACGCCGACCGTCAGGAAGCCGTCCTCGAGGACCCGTACATCCTGCTCGTATCGGGCAAGGTCTCGACCGTCAAGGACCTGTTGCCGCTGCTGGAGAAGGTCATCCAGGCCGGCAAGCCGCTGTTGATCATCGCCGAGGACGTCGAGGGCGAAGCCCTCTCGACCCTGGTCGTCAACAAGATCCGCGGGACCTTCAAGTCCGTCGCCGTCAAGGCTCCGGGCTTCGGTGACCGTCGCAAGGCCATGCTGGCCGACATCGCCATCCTCAGCGGTGGCGAGGTCATCAGCGAAGAGGTCGGTCTGTCCCTCGAGGGTGCAGGCGTCGAGCTGCTCGGTACCGCCCGCAAGGTCGTCGTGACCAAGGACGAGACCACCATCGTCGACGGCGCAGGCGATGCCGACGCGATCGCCGGTCGCGTGGCGCAGATCCGTTCCGAGATCGAGAACAGCGACTCCGACTACGACCGTGAGAAGCTGCAGGAGCGCCTGGCCAAGCTGGCCGGCGGAGTTGCGGTCATCAAGGCGGGCGCGGCCACCGAGGTCGAGCTCAAGGAGCGCAAGCACCGCATCGAGGACGCCGTCCGCAACGCGAAGGCTGCCGTCGAAGAGGGCATCGTCGCCGGCGGTGGCGTGGCCCTGCTGCAGTCCGAGCCGGCCATCGACGCACTCTCGCTCGACGGTGACGAGGCCACCGGCGCCAACATCGTCAAGGTTGCGCTGTCGGCCCCGGCCAAGCAGATCGCCATCAACGCGGGCCTCGAGCCCGGCGTCGTCGCCGACAAGGTTCTCAACTCGCCGAAGGGCACCGGCCTCAACGCCGCCACCGGCACCTACGAGGACCTGCTCGCCGCCGGCATCAACGACCCGGTGAAGGTCACCCGCTCGGCGCTGCAGAACGCTGCGTCGATCGCGGCCCTGTTCCTCACCACCGAGGCCGTCGTCGCCGACAAGCCGGAGAAGAACCCGGCCCCGGCCATGCCGGGTGGCGACGAGATGGGCGGCATGGGTTTCTGAGATAGTTCAGAACCCAACGCTCACAGCGTTTCCGACCGCAGGCCGGTCACCCGCACGGGTGGCCGGCCTACGGCGTGTGCGGGTGCCGGAATGCCATGGCACCGGCACCGGTTGAGACCCACATGAACTCGCCGATATCCGTCGACATCTGGTCCGACATCGCCTGCCCGTGGTGCTACATCGGCAAGCGGAACTTCGAGGCGGGACTGGCGCAATCCGGCCTGGCCGACCGCGTCGACGTCACCTATCACAGTTTCGAGCTGGCCCCCGACACCCCGATCGACTTCGACGGCAGCGAGATCGACTTCCTCGTCGGTCACAAGGGCATGCCGGCCGAGCAGGTGACACCGATGCTCGACCAGGTGACCGCGATCGCCGCGGAGGCCGGACTGCACTACGACTTCGGCATCGTGGCGCACACCAACACCGGCAAGGCCCACGAGCTCGTGCACTTCGCACAAGCGCAAGGGCGCCAACTCGACATGGTCGAGCGGCTGTTCGCGGCGTACTTCTCGGAAGGCCGCCACATCGGCCGGGCCGACGATCTGGCCGATCTCGCCGCCGAGATCGGACTCGACCGCGCTGCGGCACTGACGGCGCTGACCGACGGTACCGAGGCGGATGCCGTCGCCGCCGACCTCGACCAGGCAACCGCCTACGGCATCGGCGGCGTACCGTTCTACGTCCTCGGCGGGCGGTACGGCGTGTCCGGTGCGCAGCCACCCGAGGTGTTCGCGCAGGCGCTGGCGCAGGTCGCGGCGGACGGCACCGACGACTGATCACCGCACCGGCAGTGAGGCCGCCGGCCGGGCCGCGTCGTTTGTAATACTCGACGCATGACCCCCTCGCCCGGCGCTCCCAGTCCGGTCCCCAGTCTGCCCAATCTCCGTGACCTCGGTGCCTGGCCGACGACCGATGGCCGAGTGGTCCGCGACGGTGTGCTGTTCCGGTCGACGGACTTCTCCGCGATGGCCACCGCCGATCTCGAACATCTCGAGAACCTCGGCGTCCGCACCATCTATGACCTCCGCTCGGCGGCCGAACGCACGGCACTTCCCGATCCGGCGCTGCCCGAGGTCACCGACATCCACCTCGACGTGCTCGAGGGCGCGGGAATGACGATCCCCGGCAACATCGGCAAATTCCTCTCCGATCCCAAGACGGTGGCGATGGCGAGCCAGGAACTCTCGGGCGGCAAGGCCCGCGACCTGATCGCCGACACCTACGTCAAGTTCGTCTCGATGCCGAGCGCTGTGGAGTCCTATCGGGATTTCTACCGAGGGCTGCTCGGCGAACATCCGCGGCCGTCCCTGTTCCACTGCACGACCGGCAAGGACCGCACCGGGTGGGCGGCCGCGTCGTTCCTGACGCTGATGGGTGTAGTGAAAGACGATGTGTACCACGACTATCTGCTCACCAACGACCGACTCGTGCCGGCCCTGCAACCGATCTTCGACGACTTCGCGTCTGCCGGCGGCGACCCCGGCCTCCTGATCCCCGTGCTCGGCGTGGACGCACACTACCTCGACGCAGCCTTCGGTGAGGTCGACAAACGCTTCGGCGGGATCCCGGGATACTTCGCCGACGGACTCGGCATCGACGACGCCGCGCAGCAGCAGCTACGCGAGCTCTACCTGGTGTGACGTTGTTGTCCGCAGGGGAGGAGATCGCCGGCTATCGGATCATCCGTGTGCTCGGCGCCGGCAACACGAGCGAGGTGTACCTGGCCGATCACCCGCGGCTGCCGCGCCGCGACGTCATCCGCATCCTGAATCGAGATCGTTGCGACGACGCCGATGCGCGAGACCGGTTCCGACGCGAGACCGACATGGCCTCGGCGCTGGTGCACCCGCACCTCGTCGCACTGCACGACGCCGGTGAAAGCGAAGGGCGCCTGTGGGTTTCGGCAGCTTTTGTCGACGGCACGGATGTCGGTTCGTTGCTGGCGGGTGGCGCCATGGCGCCGGTCGAGTCGGTCACCGAGATCGTCGGGCCTGTCGCCGACGCGCTCGATGCGGTCCGCGAGAGCGGGCTGATGCATCTCCGCGTCACACCGGCGAAGATCCTCACGACCGGGTCGCGGCAGGTCTTCCTCACCGGACTCGGGGCCGGTGCCGCCGAGCCGACCGACCGCGGCGCACCCGACCAGCGCGGCCTGGCCGTCACCGTCGCCCGAATGCTCGGCGACGCTGCATCTTTCGGTTCCGGTGCGGTGATCGCGCGCGCCGGTTCGACCGACCCGGCCCAGCAGTATCGGTGCTGCCGCGAGTTCGTTGACGAGTTGGCTGCGGCGCTGCAGAACCAGCAGGTGCCGGTGCCCGCGCCACCTCTGGCGCCGCCACCGCCGCCGCCACCTCTGGCGCCGCCACCGCCGCCACCGCCGCCGCCACCGCTCGCGCCGCCCAGCCCGATCCGATGGTGGGGATACCCGGGCACCGTCGAGCAATTGCGCGGATTGGCATGTGGCGCATACTTTTCTCTCGAGTCGACGGCCGACCCGGTTGATCATCTGCTGATGAATGACGGTGACCGGCACCTGCGCAAGGTCATCCGACGCGCGTGGGCGGTCACCGATGCGGCGTCGGCGGTCGACACTGTCGAACTGCTGGCGCTCGGGATGATCACCCCCGACTACGACCTGATTCTGGCGAAACTGGCGCAGGCCACTGCGGGCGGTCCCCGCACCGGACTGCCGAACCAGGCGAGCCTTGTGCAGTCGGTGACGGCCGCGGCGGGTGGCATCGACCCGATTCGCGCCCACTCCGTCGTCCGCGTCGCCGTCGGATCACGCTCGCTGCCACCGGGGTTCCCGGTGAGCACGTCGGCATGGGAGCTGGCTCAGGCCGTCGATCTGGTACGTATGTGCCACCGTGCCGGTTTCGTCACCGAGGCCTGGGCGTGGAATGCCGTGGCCGAGGTGGGGCGCCGCGCCCAGCAGGCCTATGCCGACTGGTCGGCGTTCGCGGCCGGGTTCGAATGGGGGCGTGCGCTGGCGTCGGCCGAAGCGGGCCGCGACCCGGCGGCCGCGGCCGACGAATCGTGCGCGCACACCCGACCGGTGCTGAGCCGGCTGCTCGGCGATCCGGCGAGCCCCTGGTTGCGCATACCGCTCAACTGACGCTGGCGGTCACCGGAACACGATGCACGTCGTCGTGCCGTGCGCGACGAGTTTGCCATCGGCCGAGAACACCTTGCCCTCGGCGGTGGCGGTCCGTCCGCCGACGTGGATGACGGTGCCGACGCCGGTGAGTTCGTCGGCGTCGAGGGCGACGGCCCGGATGTAGTTCACCTTCAGTTCCAGCGTCGTGTAGCCGGCCCCGGCCGGCAGGGTCGTATGAACGGCACAGCCCATCACCGAGTCGAGCAGGGTGGCGCAGATGCCGCCGTGCACGGTGCCGAGGGGATTGGCGAAATCGGGCTTCGGGGTCACGGCGAAGTGCACCTCGCCCTCGTCGATCCGTACCGGACGCATACCGAGGAGCCGCCCGATGCTCGGCCGGTCGTCGTCGGGGTCGGCCTGCCAGGCGCGAAGTAGTTCCAGGCCCGACATCTCGGTGGGATCGGCCGGCCCCGCGGAGCTCGTTGACGTCGTCATGATTATGTATGGTTGCATAGAACCCCAGCATTGTGAACCTGCCGATCATCAAAGCCAACATAGGAGCTGATGCCCGATGGGCGACGAGGCGTCCGACATCGTCACACCGCAGGCCCGCGACGGGGGGCCGCGCGAGCGGATGGTGATGCATGCAGCCGATCTCATCGGCCGCGACGGCGTCGCGGCGACATCGATCGGCGACGTGATCGCCGCCAGTTCCGCACCGCGTGGCTCCATCTACCACCACTTTCCCGGTGGCAAGACCCAACTGATGACCGAGGCCGTGCGATATGCGGGTGACTACATCGCCACCCGTATCGGTCGCCAGGATCCCGGTTCGCCGGCGGCGACGATCATCGGGATCGGCGACGTGTGGCGCCGGATGCTGGTGGCCACCGACTATCAGTTCGGTTGTCCGATCCTTGCCGGTGGACTGGCCCGGCGATCCGAGCCCGCTGTCGCAGACGAGGCCGACGCGATCTTCGGCAACTGGCTGCACCTGATCGCGGCGCGGCTGATCTCCGAAGGGGTGAGCCCCGACCGGGCGGATTCGCTGGCCAACCTGGTCGTCGCCGGGATCGAGGGGGCCGTGGGACTGTGTCAGACACAGCGCAGCGTCGAGCCCCTCGACCAGGTCATCGGCGAGCTCGCGCGACTCTGCGACGACGCCGCAGCGCACTGATCGATCTTCCGGGAACGCTGCGTGAATCCTGGGCGAATATCCCCGGCGATGGCGTGGGGCACACCTCGGACTGCCGTTGTGAAGCCGAACATAGTAGGTTTTGGCCAAACACGTCGTGGGGAGACACGCGGGAGGTGATGGGGCGATGACGCCGGTGTACCGGGATATCCTCGGCTCCGAGTTCGACCGTCTGCATCCGAACGTCGCATGGCGCTACAGCATCGACTCGACGTCCAACGTGGCCCAGATCGGCAGCGGAATCCTCGAGTCGGTCTACATCACCTCGGCGCTGCCGCCACCATTTTTCTGGTACTACGGCAAACGCAACGCGCTGCCGTCCAAGACCAGCCGGATGGTGCCGTTCACCCAGGGCCACTACTGCTACACCGACGAGCTCGGACGTGAGTGTCTGGCCGTGCTGCGCAGCTTCGACTACACCTCGGGGTCGCGAAAACTCAACTCACTGCTCGTGGCGGGCAATACCGGACTGGTCGACTACTTCGGCGACGGCCCGGAACTGCTGTACCCGATCGAACCGTCGGTGACCCGGGCCGGCGAACTCCTCCTCGAGAGCGGTCCGATGCGGTGGCTGGGCCGCGGACCCAAGGTGGGCATGAAGGGCCTGCTCGGGGCGCAGATGAAATACATCGAGGGCTGGGATGAACAACATCAACGGTTCCGCTGCGATGCGACCGTGCGCAACCCGCTGATCGGGGAGATCCTGCACTTCCGCGGATGGTTCACCGCCACCGACATCGCGTGCGGACTCCGCGATATCCCCGATGAGGCGTGGCCGCTGACGCTGGTCGATCGCGAGGGCTGACCGGCCGTCGTCCGGCGCGCTCGCCAACCGCGCGGTTCTTTGTCGGGGCCGAACCCGAGCACGGTAGATTCTGGGCATGGCTGTCTCTGCGAAAACCGAATTCGACGTCGCCGTACCACCATCGGTGGTGATGGAGGTGCTCCTGGACGTGGAATCCCTGCCCGAATGGTCCGGCCCGCACCGCTCGGCCACGATCATCTCCGAACACGACGACGGCACTCCCGATCAGGTCTCGATCACCGTCTCGGCGGTCGGCGTGAACGACGATCAGACCGTCGCCTATACCTGGACCGACAACTCGTGCACGTGGGAACTCGTCGAGTCGAAAATGCTCGCCGAACAACGCGGGAAGTACACCGTCACACCCTCGGGTGACGGCTCGCATGTGCAATTCGAGCTGGAGATCGATCTCAAGGTCAAGCTGCCGGGAATGCTCGTCAAGCGTGGCCAGAAGACGGCCGTCGAAACCGCGAAGAAGGGACTGACCGCGGAGGTCGAACGACGCGCCGGATCGTGACCTACGAACGCGTGTGAAGGGGTACGCTGTGGTCAGTCTGACCATCTGGTCACCGAAATCGATACGGCGAGGAGGCCGAGTTACGTTGCGGATCCACAGGTTTGCGGTACGTGCACTGGTTGTGACGGTAGGTGGTGCAGGCGCGATCTTGGGTCTCGGCTTCGGCGGTGGTCATGCCCACGCGGTCACCTGTAATACTGCGAACGGCCATGAGACACAACAAATCCAGGGCACCAGCGGATGCGGCGCACGGGCCGGCGCCGGCAGTCGGGCGAGTGCGCAGGAGAGCGGTGGCGGCACGGCGGTGGCCGTGTCCGATCGCGGCGGCAACGCCAATGCGATCAATCAGCAACCCGGATCGTCGGCACTGGCCGGGGCCACCACCAACGGCACCTCGTACTCGATCACGACCGGCCCCAAGGCCCTCTCGATCGCACAGGCCCGCGCCGGTGGGTATTCGGTCGCCGTCGGCGGCTGGGGCGGACAGGCCTTCTCCGGCCAACCCGGGGTCCAGTGCACCGGCGGCTTCGCGGCCGCCGCGGATTCCACCACCGGAAAGGTGTGCGTGAAGTCCGGCGCGATCGACCTGCACAACTGAGGCGGGACGGTGCTGTTCACCCCTTCGACACCCGACGGTGGTGGGCGCGGCATATCGTAGATCCGTGACCGAGTTGCGCGATCTGGAAACCCTGGGACCCGACTTCAGCAAGCTGAACGGACGTGAGGCGCTGCAGTCGCTCGTCGACTTGCACGACACCACGCAGTTCGAGGTGAACGACGATGACGACGACGACCCCGTCCTGCTGACTCTGCCCGAGCGCAACGTCGTCGACACCTGGCGTGAGGACTACCCGTACGAGGAGCGGATGAGCCGCCGCGAGTACGAGGTGACCAAACGCCGGCTGCAGATCGAGTTGCTCAAACTGCAGAGATGGTCCAAACAGACCGGACAGCGCCATCTGCTCGTCTTCGAAGGACGTGACGCGGCAGGCAAGGGCGGCACCATCAAGCGCTTCAACGAACATCTCAACCCGCGTGGCGCGCGCGTCGTCGCTCTGGAGAAGCCCTCGGAGCGTGAGTCCACCGAGTGGTATTTCCAGCGCTACGTGACGCATCTGCCCGCCGGCGGGGAGATGGTCTTCTTCGATCGCTCCTGGTACAACCGTGCCGGAGTGGAGCGGGTGATGGGGTTCTGCACCTCCGAGCAGTACGTGCAGTTCATGGAACAGGTCCCGGCATTCGAGAAGATGCTCGTCGACGACGGCATCAACCTGGTGAAGTTCTGGTTCTCGGTGAGCCCGCTCGAACAGCGCACCCGGTTCGCGATTCGTCAGATCGATCCGGTCCGGCAGTGGAAACTCTCGCCGATGGATCTCGCCTCCCTCGACAAGTGGGACGCCTACGGCGCCGCCAAGGAGGCGATGTTCGCCAACACCGACACCGACACCGCGCCATGGACGGTGGTCAAGAGCAATGACAAGAAGCGCGCCCGCATCAACGCGATGCGACATGTGCTGAGCCTGTTCGACTACAAGGGCAAGAACCAAGAACTCGTGGGCCGCCCCGACCCGCTGATCGTCGGTCGCGCCCGCGCTATCGCCGACGAGTGACGGCGCAACACCCGTGTCGGCGCCGCTCGGCGGTCACCGGGTGCAGGTAACCTCGTGCCGGTGCGAACGTTTCTCAGTGCGGTTGCGACGCTGATCGCGATGGCGGCCATCGTCGTCGCCCTGTCGTCGATGTGGGTGTCGGAACGGGTGGTCGACGAGGACGGCTTCGTCGACGTCGTCGCCCCGCTGGCCCACGACGCCGACGTCCAGTCCTTCATCTCCGACGAGATCACCGAGCAGGTCTCCTCGCGGGTGAGCTTCCCCGGCGCGGCGACGCTGATCAAGCCCGTCGCCAAGCGTTACACCCAGGGCCCCGACTTCCCCGGCGACTTCACCGACCTGGTCCGTCAGGAACATGGCTGGTTGTTCGATCCGGCGCCGGCCGGCGCAGAGCAGGAGATGCAACTCGACATCACCGACATGGTGAAACGGGCGCTGACGAACGCGGACCTACCGTTCACGCCGTCGCTCGGCACCACCCACATCGAGGTGCCGATGGCGCAGGGCAGCGGACTCGCCGCGGGACGCTATCACAAAGTGGGACAACAGATCACGTGGATCGCTTACGGCGCCACGGCGCTCGCGGTGATCGCCGGGCTGCTGGCGCTCGTGGTGGCGCGTCGACGCGGCACGGTGCTCGCCTGGCTGGGCGTCGGTGCGCTGCTGGCCGCGTTGGCCGCCTGGGTGGCAGCACTCGCCGCACCCACCATCATCAACCACCAGTTCACCGATCACAGCAGCGGCAACGCACTGACCCGGGCGGCGACCGACGCGCTGGCCAACGACTTGACCTGGTGGGCCATCATCGCCGCCGTCGCCGGCGCGATCGTCGTCGTGGTGGGCGTCATCGTGCGGATCGCGGCTCGCTGAGACGCGGCTGGACGGACTGGGCGGATCGACGGACGGGGGCGGATCGAGATGAGTCGGTTGACCCGCTCGTGCAGATGGATCGGAACGCACCTGGCCGCCGCGCCGGTGTCGTGTGTGTGGCTGGTGATCCTGTTCATCACGACGGTCCTGCAGCACTCGATGTCGCCGCAGCATCTGGACCGGGTACTGGGGCATCATTCGACCAACATCACCAACCTGGGCAACGACCCGTTCCAGGTCCTCGTCAGCAGTCTCTTCTGGCTCGACGGCGCCTACTGGCTGCCCTACCTGATCTCCTTCTGCATCTTCGTGATCCCCACCGAACGATGGCTGGGCAGCCCCCGGTTCATCGTGGTCGGATTCAGCGCGCACGTCATCGCCACCTACGTCAGCGAGGGCATCCTGCGGTGGGCCATCGACAACGGGCTCCGAAGTCCGCTGCTGACCGACACCCATGACGTCGGGGTCAGTTACTTCCTCGCCGCCGTCGCGGCGGTCCTCGCGTATCACTTCGTGCGTCCGTGGCGGTGGGTGTACCTGGTCGGCACGCTGGCGTTCTATCTGCTGCCGCTCGTCACCGATCTCACGTTCACCGCCATCGGGCACGCATGTTCGGCGCTGATCGGTCTGGCCTGGTACCCGATCACCCGGGGCCGGGTAGGCAAACCGTGGGACCCGATGGTCCCGGCGCGTGCCGTCCGCGCCCGGTTCACCGCCTGACGCGTCCCCGCCCGGGCCGGGGTGTGGGCGCGACTACTTGCGGCCGGCCTTCCAGTTCAGGCCCCAGCCGTAGGCCTCGTCGACCTTTGACTGTGAACCGCGGATGTAACGCACCTCGCGGTTGACGACCAGCTCGCCGCCACGATTCTCCAGCTGCGCGATCGCGCAGGAGATGGCGCCCTGGTCGGCCTCATCGAGGCGCACCTCGATCTGGGGTCCACTTGCCGGGAACAGGGTGACCACACCGTTGGCGGCCGCCCAGTTGGGGGCGCCCTCGTAGATGTAGGCGAAGATCAGGACGCGACGGATCTGATTCGACGCCGACAGGTCGATGTACATGTTCTCGCCACCGGTATTCGATCCGGAGCGGTCGTCGCCGTCGAGCCAGATGATCGGGCGACCCTGATACGGCGCCTGGAAGGAGTTGCCGAGGGCCTGCACGATGCCTTTGCTGCCGTCGGTGAACTCCCACAGGCATGCCAGGTCGAGGTCGATGCCGCCGGAGCGTTTGAACAGACCGCCCTTCGACCCCGCGGTCCAGTTGAGGTTCACGCGCACCTGACCGGTCGCCGAGCCCTGCTTGCTCAGCGACACGCTCGGCGCCGACTTGGTCAACGTCACCTTCGACAGCGACACCGGCGGCTGCTGGTAGGACTGGCCGGCCGGATAACCTTGCGCTGCAGGCGGAGTCGGCTGCGGGGTGGGCTGCGGTGCCGGTTGCGGCGCCGGTGTCTTCGGTCGTTTGGTGTAGTCGATGCCCATGGAGTTCGTTCTCCTCTTGCTTCCGTTGGATCTTGCCTTCGGGGTGGATCGTCGGATGTCGCTGATGTCCGGTTCGGGTGCGCCCAGCCTAGCGAAGTGCGACGCGGCCGCGCCGGTGCACATTCATAGGCCGGCGCGGGCGTGCGGTCCGAATGTGGTGGCCACCCGCAGCGTGCCGGTCCCATCGCGCCGGCATGCCGCGACGGCGACGTGTCCGGGACGTGCGACGGTACCGGGAACCGGGAAACCGCCGTCGATGTCGTAGCGGGTGTTGGTGATCTTCTTGGCGAATGCGGCCGGATCGGCCGGATGCTCCGGAGGTGCATCCGACCGAATGACGATCACGGCCTCGGTGATCCCGTCGGGCCACGTGAACCGTATCCGCCCACCGGTCACCACGACGTCGGTGATCGCGGGCAGATCGTCGGCCGGCGCCGCACCGGTGACCTGCGACGTCGGGACCGGCGCCCGGGCGGTTGCCGGTGGCGTGATACCGGAGATCACCGGCTCGGAGTGGACGCCGTCGCGTGTGGCGGTGACCTCGTACACCGGTGGTGGGGGCGCCCCGCCGACCCCGCCGTCGTCGAGTTCGGGAACCGGGGTGCGGCCGACGACCTGTCGCCGGCCGTTCGGCTCGATGCGGGTGACCCGGTAACTCACCCCCGCAGTCGGCGACGGGTCCCAGCTCACCCGCACCGTGCCGTCGACGACGCCGACGCGCACCTTCGCCGGGGGCACAATGGTGGCGGGTGCGGGTGCGGGTGCCGGTGCAGATGCGGGAACGGTCTGGGACCGCTGCGCCTCGTCGGCGACGGCATCGATCTGCCGGCGCGCCGCCGCGTCGTCGCCGGCGAACGCGCGGGCCTGCTCACAGCGGCGGCGTGCCTCGTCGAGGCGTCCTTTTCTGAGCGCCTGCCGGGCCGAGCGAAGCTCGCGTTGCCAGTCCCCGGTCGTCGGCGGTGCCGGGCGGGGCGGCGGCCCGGTGTTCGCGGCCGCGCGGCTGTCATCGACCGCACCGCCGTACTCGGCGGCGATGTCGGCGATCAGGCGACGGGCGCTGTGGGTGCCGAGGCCCAGTTCGCGCGCCTCGTCCAGCATGAACTGATGGTCGTCGGGGTGGAGCCGATCTTCGACGAGGATGGCCGCCCGGATGCGCGGGCGCAGGTGATCGGCCGCCCGGTCGGTGACCGAGCGTAGGTATGCGGTGGTGATGTCGCCCGGCCCGAGGAGGATCTCGTCGACGTCGATCAGCAGTTCGTCGACGATCGCGCGCATCCGTCCGGCCGGGAGTTCGCGTGCCCGGCGCCGAAATCCGTCGGCGCGTGCCCGGATCTCGGCGCGATCGTCGGCGTCATCGGTGCTCAGGTCGAGGACCGCGAGCAGCGTGTGCCTCGGCGGCCCGGAACGGCGCAGGCTGAATTCGGCCAGCAGTTCGGTGATCTGGGCGAGTTTGTGTTCGGAAAGGGCAGCCGGGACCGGTGGCACCGGGAGGTCGGCGGTGGTGGGCACGTCCGGGATGAGACGGTGCCTGCGTAGGCGGGTGGCCACCTCGTCGGCGCTCAGGCCGCCCATCGTCCCGATCTCGTCGAGGCCGGCGCGTTTGCTCTCCGGGATGCCGCCATGGCGAGCGACGAGACGCTCGATGGCGTTGTCGAGCAACTGGTATCGCTGCGCATCGTGTTCACCACGCCGAGCCGCAATCTCGCGCGCATACGCAATCCGGGACGAGCCGATGCGCAACGGAGCGCTGCGCTCCGGATGTTCGGCGACGAGTTGCTCGACGAGAATCCGGTATTTGGGGTGATCGCGCTGCTTCTGCCAGAATGCCCACACCTCATCGAGTCGCGAAGCCACCTCGACATCAGCGAGTGCGTCGGCCTCCTCGATCGGGATGTCGTACAGCTCAAACGAATCCGAGGACTCGACGCCGCGGCGAAGCACCGGGGCGAGGACCCGTTTGCGATAGTCGTCGGGTACGAAGGGCTCCACCGCGATTCACCCGTCCCGTCGCCGGCTGCGGTGGACCTGGTCGAGCTCACGCCGGACCTCCGCCTGCGACAGCGTCGCACCGGTTCTGGTAGTCAGGGTCAACGGCATATCCGCCTCGACATGATGAATCCGGACGTGCAGCACACCGTCGAATCCCATCTCGAAGGTGACTCGCACCTCGCTGTTCTCGCCGTAGCCGGGCGGGATGTCTTCGATGGCACCCTCGATCAGCATCTTCGCATCGCGTGGCAGTGGCGAGGCCTCTTGGCCGAGCTGTTCGACGACCGTCAGTTCGATGCGGCGCTGATCGGCGCGCACGGTGCCGAACGAGCGTTGCACGCGAATCGGCAACGGCTGATTGCGATGCACCAGCCAACTGGCCTCGAGATCGCCCGTCCGGCTGCTGACGGCCAGCACTCCGAAGCCGCGCGAGACGACGGTGTCGACGCTGATCTCCAGCATGCGGCGTACCCCGGCGACCGGCATTCCGAAAGCGGCCGCCACACGTGTGGCGGCGGCGTCGACGTCGGTGGGGTCGGCGTCGAACAGCGATCCGCGCGAAGCCAATCGGCCGCGGGTCTGTAGGTCGGCGGTGACGAGACGTTCGATCTCGAGTTTCTCCCCGTAGACGGCGGCGCCGCGGGCGACCGCGAGGTCGGGATCCGATAGTTCCGGGACGATCTGCAGCCGAGCGCCGAGTTCGCGTGCCACCGCGGGCATCCGCGACGATCCGCCGACCAGCAAGACCCGGTCGACGCGGCCCACGCCGCGCGTGCGGGCGCCGGCCAGACACGACTCGGTCAACTCCAGCGTGCGCGTCAACAGGCCCGCGGTGAGGTCCTCGAGCTCGCTGCGCGTCACCGTGATCACCGAACGTGCACCGTCGTGCGAGATGATCACCGACGTCGATTCCGCTTCGCTGAGTTCATGTTTGGCGCGTTCGGCCGCCAGGATGAGCGATTGTGATCCGGCCGAGTCGTCGAGTGGATCCTCGGCGTCGGGGTGCTCGGTGCAGAACCGGCGCGACAGGTGCAGCGCCAGTCGCTCGTCCCAGTCGGCGCCGCCGAGCTGATGGTCGCCGTCGACGGCGAGCACCGAGATACGGCGGTCGGCCAACTCGATGACCGTCGCGTCAAAAGTGCCGCCGCCGAGGTCATAGACCAGGACCGTCTCGTCGGGGATCGTCTTCGCGAACGCATCGGTGAGGCGGGTGAAGCCGTAGGACAGTGCGGCCGCGATCGGCTCCGAGAGCACCCCGGCGACGTCGAGTCCAGCGTAGGAGCCGGCCGCGATGGTGGCGCGGCGTTCCTCGTCGCCGAAGTGGGCGGGGACGGTGATGACCACCCGTTCGACCTTGCCGCCGGCGAATTCGGCGTTCGACGCCAGTGCCTTCAGGATGAGCGCGGAGATCGCCGGTGCCGACCAGCTCTGCCCGTGCGCCACGAAGCGCCAATCGGCCTCGCCCATGCGTCGCTTGACCAGTGCGCACACGTTGTCCGGGTCGAGTCGGGCTTGCCTGCGGGCGCCTTCGCCGACGAGGTGATCGTGTGCCGAGGGCAGCAGCACCACCGACGGGGTCGTCGGCGCGCCGTTCCAGTCGCCGATGATCTCCGGCCGGCCGTCCCGGTCGATCGCCGCGATCGCCGAATTGGTCGTGCCCAGGTCGATTCCGTATACGCCCACGGCGGGGATCGTAACAGCGCCGGATGTCCCGCGAGCAGGCATCGCCCGCGCCTCGGCGGGTCGATTACGCTACCCGGATGACCGCGGAAGGCAACGATATCGCCGAGCAGTTCGGCCGGCTCGAAGAACAGATCACCGACCTCGGACGGGTGCTCGCACGCCAGGCGACCTCATTGGATCGTCTGGTCGACGCGGACCGGGCACGGGCGGCGCAAGCGAAGGCCGGTGCGGATCTTCCGTTGCTCGTCGACCTGCTGGCCCTGTACGCCGACGCCCGGACGTGTGCGGTATCGGCGGCCGAGGAGGCCGACCGCGCGGCGTTCGAGGCATTGGCCGACGGGCTCGACCGGCTGATCACCGGGCGCGGCGGGACGCTCGTCGTGCCGGTCGCCGGAGACGGTTTCGATGCGGCCGTCATGGACGCCGTCGACATCCGCGACGCGCCCGGCGAGTCCGCGCGGCGCACCGTCGCCGACCTGGTTCGTCCCGGGCTGCGCGTCGGGCAGCGGTCGGTGCGCGCGGCCGCGGTGATCGTCTACCGCTGACCCGGATTCGCGTCTGTCGGCTGATCGGCACCGAGGGTGCGCCACAGGAATTCGTAGGCCAGCGCCGATTTGAACGCTGCCTGCTTGTTGTCGGCGGCGCCGCCGTGGCCACCCTCGATGTTCTCGTAGTAACGCACGTCGTGGCCGTACTCCTCCAGGCGCGCAACGAGTTTGCGGGCATGGCCGGGGTGGACGCGGTCGTCGCGGGTGGAGGTCGTCACCAGGATCGGTGGGTAGCTCGCCGTGCGAGAGACGTTCTGATACGGCGAGTACTCCTTGATGAACGCCCACTCGTCGGGGTCGTCCGGGTCGCCGTACTCGGCCATCCACGACGCACCCGCCAGCAACAGGTGATAGCGGCGCATGTCGATCAACGGGACCTGACACACCAACGCGCCGAACAACTCCGGATACCGGGTGAGCATCACGCCCATCAACAGTCCGCCGTTCGACCCGCCCTGCGCACCGAGCTGCGCCGGCGTGGTGAGCCCTCGACGTACCAGATCCCTTGCCACACCGGCGAAATCCTCGTACACCAGGTGGCGGCCGGCCTTCTGGGTCTGGGTATGCCAGCTCGGGCCGTACTCGCCGCCCCCGCGGATGTTCGCGATCACATAGATGCCACCGCGCTCGATCCAGTTACGTCCGGACAAGGCGAGATAGCCGGGGGTCAACGAGTTCTCGAAGCCGCCGTAGCCGTAGAGGAGGGTGGGGCCGGTGGAGACATCGGCACGCCGGACGACGAAGTAGGGGATCGCGGTGCCGTCGTCGGAGGACGTGAAGAACTGTTCGGCGACAACCGAATCGGAGTCGAAGAACGCGGGGGCCTGCTTGATGACGGTGGCCGGTGCGCCGCTGTCGCCGTGCAGCAGGCTCGGTGGGTCGGTGAAGGAGGTCGCCGACCAGAACACCTCGTCGCTCTCGTCGGGGTCGGTGTCGAGGACCGACACCGTCGCGAGCGCGGGCAGCCCGGGCTGCTCGACCGTCGCCCAGTCGCCGAGGGTGCGGACCGTGATCTCGGTGTGCACGTCGTGCAGGGTCGCCACGATCAGATGGGAGCGGGTGAACGCGAACGACTGCAGGCTGGTGTGTTCGTCGGGCGTGAAGAGCACGGTGTGCTCGCGTGCGCCGTCGAGGTAGGACGGGTAGTCGAAGACGAGGAGCGTGCCTGCGGGGTACTCGACGCCACCGACCTCCCACGCCGAGCGCGGCCGCACGAACATCGCGTCGTGATGGACGTTGAAGTCGGCATCGGTCGGCACGTCGATCAGTACTGTTTCGGTGTCCCGCAACTCGTAGGCGAGTTCGTTGAAGAAGTCGGTCGCGCGCGCCACGAAATGCCGTTCGTGGCCGACGGTGTGGTCGTAGCCGGCACTGACCGCGACATCGTCGACAGTTCCCGCGAACACCGTCGGCGCCGAGGCGAGCGGGGTGCCGCGGGTCCAGCGCTTGATCACCCGCGGATATCCCGATGTGGTGAGTGACCCCGCACCATCTGGCTGTACACCGAAATCGGTTCCCACATAGACGGTGTCACGGTCGATCCAGGAGATCGACGACTTCGCCTCGGGCAGCTCGAAGCCGCCGTCGACCCAGGCGCGGGTGGGCACGTCGAATTCGCGGACGACCGCCGCGTCGGCGCCACCGCGTGACATCGAGACGAGTGCGCGGTCGAAGTCGGGCCAGTTCATACTCGCCGACTTCCACACCCAGTTCTCGTCCTCGGCGCCCGCGAGCGCGTCGACGTCGACGAGCACATCCCAGTCCGGGGTGTCGGTCCGGTACTGCTCGAGGGTGGTGCGGCGCCAGAGTCCGCGCGGATGTGTGGCATCGCGCCAGAAGTTGTACAGGAATTCGCCGCGGCGGCGCACGTACGGGATGCGGTCGTCGGTGTCGAGGATCTCGAGGGACTGTGCCTGCAGTTCGGCGAACCGGTCGGAATCGGTGAGCTCATCGATCGTCGGCTCGTTGTGGGTGCGCACCCAGGCGAGCGACTCATCGCCGGTGACATCCTCGAGCCACAGGTAGGGGTCGACTGAGGGATCGCCGGACGAGATTGCGCTGTCGGTCACCCCGTCAACCTACCCGCGCGTGCCGTTCGATCCCGATATGAGTGGCGGCGCACCGATACCCTGGATCGGGTGAGCAGATCTGCTGACCGGCCACCGGCCCCCGACCGGATCGCGGTACGCGGCGCCCGCGTCAACAACCTGCGCGATGTCGACGTCGACATCCCCTTGCGGATGATGGTCGGCGTCGCCGGGGTGTCGGGATCGGGAAAGTCCTCGCTTGCGCTCGGTGTGCTGTACGCGGAGGGATCGCGCCGCTACATCGAGGCATTGTCGACCTACACCCGCCGCCGGATGGCGCAGGCGCCGCGCGCTGCGGTCGATTCGGTCGAACACGTTCCGGCGGCGCTCGCCCTCCGGCAGCGGCCCGGTGTCCCGGGGGTGCGTTCGACGTTCGGTACGTCCACCGAACTGCTGAACGTACTACGGCTGATGTTCTCGCGGTTGGCTTCACATGTGTGCCCGAACGGTCACCGGGTGCCGCCGACCATCGATGTTGCGGCCGAAGTACCGTTCTTCTGTCCGACATGCGGCGCGCAGGTCGACGCGCCCGGCGCGGAGGCGCTCGCCTTCAACTCCGCCGGCGCCTGCCCGAGGTGTTCGGGTACCGGCGTCGTACGCACCGTCGACGATGCCGCGCTCGTACCCGACGACTCCAAGACCCTCGACGGAGGGGCGGTGGTGCCGTGGAACATGTTCGGGTTCAACGTGCAGCCGACGATCGCCCGCGAGTTCGGCGTACGGACCGACGTGCCGTGGCGGGATCTCACCGATGACGAGCGGCAGATCGTGCTCGGCGGGCCGGCGGAGAAAAAGCACATCACCTTTGCCTCCCGCAAGGGTGTCCACGACCTGGACTTCACGTTCCGCAACGCACGTTTGACCGTCACCGAGGAACTCCGACGAGCCGACACCGAGAAGCGGCTGTCGCGCGTCAGCCGCTTCCTCACCGAGGGAACGTGTCCGGATTGTCACGGCACCCGGCTCAGCGCTGCCGCCCGCGCTCCGCGGATCGGGGACCGCAACCTCGCCGACGTGACCGCTCTGTCGCTCGACGATGTGCTCGCGTGGGCGCCGGGGGTACCACCGACCCTGCCCGACGAAATGCAGAGAATGGCCACGGGATTGGTCGACACGCTGCTCGGCATGGCGCAGCGGCTGGTCGAGCTGGGATTGGGCTATCTCACCCTCGATCGGGCCGGGGCCACCCTGTCCACCGGGGAACGGCAACGAGTCCAACTCGCGCGCGCGGTGCGCAACCGCACCACCGGAGTGCTCTACGTGCTCGACGAACCGTCGATCGGGCTGCATCCCGCCAACATCGAGGGCCTGCTCGGGGTGATGGACGACCTTCTCGTCGACGGCAATTCGGTGGTCTTCGTCGACCATGACGTGCAGATCCTGCGGCGTGCCCAATGGCTCGTCGAGATCGGGCCCGGGTCGGGCACCGACGGCGGCACCGTCATCGCCGCCGGAACCACCGACGATCTGGCAGCGGCGCCGGACTCCCGGCTGGCCGGATTCCTCTCGGGCACCGAGCCCGTCGTCGTCCGCGACCGGGTCAGTGCCGCCGACACCTTCGATCTCGGCCGCATCCATCTCGAGACCGATGCCATCCACACCGTGCACCCGTTGTCGGTCGACATCCCGCGTGGCCGGCTCGTGGCGGTGACCGGCGTGTCGGGCTCGGGCAAGACGACCCTGGTCCTCGACTCCCTGGTGCCCGCCGTGGGTGCCCGCTCCACCGCCGGCGGCCGGATGCCCGCTCACGTACGAGCGATCGGCATGCCGGAAGGCCTGTCGGACAAGGGTATTCGCGTACATGTCGTCGATGCGACGCCGATCGGGATCAACGTCCGTTCCACCGTCGCCACGTACTCGAAGGTGATGGACGATCTGCGCGACGCGTACGCCGGCACCGAGGCTGCCCGCGCGGCCGGGCTGACCGCATCGGACTTCTCCTACAACACCGGGTCCCTCGCCTGCCCGCGATGCGACGGAACCGGTGAGGTGTCCCTCGACGTGCAGTTCCTGCCCGACGTCGACATCGTCTGCCCCGACTGCGACGGCACCCGATATGCACCGCGCGCCAACGACTTCCGCCGCTATGGTGCCTCGCTGCCGGAATTGCTGTGCCACACCGTGCGCGACGCGCTCGAGATGGTGTCCGGCCTGTCGCGGGTGCGGCGGCGGCTGCGCGCCTTCGACGAACTGGGCCTGGGCTACCTCACCCTCAACGAGGCGACGCCGGCCCTTTCCGGCGGTGAGGCCCAACGACTCAAACTCGTCAATCAGTTGCACCGCAAGCAGGACGACGCGCTCTTCGTTCTCGACGAGCCGAGTGTGGGTCTGCATCCGCTCGACGTGCGCACCCTGCTCGACGTTCTCACCCGGCTGACCGACCGCGGCGCGACGGTGCTGGTGATCGAACACGATCTCGACATGATCGCCAACGCCGACCACGTCATCGACATGGGTCCCGGCGGCGGCGACGACGGTGGTCGGATCGTCGCCACCGGCACGCCCGATGAGGTGGCCGACGATCCCGATTCGGTGACCGGACGCTTTCTGGCGCAACATCTCCGGCAGTGATCGCGGGCGTTCACACGGTGACGACGATCTTCCCGATCCCGTCGGCGGCGTCGAGGCGGCGATGTGCTTCGGCGACGTCGTCGAGGGTGTAGACCGAATCGATCACGGGAGTGATTGCGCCGCTGCGCAGTCCGGCGCCGAGGAAGGCCGCGATACGCGCCACCGCCGCGGGGTCGAGGAGGAGCTCGAAACCCACGTAGCGATAGATGGTCAGCGGACCGTTGGCGGGGAAGGACGCGGGCCGCGGATCGAGCCAGCCGACCGCGACGAACGTGCCGCCCGGGCGCGCCGCTTGCGAGAGATCCGACAGTCCCGGACCCATCACGGAGTCGAGGATGATGTCGACGCCCGCCCCGCCGGTGAGGCGTTCGACGGATTCGTGCAGATCCTCCTCGTCGGTGGCGATGACCGCCGCGGCCCCGGCCGCCCGGAGTGCCTCGCGCTTCGCGCCGTGGCGGGTGACGGCGATGGGGACCGCGCCGATCTGATTGGCCACCTGGATCGCGGCGAGCCCGACGCCGCTGGATGCAGCGGTGATCAGGACGCGGTCGGCCGGACGCATCCGGGCCTTCTCGACAAGGGCGCCGTACGCGGTGGATCCCGCCACCCACAGTGCGGCCGCGTGTACGGGATCGAGGCCGTCCGGGCGGGCGACGATCGCACTTGCCGGCAACGTGACGTACTCGGCATACGTACCGTTGACCTCCATGGTCGCCAGCGCCGCGACGATGACCGGGTCGCCGACGTCCCAGCCCTCGACCCCGTCGCCGACGGCGTCGATGACGCCGGTGCCCTCGCACCCGAGGCGGGCGGGCAGGTGGAACGGACGTGGATACGTGCCGGTGCGCATCATCTGATCGAGTCGGTTGAGCCCGATGGCCTCGATCCTGATGCGCACCTCGCCGGGTGCGGGGTCGGGAGCGGGCTCGTCGACGATGTGCAGGACATCCGGATTCCCGGTTTCGTCGAATACGACAACTCGTGGCATGACAGCTCCGATCGGTGTGATCTGTGGTGGCAGTGCGGTCGGTGAACGACCGCACGCATGCAACGCTACGAATCGCCCTGTTACCTGTCGGTACCTTCGATCTTGTGGAAACATCGGCCCCGAATGCACTGCTCACCGACTGCCCGGCTCGTCTGGCCGTCGAGATCATCGCCGACAAGTGGTCGTTTCTGGTGATCTTCGCGCTGCGCGAGGAGCCGCACCGCCACGGTGAACTCGTCGAGATGGTCGGGGGCATCTCCCGCAAGGTGCTCACACAGACCTTGCGGAAGCTGCAGGGCTACGGATTGGTGTCCCGGACGCAGGAGTCCGAGCATGCCCGCTACGCGTTGACCGAACTCGGTGGCACCCTCGTCGAGCCCATCGAGATGCTGAACCGGTGGGCGCGCGACCATGGCGAAGCGGTCGTCGATTTCCAGGAGTCCCACGGGTCGGTGTGAACGGGTCTTCCGCGGGCTCGCCAATCGGTAGACATTACTCTCGGAAACCGCGATCGATGTCGTACCGATCCGTCGACGTCGACGCGTCTTCCCGGAGCGGACATGTAGTGCGGGTGTAGATCGTCGGCATGCACAGATTGCAGTGGATGCACGCCGACGCCGTCGACGGGTCCGCACGAATCCGTTGTGGCAGATCGGGTTCGCGCAGCAGCGCACGCCCCATGGCGAGGAAGTCGAAGCCGTCCGCCAGTGCGGAGTCCATGCCGGCGCGGTCGGTGATCCCGCCCAGCAGGATGATCGGCAGATCGACCGCCTCGCGGAGTCGCCGCGCCAGCGGGAGCAGGTAGCCGGGGCGATATGCGTAGTGCTTCAAGAAGACCGGGCCCGCGGCCTTGAGTCCCCAGCGCATCGGACCGGTGAAGGCGTCGGCGAACGCCCGGCGGGGAGCCGTCCCGTGAAATAGGTACATCGGGTTGAGCAGTGAACTGCCCGCAGTGGGTTCGATCGCGTCGAGGACACCGTCGGACTCGAGCAGTTGCGCCACCGCGCACGCCTCGTCGACGTTGAATCCCCGATACCTTCCCGGTGGTGCACCTACGGCACCGACCCCGTCGAACATGTTGAGCTTGGCCCAGACCGCGACCGAATCGCCGACCTCGGCGCGCACCGATTCGCACACCTCGCGGGCCAGCCGGGCGCGATTGATCAGCGAGCCGCCGTAGGCGTCACGGCGCCGATTGAGCAGCGGGGAGAGAAAGCAGCTGATCAGATAGTTGTGGCCACAATGGATTTCGAGTGCATCGAACCCGGAGTCGACAGCTATCCGGGCGGCACGCCGGAATGCGGCGCGTAGTCCGGCGATGTCGTCGACGTCGAGTGCGTGGGTCATCGACATCCCCATCGGCGCCGGAATCCTCGATGGTCCCAGCGCTTTCGCGCGATTGGACGCCGAGTTCGCGACCGGCCCGGCGTGTCCGAGTTGTGCGGCGGCGCGGGCGCCCTCGTCGTGGATGGCGTCGGTGAGTCGCGTCAGCCCTCCCGCGGCCTCGGGTCGCAACCACATCTGACGGCGGTCGGTGCGACCTTCGGGCGAGATCGCAGAGTAGGCAACGGTACTCATCGCCACCCCACCCGCGGCGACCTCGCGATGGAAGTCGATCAGGTCGTCGGTGACGAGGGCATCGGGGGTGCGGCCTTCGAAGGTGGCGCTCTTGATGAGCCGGTTGCGCAGGTGCAACGGCCCCAACCGTGCAGGCGCAAACGGATCGGGGGTACCGGACCGAATGGGGGTGTTCATCGATCATCCCCGGCGACCGGTGCGCCGAGTCCGGCGATGACGAAGGATCTCAGTGCCGCGATCGCATCCTCCGACAGCCGCCGCTGCGCGCCGAAACGCGTGAGGACGAGGGTGAATGCCAGCCCCCAGCGTCTGCGTGCGGTGCGCCGGTCGAGGTCCGGCACCAGCTCGGTCAGTAGGTCCGCCCAGTCCTCGAGACGAAACCACGGACGCGACCACGCGGCGTCGGGATGTGCGTCGACGAAGCGTGCCAGCAACTGCAGATGCAGATGCCCGACCGGATCGTTCTGCAGTCGGATCAAGGGGGCGACGACGACGGCGACGAGGCCGGCAACATCGCGGCGCACGGACTCCGCGGCATCGAGCTGATCGGCCCACAGCGGTGCCAGCCGTTCCTCCAGCAGCGCGGCGATCAGATCTTCCTTGGACCCGAAGTGATAGTGCACGGCGGCCGGGTTGACTGCCGCGGCCGAGCAGATCGCCCGCACCGATACGGTGTCGAACCCTTCGGTGAGGAACAGCCGCTCGGCGGTGGCGAGCAGGTGCTCCCGGGTGATCTGCGGGCGCGTCGGTGCCATGGGTACCGATCAAAGCACAGCTCCATCACCGATTCAATCACTGTGTGAAACGGTCGGGGTTACCGGCCAGTAGCGGGGACGCTCTGCGCCGGTGTGCCGCGTGGTCGTAGGGTGGTGACCGTGGCTGAACACTTCCAAACAGTTGTCCTGGGTGCTGGTCCAGGTGGGTATGTGGCCGCGATCCGGTCCGCCCAGCTGGGCATGAAAACCGCCGTCATCGAAGAGAAGTACTGGGGCGGTGTGTGTCTGAACGTCGGCTGCATCCCGTCGAAGGCACTTCTTCGCAATGCCGAGCTCGCGCACATCTTCAACCATCAGGCCAAGACCTTCGGGATGACGGGCGAGGTGAGCTTCGACTTCGGCTCTGCCTTCGACCGCAGCCGCAAGGTCAGTGATGGCATCGTCAAGGGTGTCCACTTCCTGATGAAGAAGAACAAGATCACCGAGATCGACGGCTATGGCGTGTTCCTCGACGCCAAGACGATCCGGGTCAAGGGCGCCGACGGCGACGACCGCGAGATCACCTTCGACAACGTCATCATCGACACCGGTTCGACGGTCAAGCTGCTGCCCGGCGTCGAACTGAGCGATAACGTCGTCACCTACGAGACCCAGATCCTCACCCGTGAACTGCCCGAGTCGATCGTCATCGTCGGGGCCGGCGCCATCGGCATGGAATTCGGTTACGTGCTCGCCAATTACGGCGTCGATGTCACCATCGTCGAGTTCCTCGACCGCGTGCTGCCCAACGAGGACATCGACGTCTCCAAGGCCATCGCCAAGGAGTACAAGAAGCTCGGCGTGAAGGTCCTGACCTCCACGAAGGTGCAGACCGTCACCGACAACGGAAACAGCGTGACCGTCAGCTACAAGGATGCCAAGGACGCCGACGGCGAGCTCACCGTCGACAAGGTCCTGATGTCGGTCGGCTTCGCTCCGCGCGTCGAGGGCTTCGGTCTCGACAAGGCCGGCGTCGAACTGACCGATCGTGGCGCGATCGCGATCGACGACCACATGCGCACCAACGTCGACGGCATCTACGCCATCGGCGATGTGACGGCCAAGCTGCAGCTCGCGCACGTGGCCGAGGCGCAGGGCGTGGTGGCCGCCGAGACCATCGCGGGCGCGGAGACGATGACGCTCGGCGACTACCGCTTCATGCCGCGCGCCACGTTCTGCCAGCCGCAGGTGGCCTCGTTCGGGCTCACCGAACAGCAGGCCAAGGACGAGGGCTACGACGTCACCGTCTCGACGTTCCCGTTCAGCGCCAACGGCAAGGCGCAGGGGCTCGGTGAGACCGCCGGCTTCGTCAAGCTCCTCACCAACTCCGAGACCGAGGAACTGCTCGGCGGACATCTGGTGGGCGACAACGTTTCCGAGATGCTGCCGGAGCTGACCCTCGCACACAAGTGGGATCTGACCGCGCGTGAACTCGCCCGCAACGTCCACACCCACCCGACGCTGAGTGAGGCGCTGCAGGAAACCTTCCACGGCGCGATCGGGCACATGATCAATCTCTGACGAGCGGGTGCCCGGTCACCCCTGGGCGGCCACCTTGTTGACCGCCGCGGTGAAGAACTGGCGGAATGCGGCGTCGTCGGGGGTGGCGCCGGGTCTTCCCGGGCCGGCCACGACCGAGACGTTGTAACCCTTCACCGATGCGACACCGGAGTAGGAGACGACGTTGACGGTCTGCCCGTCGGTCGAGACCTTCAGATCCTGTCGCAGCATCAGCACGTCCTGCGGGTCGGCCCGGGTCGCGGGGGCCGGGAGCAGCGTGCTCGTCGCGGCGGTCGCACTGCCCGCCGTGGGGCCGGAGTTGAGGCGGATCGTGAAGTTCTTGCATGGCCCGGTCGCCGCGGTCCGGGCGGCGGCGATGTCGGCAGGTCGCGCGGCGAGACCCTCGACGAGGCCGTCGCCGCCGGGCGCGGTGGCCACCGCGCCACCGAGCTGGGCGGGGTCCACGTCGGGCAGCTTCTGCAGATTGGCGCACGCCGGCGGGGTGATCGTCGCGTCGCGGAGAAAACTGCCGGACTGGGTCACCGCCTTCCGGAACTGATCTTCGGGCAGTGGCGTGAACGTGAACC
Source organism: Gordonia sp. DT219 (assembly GCF_049847065.1). Classification (NCBI taxonomy): domain Bacteria; kingdom Bacillati; phylum Actinomycetota; class Actinomycetes; order Mycobacteriales; family Gordoniaceae; genus Gordonia; species Gordonia sp. DT219. Next base: position 72,575 of record NZ_JBNCNR010000013.1, on the reverse strand, counting down.
CGGGAGGTAGATCGGCGGCGGTGAGCGCGAGACTCTTCACCTTGGCCACGTCACCGGTAGGCGTCGCCGTCGATGATGCCCCGGTCGACGTGGCACCGGCCCCGTCGACGGCCACGGGTGTGCCCGTCGTCGTGCACCCGGTGATCAGCATCACCGAGACAACCGTGGACGCGGCGGCGGCGCAACCGCGGACGAGTGTGGTGCGCATCGGATTCGTTCCCCCTCTGCCCGGACCGGGGAAAACCCGGTCGTCGAGAGACCTTATCTGCCCCGCCGACCGACGGTGACGGTCGGTCATTCGAGGGGCCGAAGCACTCAGGCGTCGTGAATGATCCCGGCGAGGGTGTGGGCTCGGCCAACCCCAGTCGCGGCGGGTCTGCGGCGGGGCCGGTCGCGCCAGGTGGCGCGGCTAGACTCGCAGGCGATGACCAGCGAGCGCACCCGGGCGTGGACTCCGCCGGCAGCCATCGATCTGCGGGCGACCCTGGGGCTGCATCGGCGGGGCAGCGGTGATCCTGCCTTCCGTTACGGCCGCGACGGGTCGGTGTGGCGGGCGATCCACACTCCCGATGGACCGGGCACGCTGACCGTGCGCGTCGAGTTCGATCATGTGGTGGGCCGTGCATGGGGCGACGGGGCCGACTGGCTGCTCGACGCGCTGCCCGCGATGCTCGGCGCCGACGACACGCCCGAGGACATGCCGATCCATGACGATGTCGTCGCCGGACTGGCCGCGCGGTCGTCCGGCCTGCGGATCGGTTCGAGCGGACGCGTCTGGGAAGCGCTCGTGCCGGCGATCCTCGAGCAGAAGGTGGTCGGCGCCGAGGCCTTTCGGGCGTGGCGGTATCTCTTGCAGCGCTTCGGTTCTCGTGCGCCCGGGCCCGTTCCGCACGACATGCGGGTGCCGCCGCCGCAACCGCTGTGGGCCTCGATCCCGGTGTGGGAGTGGCACCGAAGCGGTGCCGAACCCGTGCGGATGCGTACCATCCGGGGCGCCGGCTCCATCGACGTCGAGCGGCATGCCGACCGGCTCGACGTGCTGCGTGGGGTCGGCCCGTGGACGGTCGCCGAGACGCGGGGGCGGGCCGTCGGCGACGCCGATGCCGTACCCGTCGGCGACTTTCACATCCCGTCGCTGGTCGGGCAGACCCTCATCGGCGAGCGTGTCGACGATGCGCGCATGCTCGAATTACTCGAACCCTATGCGGGACACCGCTATCGGGTCATCCGGATGATCGGACTCCACGGGGTGTGGCCGCAGCGCCGCGGGCACCGGATGAGCATACGCGACTATCGCGCGATCTAGGGCTTACGTGCGAGCACGTACTGGCCTTCGCCGATGACGATCTGCTCGATGTGCTCGGCGCCGAAGCGGCGTAGCGCACCGGTGATCTCGTCCCGGCCGAAGATCCGGAACCCGCCGAGGGTCGCGAGGGTGGATACGCCGGGTAATGCCGCCACCGGTCCCGGCGCCGAGGTGAACACCACGATCAGCCCGCCGGGCTGCGTCACCCGCAGCATCTCGTCGAGCACGGGCAGCGGGTTGTCGATGAGGTAGAGCGCAGCCAGGCAAAGGGTTTCGTCGAAGGTGTTGTCGGCGAAGGGGATCGCGTGTGCGTCGACGCGGAGGTAGGTCGCGGGGCAGGCGGCGTTGGTGGCCACCGCGGTGTGCAGCATCGACGGTGCGGAGTCGACGCCGACGGCCCGTCCGGTGCCGGTGAGTCCGTCGGCGATGCGACGCGTGTAATTGCCGGGCCCGCAGGCGATGTCGAGGACCATCCGCTCTCCGGGCCGGCACAGGTAGGCCCGAAGTGCGGTGTCGTAGTCGGTGGTCTCGGTACTGCCGAGGCTGAACCCGCGGGTGAACACCGGGCGCCACGCCCGTTCGTAGATGCGCGAGAACCACGGATTGCGCATCAGGTGCGCGGCGAACGACGGCATCGTGCGGTCAGGCGCGCACGTCGGGCTGAACCCGCAACGTGTGCAGGGTGGTGGCGAGCATGTCGTATTGGCCGACGAGGAGCAGAAAGCCGATGGTGCGCCGCTCGTCGAGATGACGGCGCAATGCGGTCCAGGCGATATCGCTGATGTCGGACGTGGTCACCAATTCGTCGGCGGCCCGCAGGATGGCCCGTTCCCGATCGCCCCACCCGGCGTCGGGGCCCTCGATGATCCGGGACAGGTCGTCGTCGGTGAGACCGGCGCGCTTGCCGATACGTCGGTGGTGATCGAGCTCGTACTGCGATCCGCGCAGATGGGCGACCCGGATGATCACCATCTCGGAGTCCTTGCGCGACAGTGCCCCGAAGGGCATCAGCCGCGCCCCGAAGTGCAGCCAGGCCCGAAACTGTCCGCGGCTGCGGCCCAGGGTGGAGAAGATGTGGGGGTCGGCGACTCCCATGACGCGCCCGGCGATCCGGGCGAAAGCCCAATTGACGGGGCCGAGGTCGCGGAGTCCACCGGGAGCGATCCGAGGGCTGCTCATGCCCTCACGGTAGACTACGGGAACTATGGCGACCATCACACCACGCTCGTTCGGTTCTCTGGAGGAAATCAAGGCCGCGATCGGCGAGGACCTCGGGTCGGGGGAATGGCTGGAGATCACCCAGGAACGCGTCAACCAGTTCGCCGACGCCACGCGCGACCATCAGTGGATTCACGTCGACCCCGAACGCGCGGCCGCCGGCCCGTTCGGCGCCCCGATCGCACACGGCTTCCTGACCCTGTCGCTGCTGCCCGGGCTGGCGGGCTCGATCTTCACCGTCGAAGGGCCGAAACTCGTGATCAACTACGGCCTGAACAAGGTCCGCTTCCCGCACCCGGTGCCCGTCGGCTCCCGGATCCGATCCAATGCGGTGATCACCTCCGTCGAGGAAGGCCCGAAAGGCGTGACGATGGTGGTCCGCAACACCGTCGAGATCGAGGGCGTCGACAAGCCGGCATGTGTGGCGGAGAACGTGCGCGTACTCGTCTACTGACCTTCCCGCTCACTCATTTGCTTCCCGCTCGACGATCTCGTCGAGCGGGAAGCAAATGGTTGAGCGGGAGCGCGTACGGTCACCGCGGGCAGTCGTTGTGGGCCGGGATCCCCTGTAGCCGTTGGTCGAGCCAGCTGAGCGCGTCGGGATAGCCGAGCACCGCGGCGCTGAGGTGTTCACCGAACACCTCCCGGTAGGTCGCGTTCGCGCCCAACCGGCATTGCTCGCGGTACAGGTTGCGCGCGCCGGCCGCGGGGATCCACCATTCCTGGGTGCCGTTGTAGATGTAGAGCGGCACGTCGGCACGCCGATCGGCCATCTTGGTGACGCGGTAGATCTCTTGTGCCACCGGCGAATGGAACGGATCGGGGACCGAGGACATCAACTGCATCGGCATGAACGTCGCACCTGCGACGGCCTCGGGGACGACGCACACGTTCTTCAGCGGCGACGTCGCAATCCACTGTGCCGCATGGTTGGCCAGGGCGAGGACCTCCGGGCGTTCCCGGGCGATACCGAAGGTCGCGGCGTGGAAGAGTCCGGTGGCGAGGTTGGCGTTCATGCTGCCGACGAGCATCTGGAAATCGGCGGGAACGCCGCCCATGGCGGCGCCGACGAATCGCGGTGACAGTTCCGGCGCATACTCGCCGAGCAGTTTGGCGGCCCCGTTGGTGGCGATCGAGCCGCCGGAATAGCCGGTCATCGCAATTCGGCTCGACCCGAATGCCCGGTGGTCGAGCGCGTCGGCGGCCCGCACCGAATCGAGGATGATGTGTCCCGCCGTGGTCGGCTCGGCATACGCCATGCGCGGACCCTGATGATCGGGCACGATCACCGAGTAGCCACGAGCCAGTGCGAGCTGGGTGCTCGGCGGAAAGAAGTCGGTGAACCCCGTGGCGATGGAAAGTCCGTGTGCCAGTGTCATTCCCGGCGTGCATGCAGCACCGAGCGCGTCGATGGGGAGGTTGTTGACCAGGATCGGGCGGGCACCACGGCCGTGCCAGTCCTGGCGCGGCACAAGGATGGTCGCCGTGCCGAACGCCGGCCGTCCCACGGCGTCGCGGGTGGCGAACTTGACCTGTCGGGCCGAGCGGATGGGTGCGGTGACCAGGAGCGCCGCGGGGTCGGTGACGTCGCGGGTGGCGATGATCGTTCCCGGTGCGCGGTGATCGAGATCGGCCGGCCAGTGGTCGAAGAAGGGGTCACCGGTGGGATCGGGCAGTGCGGCGGCACGCAATTCCTGAAGCCGGTGCGGAAGTCCGGGGGCCACCGCACGCGGCGGAATCCGGGTCAGATGCGGGAATGGCGGCGGCGGGACCGCGCCATCGATCGCCTGCGGGACCTGCGGTGGGACGGCCGTCATCTCGGGCGGCTCGGCGCCCGCCGAGGACCACACGAGTATCCCGGCGGCGAGTTGCGCCATGACGGTGACCGCCACGATCACGCCGCTTGCACGGTTGACTCCCGTTCGCATGGCTGGCTCCCGACGCCGTTGTCCGAATGCGGGTTCGGAAAGACCCGCTCGGCGAACTCAGAGTGCCATATAGGGCGAGATGCTGCTGCCGTGTTCGTTGAATCGGAGTGGGGTGCCGAGCGACGGGAACGCGCGCTGCGCGCAATTCTGGCGTTCGCAGACGCGGCAGCCGGCGCCGATCGGGGTGATGCGGGCCTGCGGCCCGATCTCGAGGCCATCGGAGTAGATGACGCGGGCCGCATGGCGCAGTTCGCAACCCAGCCCGATCGCAAACGTCTTGCCCGGCTGACCGAAGCGCGCGGCGCGGCGTTCGACGGTGCGCGCCACCCAGAAGTATTCGCGGCCGTCGGGCATCTCGGCGATCTGGGTCAGGATCTTGCCCGGCGAGCCGAAGGTCTCGTACACATTCCACAACGGGCAGGTGCCGCCGGACGACGAGAAGTGAAACCCGGTCGCCGACTGCCGTTTTGACATGTTTCCGGCCCGGTCGACACGGACGAACGACCATGGGATGCCGCGCAGGTTGGGTCGCTGCAGCGTCGAGAGACGATGACAGATCGTCTCGTAGGAGACCGCGTAGAACGCCGACAGTCGCTCGATGTCGTAGCGGAAATCCTCTGCGGCGCCATGGAATTGACGGTAGGGCAGTAGGGCGGCCGCAGCGAAGTAGTTGGCCAGGCCGTACCGCGCCAGCGAGCGCGCCTCGTCGCTGGTGAACGTGCCGGCTTCGACGAGTTCGCCGATGAGATCGCCGAATTCGAGCAGCGCCAGTTCGGTGGCGAGTTTGAAGGCCCGCTGCCCTGAGGACAGCGCCGCCGACACCTCCAGGCGCCCGGTCTCGGTATCGAAGCGGTGCAGGACGTAGTCGCCGAGATCGACGCGGCGGACGACGGTGACGCCGTGGCGTTTCTCCAGCCGGTCGATGATCTCGCGGCGCACGTCTCCGGTGTGCATGCGCATACGCGTGGTCATCTCTTCGGCGGCGACGTCGAGTTCGTGAATGTAGTTGCGGCGCTGATAGAAGTAGTCACGCACCTCTTCATGCGGTGCGGTGATCGCGCCGCGCATCGACCGGTCACCACGTTCGTCGGTGGCCGCCGCGAGCTGATCGGTGGAGTTGCGGTATCGCCGGTACAGATTGACCATCGCGGTGGCGATCTCGGGATGCACGGCGACCATCGCACTGATCTCCTGGGGATCGAGCGAGGTGGACGCGGCCGCCACGTCGTCGTCGAGCAGCACCTCCCGCAATTCCGCCACGAGGCGCACATCGTCCTGGGAATCGAAGAACCCGGCGTCGACTCCGAAGGTCTCGGTGATCCGGGCGAGCACCGTGGCGGTCAGCGGCCGCGCATCATGTTCGATCTGGTTGAGGTAGGACGGCGAGATCTCCAGGGTGTGCGCCAGTGTCACCTGAGACAGACCACGTTCCGAACGCAGCTGACGCAGCCGTGAGCCGACATATGTCCGAGCTCCGGCATAACTTTTGGTCACCGCACACACCTCCGCCGTTCCCGATGGCCGCGCCGCCCCGACGCGGACCGGAGATCACCGGCGATCGTGGGCAGAGCGCACTTCAGGGTACGGTGACCCGCGTGCGTGTGCTTCGCGCTCATGGGCGCAGGGGGAGAGCGGCGGGGCCGGCGGTGGTGCTGGCCTTGTGCGCGGCGGTGATGATGGCGTGTGGCGGCGGCCCGACGGGTGTCGCGCAGTCCGCGCTCGCACCTGCCGATCTGCTGCTCGACCCGTCGGCGCTGCCGGTCGGATTCACCGCCACCGAATTGTCGGTCGCGCAGCTCGTCGAGGCCAACGCGTCGCAGCTCAAGGCCTCCGACGCCACTGAGGTCTCCCCGCCGCAGTGCCGGCCCACCGCCGATGCACGACTCGATCCCACCCTGAACGAGGCGAACTCGGCGGTACTCGGGGCGCAGGCCTCGTTCGGCGGGCTCGTCGAGTTGGTGACCACGCAGTCGCGTGACATCGGCGCCGACATCGCGACCATGACCGGTGACTGCGCGCGCACGGAGACGACCATCAGCAACGGCAACCTCGCCGGAACGCGGGTCGTCACCCAGCACACCGAGATGGCCCAGCCCGATCTCGGCCACGCTGCCGATCAGGTCGAGCAGATGCTCCTGATCAAATCGGCGACCACCACCACCCTCGCCGATCATTCGGTGCGGACGAGGATCGACTACGTCGGCTACGCCGTTGTGGCCGGCTCCCACGCCTCTGCGGACTCTGCGCGCGCCACACCGGTGACCGTCGGGCTGACGGTCTCCGGCGACCCGACCGAGGCGGTGGCGCCCCCCGCGCCGGCCCCGATGGCCCGTCCGGCAATGCCCGAACAGGACTTCGTATCGCTGTTCGGCAGCGCGCTCACCACCGCCGTGCAGGGCCGCAAGAGCTAGCCCGTCCGCCGTCGGTGCCGGGCGGCTGCCGGATTTACCGGCGCCTTGTTGTGAAGGTGGTCACACGTGGCTGCCGACTTGTCGGGCCGTTGGTCGACCCCCGCCAGGCGGGCCGGGGAGTGGCGCGGCGGAGTACTCGACGCAAAAATCCCAGTACGCGCGTACTTTTTTGCCGGTCGACGCCAGGACTTCACACGCGCGGATTTGCAAAGTTTGCCGGGCGCTGGCGAATCGTGGCCACTCTTCACACCCCAAACCTCACTGGACCTGCAGGTTTGTCATGTGGCACTCTTGAAGACAGACACCACCGGGCAGTCCCGGAGAGTTGGCAAAGCGTCTCTCCCGGTCCGACGGCTGTCTGCCAGCAAGGGTTCGACCGCCAGATTCCACGGCCGGTCCGAAACCACGATCGGTCACATCGGGCCGAGCAGCACAACGAAAGCGAAGTGGCTAATGAGCAACGTCGGAAAGCCCCGCACCGCCGCGGAGATCCAGCAGGACTGGGACACCAACCCGCGATGGAAGGGCATCAAGCGCGAGTACACCGCCGAGCAGGTCGCCGAACTGCAGGGCAGTGTCATCGAGGAGCACACCCTGGCCCGCCGTGGCGCGGAGATCCTCTGGGAGGGTGTGAACGGCGACAACTACATCAACGCGCTCGGCGCCCTCACCGGCAACCAGGCCGTGCAGCAGGTCCGTGCCGGCCTCAAGGCCATCTACCTGTCGGGCTGGCAGGTCGCCGGTGACGCGAACCTGTCGGGTCACACCTACCCCGACCAGTCGCTCTACCCGGCCAACTCGGTCCCGGCCGTCGTGCAGCGCATCAACAACGCACTCCTTCGCGCCGACGAGATCGCCCGCGTCGAGGACGACAAGTCGGTCGACAACTGGGTCGTGCCGATCGTCGCCGACGGCGAGGCCGGATTCGGTGGCGCCCTCAACGTGTACGAGCTGCAGAAGGCCATGATCAAGGCCGGCGCCGCGGGTACCCACTGGGAGGACCAGCTCGCCTCGGAGAAGAAGTGCGGCCACCTCGGTGGCAAGGTGCTCATCCCCACCCAGCAGCACATCCGCACCCTGTCCTCGGCGCGCCTCGCGGCCGACGTGGCGAACACCCCGACCGTCGTCGTGGCCCGCACCGACGCCGAGGCCGCCACCCTGATCACCGCCGATGTCGACGACCGCGACAAGCCGTTCGTCACCGGTGAGCGCACCGCCGAGGGCTTCTACCACGTGCAGAAGGGCATCGAGCCCTGCATCGCCCGTGCCAAGGCCTACGCCCCGTACTCCGACCTGATCTGGATGGAGACCGGCAAGCCCGATCTCGAGCTGGCCCGCAAGTTCGCCGAGGCCGTCAAGAGCGAGTTCCCCGACCAGCTGCTGGCCTACAACTGCTCGCCGTCGTTCAACTGGAAGCAGCACCTGGACGACGCGACCATCGCGAAGTTCCAGAACGAGCTCGGCGCGATGGGCTTCAAGTTCCAGTTCATCACCCTGGCCGGCTTCCACGCCCTCAACTACTCGATGTTCGATCTGGCCTACGGCTACGCCCGCAACCAGATGAGCGCCTACGTCGAGCTGCAGGAGCGCGAGTTCGCCGCCGAGGAGCGCGGTTACACCGCCACCAAGCACCAGCGTGAGGTCGGTGCCGGTTACTTCGACCGCATCGCCACCACCGTCGACCCGAACACCTCGACCGCAGCCCTGAAGGGTTCGACCGAGGAAGGCCAGTTCCACTGAGAACCAGGCCGGCGAGAGTCGACAGCCCGATGTGACGAGAACCCGGGGCGAGTGGGATCACTCCCGCTCGCCCCGGGTTTCGCTTTTGGTGCCGGGGTTCATTTTTTTGGTGAAGGAGTGGTTCGTGGCAACCGAGAAGGTGTCCCGCGTAGGTGTGGTCGGTGCCGGTCAGATGGGTGCCGGGATCGCGGAGGTATGTGCCCGGGTCGACACCGACGTGCTGGTGTACGAGGCGACGCGGGAGCTGACCGGCGCCGGGCGTGCCCGCATCCTGCGCTCGCTCGACCGCGGCGTGTCCAGCGGCAAGCTGACCGAGCGGGAACGCGAACAGGCTTCCGCGCGACTGCATTTCACCTCCGATCTCGGCGACCTCGCCGATCGGCAGATCGTGTGCGAGGCCATCGTCGAGGACGAATTGGTCAAGACGCAGATCTTCGCCGAACTCGACAAGGTCGTCACCGATGCCGACGCGGTGCTCGCCTCCAACACCTCGTCGATTCCGATCATGAAGCTGGGTATGGCGACCCAGAACACCGGCCGGGTGGTCGGTATGCACTTCTTCAATCCGGTTCCGGTACTGCCGCTGGTCGAGTTGGTGACGACTCTGGAGACCGCGCCGGCGGTCTGCGCCCGCGCGCAGGCGTTCGCCCACGATGTGCTGGGAAAGCAGGTGATCCATTCGGCGGACCGCTCCGGCTTCGTCATCAATGCCTTGCTGGTGCCGTATCTGCTGTCGGCAATTCGCATGGTGGAGCGGGGTTTTGCCACTGTCGAAGACATCGACAAGGGAATGGTTCTCGGCTGCGCGCACCCCATGGGTCCCATGCGCCTGGCCGACCTCGTCGGCCTCGACACCATCAAGGCGATCGCGGATTCGATGTATCTCGAGTTCAAGGAGCCGCTGTACGCGCCGCCGCCGCTGCTGCTGCGGATGGTCGAGGCCGGCCGCACCGGTAAGAAGAGCGGCCGCGGGTTCTACTCGTATTCCGAGGCCGGTGCCGACGCCTGAGTGCTCGGGCACGCTGTGTGACCGGTGATCCGAAGACTGCGCTAGCAGAGCGCTTGCAATTGCTAGCGAAGCGTGGATACTGGTAGGTGGAAGCGCGCAAGACATCCGATTTCGGCCATGTTCGAGATCATCAGCGCTGCTGAATCTTCTCCACACCCACTAGGAGGCCGCTATGAGCACCGTCGAACGAACCCTGGCAAACCCCTTCTACGCCGTCGTCGGCGCCGGCGATCTGGCCGTTACCCAGGTCACCGAGACGCTCGCGCAGCTGCGTGAGCGCACCGAGACCGCATCCACCCGCTTCGGGGAGACCAAGTCCCGGCTCAACAGCCTTCCCGAAGAGGTTCCCAGCATCGATGAGCTCCGCTCGAAGCTGACCCCGGAAGAGCTGCGCAAGGTCGCCGAGCCGTACGTCGAGCTCGCCACCACCCTGTACAACTCGCTCGCCGAGCGTGGCGAGGAGACCGTCGAGCGCCTCCGCAGGCAGCCGCTGGTCCAGGAAGGCCTGACCCGCGCCGAGAAGACCTACAACGACGCCGTCGATCTGACCGAGGACGCCCTCGGTGTCGTGTCGTCGCAGACACGTTCGGTCGGCGAGCAGGCCGCCAAGATCGCCGGACTGGTCGGCGCCCGGGTGGGCGAGGCCGGGGATGCCATCGACGACGCCGCCGATGCGATCGGTGACCGGGTCGACGAGGCTGCGCTCGAGGTCAACGAAAAGCTCGACGACGCAAGCGAAGCCGTGACCGAGGCCGGCGAGACCCTGAAGTCGCGGACCGGGACCGCCGCGTCGAAGATCGACGGCGCCGCCGGCACCGTGGAGGGCCGCGCCCGTACCGCGTCGTCGTCGCCCGCCAAGAAGATCGCCGCCGCGAAGAAGGCGCCGGCCAAGCGCGCCCCGGTTCGCAAGTCCCCGGGCAAGACCACCAACTGAGCCGGTCTCTCTGCGAAACCCCAACGGCCCCTACCGCTTCGGCGGTGGGGGCCGTTGTTGTTCACGCGGTTGGCGTTCGCGCTGTGGCGTTTTCGGCGCCGGATCATCGGCCGGTGAATCGATGGTGAGCACCGCCAGCGCACCGTCGTCGCTGCGGTAGGTGTGTTCGGTGTCGGAGGTCCAGTGCAGGGATTCGCCCGGTCCGGCAGACTTCTCGCCGCCGACGGGTCCGGCGAACACGCGACCGCGCACCACGCGGATGTGTTCGACGACGCCGGCGCCGTGCGCCGGGGAGACCCGCGTGCCGCCGGGGGACACGTGCAACCAGAACACCTCGGTCGTGCCGCCGTCGGGATGGTGTTCGACGTGCAGCAGCCGCGCCGCGAGATACGGGCCCGAGCCCTCGGTGCCGGCCTCCTCGCCGAGCAGGGCGGTCAGTGGCACGCCGAGTGGCCCGGCGATGGCGTAGAGGGTGTCGAGCGTCGGATTGCGTTGACCCGACTCGAGTTCCGACAGTGAGCCCTTACCGACGCCCGCGGCGCGCGCAAGGCCGGACAGGCTGATTCCGCGCCGGGCCCGGATCTCGGAGATGCGGGCGCCGACCGCCGCCCGCCGTCGATCCGTATCGTTCATCGCCAGACCCTTCATCCCGGATTCGGTGTTCCGTAAACAGAACACTAGCGTTATGGTGGCCGGGTGACCACCTCGAGGGCCCCATCGTCGCTCTATGAGCCGATCATCGCGGGGATCATCACCGCACTGGTCGGCTTCACCTCGTCGTTCGTGGTGGTGGTCGCCGGGCTGCGGGCGGTCGGCGCCGATGCCGAGCAGGCCGCATCCGGACTGCTCGCGCTCACCGTGACCTTTGCGATCGGGATCCTCATCCTGTGTGTGGCGACACGTATCCCGGTCACGCTGGCGTGGTCGACTCCCGGTGCGGCGATGCTGGTCGCCGCCGGGGCGAACTACCACGCCGGGTGGCCGTCGGCCGTCGGGGCCTTCCTCGTGGTGGGCATCCTGATTCTCGCCACCGGACTCGTCCCCGCCCTCGGCGACCTGATCGGCCGGATACCGACGCCCATCGCCCAGGCGATGCTTGCCGGTGTGTTGCTGACTCTCTGCCTTGCTCCGATGAAATCCCTTGCCGCGCAGCCGTTGCTGACATTGCCGATCCTGGCGGTGTGGCTGCTGACGACACGCTGGCTGACCCGGTGGGCTTTGCCGCTGACGCTGGTGACCGCGCTGGTCGTCATCGGGATCTACGTCGGCGTGCACGGCATCGATGCGCATACCTCGACGCAGTGGTGGCCGCAGATCACCTGGACCACCCCGACGTTCGACATCGCGGCCGTCATCGGTCTGGCCGTTCCGCTCTACGTGGTGACAATGGCCTCACAGAACGTCCCCGGCGTCGCCGTGCTGAAGTCCTTCGGGTACGAGACGCCGTGGCGGCCGGCGATGTTCGTGACCGGCGCGGGCACCGTCGTCGGCGCCGCATTCGGCGGACATGCGATCAACCTGGCGGCTCTGTCGGCCGCGCTGGCCGCCGGGGACGAGGCCGGCGCCGACCGCTCCCGGCGCTGGGTCGCCGGCGTCTCCGCCGGCATCAGCTATCTGGTGCTGGCCGTGGCCTCGGGTGCACTCGTCACCATCACCGCGATTGCACCGGCCGGGCTGCTCGAGTCGGTGGCCGGTCTCGCATTGCTCGCGACGCTGGGCAATGCGCTGCTCGGCGCCTTCACCCACGACGAGTTCCGCATCGCCTCTGCCCTGACCTTCGTCACCGCGGCCGCGGGTGTGACATTCTGGGGGATCAGTGGCGCCTTCTGGGCCATCGTCGTCGGGCTCGTCTCGCACGGCGTCCTACGCTCGGGGTCGATTGTTCGGAGGTAGGTTCATGAGTGCGTATCGGCCGCGGATCACTGATGTGCAGCGACGTAATCGGTTGCTGCGCAGGCATTGTCTGGCACCGGGCCATCGCGGCGCATCGGTCCTCGAGGTGGCCGACGCAATGGTGGGACTGCACGCGACCACACCGTCGACGGTCTACCTGTCGGCGTGGGCGCGCACCGAGGATCTCCGCGCCGCCGACGTGGATTCGGCGCTGTACGACGACCGCACCCTGATCAAGCAGTTGGCCATGCGCCGAACGCTTTTCGTCTTTTCCGGTGCCGTACTCGGAGAGGCCGTGGGCGCGATCGGATCGCGTGTTGCGGGCTCCGAACGCACGAACATGCTCCGCGATCTGCGCCGCAGCGAGGACGCCGTGGACCCGGAGGGGTGGATCGACACCGCGCGGGCGGCGATCCGCGCCGAATTCGCCGACGGGACGACACTGACCTCCGCCGAGCTGCGGGCCCGGCTGCCCGAGGTGGACCGGCAGGTCATCATCAGCCCGGGCAAATCGTATGGCGGACCGAGTCCGTTGATACCTCGTGTCCTCAACATGATGAGCGCGGCCGGCGAGGTGGTGCGTGGCCCGAACAACGGCGGCTGGCACGTGTCGAGGCCGTCGTGGTCGGCGATGGATCGATGGCTGCGGCACCCACTCGATGTGCCCGACGTCGCCGCCGCGCATGCCGCTCTCATCCGCCGATGGCTCGCCCGGTTCGGGCCGGGCACCGAGGCCGATCTCGTGTGGTGGTTGGGCTCGACCAAACGCGATGTGCGCCAGGCGCTCACAACGCTCGGCGTCGCCGAGGTCGAGCTCGACGACGGATCGACGGGTTACGTCCTCGCCGACGACCTACCCGGCGGACCCGACGACGAGCCGGTGGCGCCTGCGGCGATCCTGCTACCCGAACTCGACCCGACCACGATGGGCCACAAGGCCCGCGACTTCTACCTCGGCCCACATGCCGGCAAGATCTTCGACCGCAACGGCAACGGCGGGCAAACCGTCTGGTGGGACGGGCGCATCGTCGGCGGCTGGTATCGCGGCGGCGAGGGAAGCGACGGCCGCAGTATCGACGTGCATCTGTTCGAGGATCTGTCGAGCGCGGCGCGGCGCGCAGTCGCCGAGCGCGCCGACGAGCTCACCGCGTGGCTCGGCGACGTCGCCTTCCGCCCCGGCTATCCGCCGCCGTATCTTCGCGAACTCACGCCGCGCCGATGATTTCCCGGCCGTCCCCCGGTCTGTCCTCGTACCGGCTTCCGATCCCACAGCCCCCGAGGAGACCCGATGACCCAGCAGACACGGACAGATACCGCATCGGCCTTGCCGCCCGTGGTCGACGAGGCGACCTGGCGCACCGCCCTCGCCGACCTGCGTCGACGTGAGAAGGCCGCGACCCGCGAGCTCGATGCGATCGCCGCGGACCGCCGACGGCTGCCGATGGTGGAGGTCGACGAGACCACCCTGATCGGCGCCGACGGGCCGATCCGACTCGCCGACGTCTTCGCCGGCCGGTCCCAGCTGATCACCTATCACCACATGTGGACCGACGGCGCGCAATTCCAGTGCCCCGGTTGCACCGGCTTCACCTCACAGTTCACCCGGCTGGAATTCCTCGACGACTACGACGCACGGTTCGTCATCGTCACCAACGGCCCCATCGACGAGGCGCTCGCCTACAAACGGCGCGTGGGCAACCCGATGGAGTGGTATTCGGCGTCGCAGAGCACCTTCGGGACCGAGATGGACGCGGCGCCCGGCGCCGGATTCGCCGTCAACGTCTTCCTGCGCGACGGTGACCGCGTGTTCCGGACCTGGCACACCACCGGTCGGGGTACCGAACAACTCGGGCACACCATGGGTCTCGTCGACCTCCTGCCGTGGGGACGACAGGAACAATGGCAGGACTCGCCGGCCGGGTGGCCGCAGCATCCCACCTATTCGGGGTGGGCCGGGTCACCCGACATCGCCCGCCGCTACGGCGAACCGGACGAGGTCTGACGGATCTCTGCAGGTCAGAGCTATCAGGAACCTCCCAGGCAGATTCCAGGTTCGTGACAGACTGGGTCTGTGAGGTGGAGACCATGAGTGGAGCGGGTCATGGTGCGAAGGTTCTCGTCGTCGACGACGAGGCGAACATCCGGGAATTGCTGTCGGTGTCGTTGAAATTCCAGGGCTACGACGTCGCGACGGCCGCCGGCGGACCCGAGGCCATCGACCGGTGCCGCAACCTCAAACCCGACGTGCTCGTCCTCGACGTGATGATGCCGGGGATGGACGGTTTCGGTCTGCTGCGGCGACTTCGGGCCGACGGTATCGGCGCGCCGGCACTGTTCCTGTCGGCCAAGGACTCGGTTGCCGACAAGGTGAACGGTCTGACCGTGGGCGGCGACGACTACGTCACCAAACCGTTCAGCCTCGAAGAGGTGGTCGCCCGACTGCAGGTTCTGTTGCGGCGCGGTGGGTTCGGTGAGCGGGTCAAGGAGAACACGCGTATCACCTTCGCCGACCTCGAACTCGACGACGAGTCGCACGAGGTGAGCAAGGCAGGCAAGTCGATCTCGCTCTCGCCCACCGAGTTCACATTGCTGCGCTACTTCATGGTCAACGCGGGCACGGTGCTGTCCAAACCGCGCATCCTCGATCACGTCTGGAATTACGACTTCGGTGGTGAGGTCAACGTCGTCGAGTCCTACGTCTCCTACCTGCGGCGCAAGCTCGACTATGGGGTCGCCCCGCTGATCCACACGCTGCGTGGCGTCGGATACGTCATGCGGGAGCCGCGGTGAGCCCAGTCGACGCCGGCGCGAGGTCCGGACGATGTATCTCCACCGGACACGGCCGATGACTCTGCGTGGCCGCACTGCCATCGCCAAACGTGGTGTTCCGCTGCGTATTTCGCTGGTAGTACTGACGATGGGACTGGTCGGGGTCGGGCTTTTGGTCTCCGGGATCTCGGTGACCTCGGCGATGCGTTCCGATCTGCTCTCGCGTACCGACCAAGGGCTGGACTCGGCGATAGCGACCTGGGCCAAACCCCGGAGCCCCGAGATGGCGCAGCAGCCGGGTCCGCCCATCGGTCCACGGCGTCCGCCGTCGTCGTTCTTCGTGATGACGGTGCTCAATTCGGGTCAGGTGATCACCAACTCCACCGACTTTGCCCACGTTCCCGACATCGACGGGCTGGGTTCGGGCGACGTGCAGCCGACGACCGTCGGTTCCGACGGCGGTGACGGACCGCAGTGGCGGGTGATCCAACGCACCGGACCCGAGGGCGTCTCGGTGGTGGCCGTTCCGCTGACCGACGTCAGCAAGACGCTGTCGCGGTTGATGTGGTTGCAGTTCGGGATCGGTGCGGGTGTCGTGGTGGTGCTCGGAGTGCTCAGCTACCTGGTGGTGCGCTCGAGTCTGCGGCCACTGCACCGCGTGGAGGAGACCGCCCATGCGATCGCCGCGGGCAACCTCAACATGCGGGTGGCCACCGGTCCGCCCAATACCGAGGTCGGCAGTTTGTCGGCGTCGCTCAACACGATGCTCGGGCAGATCCAGCACGCCTTTGCGACGACGGCGGCGTCGGAGCAGCAGGCACGTCGATCCGAGGAGGAGATGCGGCGCTTCGTCGCCGACGCCAGCCACGAACTGCGCACACCGCTCACCTCGATCAAGGGGTTCGCCGAACTGTATCGACAGGGCGCGGTCGACGATCCGGGCGATGCGATGCGGCGCATCGACGACGAGGCCGGCCGGATGGCGCTGCTCGTCGAGGATCTGCTGGTACTCGCGCGTCTCGACGCCCACCGGCCCCTCGACTTCGAGCACGTCGACATCCTGATGCTCGCCGCCGACGCCGTGCATGCCGCGCGTGCCGCGGCCCCCGATCGCGACATCCGGCTCGAGGTTGCCGCAACCGAGGAGCCGCCCATCGTGTGGGGCGATTCGGCGCGACTCGTACAGGTGATCCGCAACCTGATCAACAACGCGGTCGTGCACACGCCAGGCGACGCGGCGATCACCGTCGGGATCGCGGTTCCCGACGGGTCGGACGAGGTGGTCCTCACCGTCGGCGACACCGGCGCGGGCCTCACCCCGGAGGAACGCTCGCACGTCTTCGAGCGGTTCTACCGCGGCGACACCTCCCGGTCCAGGGGTGTCGGCGGCGGCAGTGGACTCGGATTGTCGATCGTGGCCGCCCTCGTCGGCGCGCACGGCGGCCGCGTCGGGGTCGATTCGGCGCCGGGGGAGGGGGCCTGCTTCTGGGTGCGGCTGCCCCGGCTCGCCGAGTGAGACCTCAGATCAATTGACCCTCAGATCAATTGACGCAGGCGCGCGAACTCGGTGATGTCGGCACGGAATCGGTCGAGGGTGACCAGCGTGTACATGCCGTCGATCTCCCGATCCACCCACAACTGGTGGATGCGCCGGAGGTCGGCCTGGCGCGACTTCCAGCCGATCCCGTCGATCACCGCGAGCACGAGTTGCCGGGGCAGCCGGACCTGCGCCATCTCCTCGATCTCCCGGACCGCGTCGGTCAATTTGGAGCCGGTGGAATCGAAACCCTTTGCGGCGACGACGATGTCGGGCGTCTGCGGGTCTCCGACGATGAGGTCGGCGGGTGCGGTACGGCCGTTGCGGCCGCAGAACCGGGAGCGTGTCACGTAGTCGAGTCCGAGGTCGCGCGCGATGTCCTCGATCTCGTCCTCGATGCGACGGCCGGAGGCGCCGGCCCGGGTCGCGGTCACCCGGGTGCCGGCGCGGGCGATGAGGACGTCGGCGAAGGTGTAGGTGCGATGCATCTGGGCGCTCAGCATCCGTACCAGGTCGAACTCTTCGTCCAGCCAGCTCACCAATTCGACGGGCCGGCTGCGGGCCAGTCCATGCCAGCCCGACGTGTCGAAGCGGTCGCGCAGGACGTTTTTCAGCTTCTCCTGGGAGAGGCCGATCGCCAGACCCAGGATCGGAACGTCGGCCGGATTCTCCCGGACCCATGCGGCCAGCCCGGCCACGTCGGTGGCCATGAGCTCGCCGAGACCGGCGGTGGCCGCCGCGATGTGCTCGGCCGCAGGAGTCGACGCGGTCGGATCGACGTGAGAGGTCAAGCGCCCCAACGTCGTCAGGTACTCGTCGAAATCCGGCGCGTCGGCCATCGGTCAGTCCCGGCCGATGAAGAGGAATTCGCTGACGTCGCGCCGGGTGGCCGCGGCGTGGGTGCCGAAGCTGTACTTGTGATCGATGGCGATCACCTCGACGTGCGGCTTGACCTTGCCGAGTAGGTCGACGATGCGGTCGGGGCCGGGCAGCGCGTTGGACGAGTACGACAACACGATCGCGCCCGCATCCTCGAAATGATCGAAGGTGCGGACCAGCGCGTCGTCGATGCTGTGTTTGTAGGCGAATGGGGTGTAGCGCTTCGGGAGTTTTTTGGTCTTGGTGTTCTCCATGATGCTCATCCCCTCCCAATAGGCCGAGAGCCCCTCGAGGAAGTGATAGCGCTTGATGTAGTCGTTGTCGTCGGCGGGCGGCGCGTAGGGCGGGTCGAGATAGACCAGATCCGGTGCGGATCCCAGTACCGCGGTGGCATCGAGGTCGAAGACGTCGCCGCACGAGCTGTGGTGGCGCGAGCCGTTGCTGAACACCGTCGCGTTGTAGTCGGCGGTGGCCCGCAGCCGGAAGTGATCACGCAGCGACATCGTCAGATCGCGGCGGCCATCGGCGTAGCGGCTGGAGTCGGTGAAGGTGAACACACCACGCGGCTGCTTGCGAGCCGCCGACAACACGAGCGCCGAGATCGCCAGATCGCGACGATAACCGCGCAGCCTCGCGATGTGTGACCATGCCGAGTCCAGGAAGGCACGATCGGCGGCATCGAAGTAGAGGCCGTCGAAGGTGGCGGAGATGAAATCGCGGTCGTCGGCGGCCGGCCCGCAGATCTCCTCGATCAGATCCGCCTCGAGCCGAACCGACGAGTTGACGACGGTGGCGCGGGTGATGATGTGCGGGAAGTTGAGGAAGTCGTTGGCGGCCACCCGAAAACCCTGCGCCTTGAGCAGGTAGGACACCACCCCGGAGCCGGAGAACGCGTCCACTGCGGTGACGCCGCCGATCTCGGCGAAGGTGCGCTCGAGGTGGGGGATCAGGCGGTACTTGGAGCCCATGTAACGCAGCCGCGGGAAACGCTGCGCGGCACCGACGATGTCGACGGAACCGGCGCGTCGACCGGATGCGGCGGGGAACTCTGCGGGACTCACAGCAGAAAGGATGTCACGGACCCACGACAACGATTCGCCAACACGTCGATGAACTTCTCGGCGGCGGCCGGACGGGAACGCTCGGGACGAGCCCTAGACTGTGGGCCATGTCGTCGGTTTTCACGAAGATCATCAATGGGGAACTGCCCGGACGATTCGTCTGGCGCGACGGGCAGGCCGTCGCGTTCCTGACCATCGAGCCGGTCGCCCCCGGACACGTGCTGGTGGTGCCCCGCAAAGAGGTCGATCACTGGGAGCAGATGGACACTGCGTCCTTCACCCACCTGACCGACGTCGCACAGAAGGTCGGCCGTGCGGTCAAAGAGGCCTTCGGCGCACCGCGGATCGGCCTGCTGATCGCCGGTCTCGAGGTGCCCCATGTGCACGTGCACGTGTTCCCGGCGGCCAGCATGGAGACCTTCGATCTCGCCAACGCCCGCAAGGACATCACCCCCGAAGAACTCGACGCCGACGCCGAGAAGATCCGCGCCGCGCTCCGTTCGACCGGGTACTCCGAATACGTCGACGACTGAGCACATTTCGGTGTGCCGCCGACGGGTCACACGGTGCGGACCTCACACCGTCCGGTGGATCAGCAACGGCAGGACCGCCGTCGCGCCGGCATCGCGTAACGCGGCCGCGGCCAGGGTGATCGGCCAGCCCGAGCGCGATTCGTCCACCACCAGCAGCACCGAGTGGCCGGCCACGTCGGCGGGCGGATCGCCGAGGCGGTCCCGCCAGAAGAGCGCCTCCGCCGCGCCCGGCGCGTCCCGGGGTGGCTCGTCGCCCATGCGTACCGGCATGGCGGTACCGTCGCGCCTGCCCACCGTGCGCAGATGCGCGGCGAGATCCTCGGCGAGGGTCGTGCCGGTCAGCCGCAGCGAACAGATCAGATCCGGCCGGCGACCGCTCTGACGCACCCAGGCCGACAGCGTCGCCACCGCCGCGTCGCCGAGGTCGGCGAGTGCCTGCGGGTCGTGGCCGCGGGCCGCCGCGAGGAGGTCGGTCCACTCCGGTGCGTCGGCATGCGCGAGGACCCGGCCCGGCTCGGCGAGCCGTCCGGCCGGAATGCGGCCGCGCCCGATCTCGCCACCGGGCCACATCTTGCGCGGCTCGATGACCTGCGCCGAGCGGCGCAGCGTCGCCGTCACCGACCGGACCACCGCCGGATCGACGGCGTCGTCGAGCGGTTCGGTGAGGTGTCCCAGGCACACCGAACACCGCCCGCACGGCCCGGCCGCCGGATCGTCGAGCGACTCGGTCAGCAACTGCATCAGGCAGCGCCGCGACGAGATGTAGTCGCGCATGATGTCGGCCTCGCGGCGCCGCACCGCGAGCACGCCGTCGTAGTGGGCGGCGTCGAAGGTCCAGTCACGTCCGGTCGCCGACCACCCGTCCGGTCCGCGTTCGGTGGCCCCGTCGACGGCGAGTTGCTTGAGCATCAATTCGATTCGCCCGCGCCGCAATCCGGTCTGCGCCTCCAGTGACACCACGCTCATCGGTTCGCCGGCTTCGGCCAGCGCATCGAGTACTACCTGCATGCGCTTCGGGTCGGGGATCGTGGCGGTGGCGAAATGCTCCCAGATCGCGTCGTCGGTGGCCGAGGCCAGAAGCATCACCACCGCCTCGTCGAGGGCGCGCCCGGCACGGCCCACCTGCTGGTAGTACGACACCGGCGACGGCGGCGACCCGACGTGCACGACGAAACCCAGATCGGGTTTGTCATATCCCATACCCAGTGCCGATGTCGCGATCAGCGCCTTGACCTCGTTGCGCAGCAACGCGTCCTCGAGCTCGTGACGCCGGTCGGCGTCGAGCTGACCGGTGTAGGCGGCGACGGGGAAGTCGTCACCGTGCACCGCACCGATCGCGCCGACGAGGCGGTCGGCGTCGGCGACGGTGAGGACGTAGACGATCCCCGAGCCGGGCAGCTCCGGCAGGTATTGGGCCACCCAGCCGTACCGCTGAATCGGCGACAGGCCGTCGATCACGTTGAGGTGCAACGATTTACGTGCCAACGGACCACGTAGCACCAAGGTCTCGGTGTGTGTATCGCCGCCGGCGGAGAGCTGGGCCGCCACATCGTCGGTCACCCGCTCGTTGGCGGTCGCCGTGGTCGCCAGCACCGGTGTCTGCGGATTCAGGGTGCGCAGCACATCGGCGACCCGCCGATAATCCGGCCGGAAATCGTGCCCCCAATCGGAGATCGCATGCGCCTCGTCGATGACGAGCAGGCCGAGATGACCGGCCATCGCATCGAGCACCCGACGTCCGAAACCCGGATTCGCCAGCCGCTCCGGCGACACCAGCAACACGTCGAGATCACCGGCCCGCAACTGCGCCTCGATCTCGTTCCACTCCGACACATTCGACGAGTTCAGCGTGGCCGCCCGCAGCCCGGCCCGCCCCGCCGCGGCCACCTGATCGCGCATCAACGACAGCAGCGGAGAAACGATCAAGGTGGGCCCGCTGCCCCGACCACGCAAAATCGCCGTGGCTGCCCAGTACACCGCCGACTTGCCCCATCCGGTGGCCTGGACGACCAGCACCCGCGCGGCCGGTCGGGTGGTCAACTCGGTGATCGCCTCGAGCTGGTCATCGCGCAGTTCGGCGCCGGGGCCGGCGAGGCTGGTGATCACCGCGTCGGCCGCCGCGAGATCTGAGGAGCTCAGTGTCTGGGTACCCGGCATGCGCCCCAATCTATCGTCACGCTCCGACACTCGTGCCTCACAGCAAACCGACAGGTCGGGTGCAGAGTGGACGAAGCCGCGGCGGCGAAGCTCATTGCCATGACGTCCGAAGCGGCCTCGAAGGCCGCCGCTCCGATCATGGTGGTCGCCGACAGCTCCGACGCCGCCCCGGTCCTCGACATCGTGGTCCCCGTGTACAACGAGGAGAACGACATCGCGCGCTGCCTGCAACGGCTCCGCGAACACCTCCGCAACGAGGTGCCCTTCTCGGCGCGCATCACCGTCGCCGACAACGCGAGCACCGACTCGACGGTGGCGATCGCGGCCGGGATCTCCGCGGAGATCGGTGGCATCCGCGTCATACATCTCGACGAGAAGGGTCGCGGTCGAGCGCTCAAGGCCGTGTGGAGCCGCAGCGACGCCCAGATAGTCGCCTACTGCGACGTCGACCTCTCCACCGATCTCAACGCGTTGATGCCACTCATCGCGCCGCTGATCTCCGGACATTCCGACCTGTCGATCGGGTCCCGGCTCGCCAAGGACGCGAGGGTGGTGCGTGGACCCAAGCGGGAGTTCATCTCGCGCTCCTACAACCTGATCCTGCGAACCACGATGCGCGCCAAGTTTTCCGACGCGCAATGTGGCTTCAAGGCGATGCGCACCGACATCGGCAGGCAGGTGCTGCCCTACATCACCGACACCGGCTGGTTCTTCGACACCGAACTCCTCGTCATCGCCCAGCGCGTCGGACTGCGGATCGCCGAGGTGCCGGTCGACTGGATCGACGATCCCGCCAGTACCGTCGACGTCGTCGCCACCGCCGTCGAGGACCTGAAGGGATGTGCGCGTGTGGGTTATGCGCTCGCCATGGGCACACTCCCCATCGCGGACCTGCGCACGATGATCGGCCGGGAACGGGCGCCCGGACCGGCGATCGCGGGTGTGCCACCCGGCCTGGTCGGCCAGCTCGCCCGATTCTGCGTCGTCGGTGTCGTCTCGACCATCGCCTATGCCGTGCTCTACCTGGTCCTGCACGAGCTCGTCGGTGCGCAGGTCGCCAACTTCCTTGCCCTGGCGGTCACGGCCGTGCTCAACACCTCCGCGAACCGGCGTTTCAGTTTCGGTGTGCAGGGCCGCGAGAACGCGGTCAAACACCAGTTCTTCGGGCTCGGCGTGTTCGTGTTCGGCTGGGCGGTGACGGCGCTGTCGCTGGTCGGTCTGCACCGATTCGCCCCCGGTGCCGACAAGCACGTCGAACTGCTCGTGCTGGTGATTGCCAACCTGGTCGCGACCGCCACCCGATTCGTCGGGCTGCGGTGGGTGTTCCGGTCACCCCAATCGCGCCGTCACGCCACCGAGACCGTCCGATGAAAGATCTGATGACTTACCCCGCTTCCGCTTTCGCGACTCCCGACGACGGCGCGAACCCCGGTTCGCCGAGCGAGCCCGCAGACGCGACCGGCGCGGCGACGGCCCCGGATGTTCATCCCCGGGGCCGCGTCGGTCTCGCAGTACTCGACGTTCCGCCGGCACTGTGGAAGTGGTCATCGCTGGCCGCGCTGCTCGTGGTCACCGCCATCATCGACCTGTGGCACCTGTCGCTCAACGGCTGGGGCAACTCCTTCTACGCGGCGGCGATCCAGGCCGGATCGCAATCGTGGAAGGCATGGTTCTTCGGGTCCTCGGACATGGCCAACTCCATCACGGTCGACAAACCGCCTGCCTCGCTGTGGATTCCGGCGATCTCGGTGCGGATCTTCGGTCTCAACCCCTGGGCGATCCTGGTGCCCAACGCACTGATGGGTGTCGCCTCGGTGGCGTTGCTGTACGTGATCACCCGTCGTCATCTGGGTCACTGGGCGGGCATCCTCGCCGGCGCGGTACTCGCGCTGACACCGGTTGCGGCAATGATGTTCCGCTTCAACAACCCTGAGGCCCTGCTGATCCTGCTGATGATTGCCGCCGTGTGGGCCTGCCTGAAGGCGGTCGAGGACGGACGTATCCGGTGGATGATCCTCACCGGTGTGTTCGTCGGATTCGGCTTCCTCACCAAGCAGCTGCAGGTCATGCTCATCGTGCCGCCACTTGCGGTGACGTATCTGGCATGTGGGCCGCACGGGTGGATCAGGCGCGTCGGCCATCTGTTCGCCGCACTGGCTGCGCTCATCGTCAGCGCGGGGTGGTGGCTTCTCACCGTCGAACTGTGGCCGGCGTCCTCCCGGCCGTGGATCGGCGGGTCGCAGCACAACTCGATTCTCGAACTCACCTTGGGGTACAACGGCTTCGGGCGTCTCAGCGGCGATGAGACCGGCAGCGTCACGCCGGGTGGCGGTGGGCGCGCTCGCGCCGGCGAGCTCGGTGCAATGGCGTTCCCCGGCGGTGGTGGTCCGGGCGGGCCGGGCGGCCGCGGCGGCATGTGGGGCCAGACCGGCGTCCTGCGGATGTTCGAGCCCGCCCAGGGGGGCCAGATCGCGTGGCTGATCCCGAGCGCGCTGATCCTCGGGATCGGTGCGCTGGTGATCATCGGACGGGCCCCACGCACCGACCTGCGCCGCGCCTACCTGTCGGTGTGGGGACTGTGGCTCGTCGTCACGATGGCGGTCTTCAGCTTCATGGCGGGGATCTTCCACAGCTACTACACCGCGGCGCTGGCACCGGCGGTGGCGGCGGTTCTCGCCGGCGGCGGGGCGGTGGCGTGGCGGGCGCGGGAGACGCCGTGGGTGCGTGTGCTGCTCGCCGCGTCGGTGTGGGCGGCCGCTATCTGGGGATTCGTGTTGCTGGGCCGCGCACCGGACTTTGTGCCATGGCTGCGCTGGGCGGTGCTGTTCGTCGGTCTCGTCGGCGGTGCGGTGATGCTCCTCGCCCAGCGGGGCCCGATGTCGGCGGCCGCGCTGGTGTTCGCGCTCGTCGCCGGCCTGGCCGGGCCGTTGGCCTACACGGTCGACACCATCACCACCGCCAAGCAGGGCTCGATCATCAGCGCCGGTCCGCGCGTAGCGGGTGACGGCCCGGGCGGGTTCGGCGGTCCCGGATTCCACGGCCGTCACGGCCGGCAGATGGGTGGCCCGGGTCAGGGTCCGATGGGTCAGATGCCGGGGAGTGGCCGGATGCCGGGGGTGCCCGGTGGCTTCGGCGGCACGCCGACCTCCGACGGCTCCGGCGGCATGGGCCGGATGAACGGCCCGGGCGGCGGGCTGTTGACGGGGTCCAAGCCCAGTGCCGAGATGGTGGCGACACTGAGCAGCAACGCCGCCGACTTCACCTGGGTGGCCGCAGCGATCGGTTCCAACACCGCCTCGGGCTATCAGCTCGAAACCGGGTACTCGGTGATGCCGATCGGCGGATTCAACGGCACCGACCCGTCGCCGACCCTTGCCGGGTTCCGCAACCTGGTGGAGCAGAAGAAGATCCACTACTTCATCGGCGGTGGCGGCATGATGGGTGGTCGCTCCGATGGCAATTCGGCCCAGATCACCGACTGGGTGGAACAACATTTCCACAAATTGACGATTGACAATGTCACCTTGTATGACCTGACGTCGCCCATCTGATCCGTTAGGGTGCCCAGGTGGCATCACGGATCGGACATCGTCTCGTACGGATGACCGGTCGCGACCCGCGCCAACAGGGGCGGGCCGCGACCAATCTCGAACTCTTCTACGACCTCGTCTTCGTGGTCGTGTTCTCCGTCGCCGGGACGCAAGTCGCGCACTATCTCGCCGAAGGGCATTACCGCACTGCGATATTCGGCTATGTGTTCTGCACCTTCGCGGCGATCTGGGCGTGGATCAACTTCAGCTGGTTCGCGTCGGCGTTCGACACCGACGACTGGTTCTTCCGCGGTGTCGTCCTCGTCCAGATGATCGGCGTGGCGATCCTGGCACTCGGGGTCGCCCCGGCGTTCACCTCCATCGAGCACCACGCGCACGTCGACATCCGGGTACTCGTCATCGGTTACGTGGTGATGCGCGTCGGTTTGCTCACCCAATGGATCCGGGCCGGGGTCCAGAGCGCCGAATATCGGAACACCTGCTTCACCTACGCCGGTGCCGTCTTCGTCGCTCAGGTCGCCTGGGTGGTCGTCGCGATCATCCCGCTGTCTCTGTGGTCCACCTTCGTCGCCATCGCGTGCTGTGCGCTGATCGAGTTGCTGGGGCCGATCATCGCCGAGAACTTCGTGAAGCGGACGCCCTGGCATCCCCATCACATCGCCGAGCGCTACTCGCTGCTGACGATCATCACCCTGGGTGAGGGCGTGGTCGGCACGGTGGCGGTGATGCAGGCCACCATCGCGGCGCAGGGCTGGTCGGTGCAGTCCGCGGTCTTCGGGATCGCGGCGATCGTCATCACGTTCGCGATGTGGTGGATGTATTTCGTCATCCCGGTCGGCGATCGGCTGCATGCGCACCCGGAGAAGTGCTTTCCGTGGGGATACGGTCACATCGTCGTCTTCATCGCCGCCGCGGCCACCGGCGCCGGGCTGGAGGTGTCGGCGCTGCATACCGAACACGAGGCCTCGATCGGACCGGGCGCGGTCGTGGCGACGCTGGCCGTACCACTCGGCATCTACTGCGTCGGACTGCTCGTGATGTACGACTACCTGCTGCCCTTCGAGCCGCTCACGCTGCTCGGCGGAGCAGGGGCCATCGCCTTCCTGGTGGCCGCGGTCTGGTCGGCCGACGCCGGACTGTCGTTGTCGGCGGCCGTGGTCTTGGTGGCGTGCGCGCCCGTGTTCATCGTGGTGGTCGACGAGATCTTCGGGGTACGCCGACGCGCTCGGACGAGTCCGAACCCGACGAATTAGAGTCGTGGGCGTGCGCGTACTCGTGATCGGCTCGGGCGGCCGCGAACATGCCCTGCTCCTCGGACTCGCCGACGATCCGTCGGTCACCGATCTGCATGTTGCCCCGGGCAACGCCGGTACCGCGGCCGTCGCCACCAACCATGCGGTCGACGTCGCCTCCGCCGACGAGGTGGTGGGTCTGGCCCGCACGATCGCGGCGGACCTCGTCGTCATCGGCCCCGAGGTGCCGCTGGTGCTCGGGGTCGCGGATGCGTTGCGGGCAGCCGGTTTTGCCACCTTCGGTCCGGGCGCCGACGCCGCCCGCATCGAGGGTTCCAAGGCATTCGCCAAGGACGTCATGGCCGCGGCCGGGGTGCGCACGGCGCACGCCGAGGTCGTCGACAGTCCGGCGAACCTCGACGCCGCCCTCGACCGCTTCGGACCGACGTGGGTGGTCAAGGACGACGGATTGGCCGCGGGTAAGGGCGTGGTGGTCACCACCGACCGCGCCACAGCCCGCGATCACGCCGCGGAATGTCTCGAGAGCGGGCATCCGGTGCTGTTGGAGAGCTTCCTCGACGGCCCGGAGGTCTCACTGTTCTGCCTGGTCGACGGCGAGACCGTGGTTCCGCTGATCCCGGCCCAGGACCACAAACGCGTCGGCGACGGCGACGTCGGGCCCAACACCGGCGGAATGGGCGCCTATACGCCGCTGCCGTGGCTGCCCGCGGAGGTCACCGCGCAGATCGTCACCGAGGTCGTCGAGCCGGTGGCCGTCGAGATGGTGCGGCGCGGTTGCCCGTTCAGCGGTCTGCTCTACGCCGGGCTGGCCATCGGTGCCGACGGGCCTGCGGTCGTCGAGTTCAACTGCCGCTTCGGTGACCCGGAGACACAAGCGGTGCTGGCGCTGCTGAAATCACCTCTCGGGCAAGCGCTTCACGCCACCGCCACCGGAACGCTCGCCGACCTGGCGCCACTGGAGTGGGCCGAGGGGGCGGCCGTCGTCGTGGTGATCGCGGCCGAGAACTACCCGGGCAGCCCCCGCACCGGCGACGTGATCACCGGCGCCGAGGGGCCCGGCGTGCTGCACGCGGGAACCAGGCGCGACGCCGACGGCAACGTTGTATCGGCGGGTGGTCGCGTCCTCGGCGTCGTGGGGGTCGGTGCAGACCTCGCCGCGGCACGAGCGCAGGCCGATGAGCGGGTCGCCGCGATCAAGCTGGCCGGATCGCATCACCGCACCGATATCGGTAAGGCCGCGCTCGACGGCGCGATCTCGCTGTGACCGCCACCTCGGTGGGGTGATCGGCGAGGCCAGGTGAAGCCCGCGTTCGGGGGGCCGGCGCCCTGTGAAGTTCTCAAGGTACGGTTGCGGTCCCGGCAGGCGGGTGCAGGGTCGGAAAGTAGTTGCGGGCGGCTGGATTCAGGCCGCGCTGTCGAGGTAGTCGATGTGGCCGAGTCCGAGAACGATGGCGTCGGCGTGGTCGAGGGATATCGCACCGTCGACGGTGTGAATACGCAAACCGCGTCGATATCCGTGGCGGTTCCGACGCGAACAAGCCGGCCGGCGACAGCGGGCGCGATTCCCATGGTGATCAACAGTTGCCGCACCGGACGGCCTTGGGGTGCGGTCACCTTGAGACGGTCGAACTCACCGGTCAACGTCGCGGCGAGGTGATCGACCTTGTTGCGCAAGATGATCAGTTGCTGCATCGCCGTGAACGCTTCCCGCGAACCGATGTCCGCGCGGACCGTCCGGTCGTCGAGTTGTGCGATGAGGCCCGCGAACAGTTCGGCAGAAAGGTCTGCGGACCGTGAAGCCGAAGGCGTGGTGGCATCGATTTCACAAGGGCTGCAACTACTTTCGCCACACCAGTGAACAGTTGCCACAGTGGTGAACGGGTTTCCCTGCGGTGGACAGTCTTCACGTAGGCCGGTGATCTACTACAGACTGCGCCCGAGGAATTCGATCTGCTCGGGCAGCACGCCGCGCCAGTAGCGGTTGTCGTGCCCGCCCGGACCGGTCGTGAACGCGGCGGGCGGATGCAGTCCGGCCGCCCACTGCTGGGTGTAGGAGAAGGACTGGTCCTCGGAGCCGACCGCGATCATGAGCGGAATCCGACGGAAGGCATCCTGCTGGCCGAACAGCGAATTCCGTTGGTAGTCAGCCACATTGTCGAAGGCTCGGCGCGGGAAGTTGCGTGGGTCCGCCCACAGTGCCGGTGAGCTCACGGCGATCGACGCGACGCGCGAAGCCCCCAGCGTCGCCCCGATGCGCAGCGCGCCGTATCCGCCCATCGACCACCCGAAGAGTCCGATCCGATCGGTGGACAACCCCAGGTCCGGATTCGTCTCCAGCATCGGGATGAATTCGTCGATCACCATCGCCGCACCATCGGTGCCGTCGGCGCGGGCATGCCAGTAGTTGCGGTCGCCGTCGACGGCGGCGATCGCGAACGGTGTGTTGCCGGCGTCGACGTAGGTCTGCAATTGCTTGTGTATCGCCAGTGGCGAGGTGAAGATCGTCATCTCGTCGGTGGTGAGCGCGTGCAGCACCACGACCACCGGCAGGACGCCGCTCACGCCATGCGGGCGGGCCATCACCCATCGGGTCTCCCGCCCGAGCATGTGGGTCGAGACGAAACTGCCGGTGGTCAACGGCGGCCCGTCGCCGATCGGTGGGGTGGAGGTCGTCGACGGCAACAGGTCGTCGGCGGCGTCGGTGGAACGTCGGCTGTTGACCGGGACCGTCCGCTCGGCGCAGGCCGCCAGCCCCAACGCTGCGGCGGCCAGTCCGCCGCCGAGCAGACCGCGGCGGGTCAGCCCGGCTGTGGTGGGGGCACTGTCGACGGTCATCGCGACAAGGCTAGGTGAGGAACCGACTTCCCGCTCACTCATTTGCTTCCCGCGCTCCGATCTCGGTGAGCGGGAAGCAAATGAGTGAGCGGGAAACGTCGACGGCTCCGTTCAGGCCGGCAACGCCCGTTCGCCGTGCAGCGGTTGTCCATCCAGCGGTTGCCCGTTGACGTCGAACGACAGCGAGATCTCGGACGAGCCGTCGGTGACGACGCAGTGCGAGACCTCGCCGGCGTCGATTCCGACCTCCGGTATCCGTTGCCACACCACATGCCAGCCGAGTCGGACGGCCACACCGTGCAGCGCCACCCGGTGATCGCCGACCGGCACCGCGTCGAGCAACGTGGGCAATGCGGCGACGAGATCGGCGAACGTCGGCTCGGGCAGTGCAAGTCCGGTCACCATGATCACGTCGAAGCCGCCGTCGGCTCTGTCCACGCGCAGATCCGGACCGGCACCGGTGAGTTGTACGGCCACCGCGCCGATGGTTGCGGCGATCACGTTGGGGGCCAAGGAATCCGGAGGACAGGGCAGAGGCAGTTCGGGTGCGAGCAGTCCGGCCACATTCAGGCGTTCGCCGGCGCGTCGCAGCTCGGCGACCCGCAGGTCGGCGGGAAGGTCCGGATCGGGGGCGGCCCACGCCCACCGGATCGTGGCGCCCCCGCGTCCCGGGTCACCCACCGACGCCACCGGTGAGCGGTGGGCCCGGATCTGCCGGAGCGGATCGTCGATCGCCGTGAACACCGCCGCAGTGCCGACGATGTTGCAGGTGTACTCGCCGAGTTCGCGCGTCAGGTGGTGCTGCAGTGCCGTGCGGCGAAGTTCGGCGTACCACGCGCCGCAGTCGGCCACTGCGCGCAAACCGTCGAGAGACATGCGGCTACGCTAAGCCGCCCGACGACCCCCGCGATCGTTCTGTCGGGTGATCGAACGACCGCCCTCACGACGGCAGATCCGCCGAAAAGCGCATGGTGATCCAGGTCACCCTGGCAGCATGGTCGCCATGACATCGGCCGCCACCCCGAAGGGCACGCGCCGGCGCACTCGACTCATCGAGGCCGCCGGCGCATTGCTGCTCGAAGGTGGATTCGACGCGGTCCGCCACCGCGCGGTGGCAGATCGCGCGAAGCTTCCGCTGGCCTCGACGACGTACTACTTCGCATCGCTCGAAGACCTGATGGCCGAGGCCGCGCAGTACATCACCCGGAGCGCCGACGAGGCCATCGCGGCCCGCGGCGCGGCACTCACCCGTCGGCGGCGTGGTGTCGCGGCCACCGCGGAGGCGTTGTCGGCGGTGTTCGTCGGATCGCAGACCCCGATCGAGGATCTCGCCGCACGCTATGAACTGATCGCGCTGGCACCCCGGTATCCGCTGCTCTGTGACATCGTCGAGGAGCGCAGGCAGCACGTGTCCGAGATCCACGAAGGGGTGCTGGCCAAATCGGGGCGGAGCTGCGACCCGCGACAGGTGGATTGGCTCATCGCGGTGGAGGATGGGGCGGTGGTCGGGTCCCTGGGTTGCTCGGACGGATCACCGTTCGAGGCGGCCCGGGCGGCACTGGGCGGGGTCGTCGACCTACTCGCACCGCGAATATGAAGTGGCGCAAGACAAGACATATGACGTGAGAAAAGAGGAGTCCATGGGGGAACGCTCGGTGACACGGTGGCGGCGCGCAATGCTGTCGATCTCGGCGACGGCGGCGGTGATGGCTGCCGCACTGATCGGCGGACCGGGCGCCGGGGCGGCGCAGGCGGCGCCGAGCGGCCAGCCGGACCCCGGAATTCCGTTCTCGTCGGTTGTCTACGGCACCGGTTGCGCCTATAGCCTGACCGTGCCGGTGAACTCGGTCGGCATGGTCTCCTTCTACGAGCAGCGCAAGGGCTTTCCGCCGATCTTCATCGGCAAGACGCCGGCGTATCAGCTGAGCGCCACGGTGATCTGGGTACCGCGTCACCTCGGCGACCGCACGCTCTATGCGGTACAGAACGGGCAGAAGTCGCCGACCACCGTCGCGCGGGTCCATCAGGGCTACGGCTCGGGTGGTCTCTGCTTCGCGCTCTGACGCCGACAGCGCTGACCGCTGTCGCGCGCCGCAAACTACACTGTTGACGTGTCGAAACCTGCCATCAGCAATGTCCTTGCGAGCCGCTATGCGTCGGCCGATCTCGTCTCGATCTGGTCGGCGACCAACAAGATCATCGCTGAACGGCAGCTGTGGATCGCGGTACTCAGGGCGCAGCGCGACCTCGGGATCGAGGTGCCGGAGCATGCGATCGCCGATTACGAGCGGGTCGTCGACCAGGTTGATCTGAATTCGATCGCCGAGCGCGAGCGCGTGACCCGCCACGACGTGAAGGCCAGGATCGAGGAATTCAACGCGCTGGCCGGCCACGAGCAGATCCACAAGGGGATGACGAGCCGTGATCTCACCGAGAACGTCGAGCAGCTGCAGATCCTGCAGTCGTTGCGGTACGTGCATGCACACGGTGTCGCGGTGCTCGCACGGCTCGTCGAACGTGCTGCGGAGTATTCGTCGGTGGTGATGGCCGGCCGCAGCCACAACGTGGCCGCGCAGGCGACGACGCTGGGCAAGCGATTCGCCTCGGCCGCCGACGAGCTGATGATCGGACTCACCCGACTCGCCGAGCTCATCGACCGCTACCCGCTGCGCGGGATCAAGGGCCCGATGGGCACCAGCCAGGACATGCTCGACCTGCTCGGTGGCGACGCCGCCAAGCTCGCCGACCTCGAGGCACGCGTCGCCACGCACCTCGGATTCTCGCGGTCGTTCACCTCGGTCGGGCAGATCTATCCTCGCTCGCTCGACCACGATGTGGTCTCCGCGCTGGTCCAGCTCGCCGCGGCACCGTCGTCGCTGGCCCACACGATCCGGCTGATGGCCGGCCATGAGCTGGTGACCGAAGGCTTTCAGCCCGGGCAGGTCGGGTCGTCGGCGATGCCGCACAAGATGAACACCCGCAGCTGCGAACGCGTCAACGGACTTCAGGTGGTGCTGCGCGGGTATGGGTCGATGACCGCCGAGCTCGCGGGCGCCCAGTGGAACGAGGGTGACGTCTTCTGCTCGGTGGTGCGTCGCGTGGCATTGCCCGACGCGTTCTTCGCCATCGACGGACTGATGGAGACCTTCTTGACGGTGCTCGCCGAATTCGGCGCGTACCCGGCGGTGATCGCCAACGAACTCGATCGGTACCTGCCGTTCCTGGCGACCACCAAGGTGCTGATGGCGTCGGTACGCGCCGGGGTCGGACGCGAAACCGCGCACGAGGCCATCAAGGAGAACGCCGTCGCCGTCGCGCTCGCGATGCGGGAACAGGGTCGCCGCCCCGACCTGCTCGATCGCCTCGCCGCCGACGACCGCATCCCGCTCGATCGGGCACAGCTCGACGCATTGCTCGGCGACAAGGAGGCCTTCGTCGGTGCGGCCGGCCGTCAGGTGGCCGACGTCATCGCCGCCGCGGAGAAGATCATCGCAGGCAACCCCGAGGCCGCCGCGTACACGCCGGCCCCGATTCTCTGACGCCGATTCTCTGACAGCGATTCGCTGTTGCGGACCGGGGATGTCCGCAATGTGTGGCACCGTCACCGGCATGACATTCGAATTCCAGGTCACCATCGATTCTGCCGATCCGGCGGCGTTGTCCGCGTTCTGGGCCGAGGTGCTGGGCTATCGGCTCCAGGACCCGCCGCCGGGCTTCGACACCTGGGATGCCGCGCTCGATGCGATGGGCATCCCCGAGGATCGGCGCAACGATGCGTCGGCGCTCATCGACCCCGCCGCGCCGGGAGCGCAGCGAGCGGGCCGAATCCCCTCAGGCGTGGGCGCGCGGATCTTCTTTCAACGGGTTCCCGAAACCAAGACCGTCAAAAACCGTGTCCACCTTGACGTCCGGGCCGCACCCGGGTTGTCGGGGGACGAGCGGATGGCCGCCCTGGAGCGTAGGTGCGCGGAGCTGATCGACGCCGGTGCCACCCGGATCGCGCGGCACGAACCGGCGCCGCCGCTGCAGAACGGACACCTCGTGATGGCCGACCCCGAAGGCAACGAGTTCTGCCTCGACTGAGCCGGAGCAGTCGGATGGCCGCCTATCCGGCTTCCGTCTATCCGACTTCCGTCTATCCGACTTCCGCCTATTCGACTTCCGGCCGTTCGGCGTGCCCCAACTGCCAGTCGGGCAGCACCGAGTCGCGGACGCGGCGTTTGAGTTCGGCCGCGTCGGGAAATCCGCCGTCGCGTTTGCGTTCCCAGATCTGCCGGCCGTCGGCGTCGATGACGAAGATGCCGCCGGTGCCCGGACGCAGGGTGACCGCGGCAAGGTCGGCGCCGAACGTCGACAGCAGTTCGGCGGCCATCCAACTCGCCCGTAACAGCCAGTTGCACTGTGTGCAGTAGGTGATGGTGATCTGCGGGGCGCCCATGGCCACCCAGCCTGCCAGACATCGCTGCCGCGCACTATGGTCGAGACCATGCGTCCGGCCCTCGACTCGTACACCTTCCTCGCCTCCGGCAAGGTCCGCGAGATCTATCAGATCGACGACGACACGTTGCTGATGGTGGCCAGCGATCGGATCTCGGCCTACGACCACGTCCTGAGCCCCGCGATCCCCGACAAGGGGCGCATCCTGACCGCGATGAGTTTCTTCTGGTTCGATGCGCTCGGGGTCGCCGACCATCTCGTCGGCGGGCCCACCGACGATCGCATCCCCGCCGACTGCGTGGGTCGCTCGATGGTGGTGCGCAAGCTGCCGATGGTGCCGGTGGAATGTGTGGCCCGCGGCTACCTGACCGGCTCGGGCCTCGTCGACTACCGGGCGAGCGGTGCGGTGTGCGGAGTGGCCTTGCCTGCCGGTCTCGACGAGTCCGACAGACTGCCCGAGCCGATCTTCACCCCCGCCACCAAGGCCGAACAGGGTGATCATGACGAGAACATCAGCTTCGAGACCGTCGCCGCCCACGTGGGGGACCGCCTGGCCGGGGCGCTGCGCGACGCCACCCTCGACATCTACCGGCGCGCGTCCGAGTTGGCCGCGGAGCGCGGAATCATCCTCGCCGACACCAAGTTCGAGTTCGGACAGGATGCCGACGGATCGCTGGTACTGGCCGACGAAGTCCTCACCCCGGACTCGTCGCGGTATTGGGAGGCGGCCACCTATATGCCCGGGCGGGTGCAACCGAGCTTCGACAAGCAGATCGTCCGCAACTGGCTGACCTCGCCGGAATCCGGCTGGGACCGCGCTTCCGACGAAACACCGCCGGCTCTCCCGCCCGAAGTGGTGAGCCGTGCCCGAGACCGTTACATCGAGGCCTACGAATGGATTTCGCAGAAATCGTTCGATGACTGGCCGCAGGGATAGGAGTTCCGTGACCGACTCATCGACGTCGCAACCCGCCGCTCGTACCGCGATACCCGCGGCGAAGAAGGTTCCCACCGAGCGTGTGCATCACGGCGACACCGTGATCGACGACTACGAGTGGTTGCGCGACAAGGACGATCCCGAGGTGATCGCCTACCTCGAGGCGCAGAACGCCTACACCGAGGAACACACCGCCCCGCTCGCGGACCTGCGATCGACGATCTTCGACGAGATCCGCTCGCGCACCAAGGAAACCGACATGTCGGTGCCGTCGCGGCGTGGGGACTACTGGTATTTCGCGCGGACGCTCGAGGGCAAACAGTATGGGACGCAATGCCGCTGCCCGATCGGCGATCCGGACGACTGGACCCCGCCGACCGTGTCGGAGGATACGCCACTGCCCGATGAGGAAGTGCTCTTCGACGCGAACGCCGAGGCCGACGGCCACGACTTCTTCAGCGTGGGTGCGCTGACGGTGAGCCATGACGGCAATTGGCTGGCCTACAGCACCGACGTCGTCGGTGACGAACGGTACACATTGCGGTTCAAGGACCTTCGGACCGGCGAGCTGCTCGACGATGTCATCGCCGACACCGCAGGCGGCGCCGTGTGGTCCGCCGACACCGAGCATGTCTTCTATCAGACCGTCGACGCCGCGTGGCGCCCGGACACGGTGTGGCGCCACGACATCGGTGCCGGTACGCCGGATGTGAAGGTCTTCTACGAACCCGACGAGCGGTACTGGGTCGGCATGGGCGCGACCCGCAGCGACAAGTACCTGGTGGTCGCGGTCGGCTCCAAGATCACCTCCGAATGCTTCGTTCTCGCGGCCGACGATCCGACCGGCGAATTCCGCAGCGTCGCACCACGGGTCGACGGCGTGGAGTACAACGTCGAGCATGCCGAGATCGACGGCCGTGACTACTTCCTGATCGTGCACAACGACATTCGTGACGGCGAGAAGGCCGAGGACTTTGCCGTCGACATCGCGCCTGCCGACGATCCGGGCGCCCGGACCGAGTTCATCGGGCATCGCCGGGGCTTCCGGATCGAGGACGTCGACGCCTTCCGGGATTACCTGGTCCTGAGCTATCGGGCCGACGCGTTGCCGCGGGCGGCCATCGCCGACCTGCGTCGGATCGACGGCGTCCCGGTGGCCGAGGACTTCATCGAGGTCGCCGTCGCGCAGGAACTGTTCTCCCTCGGTCTCGGGGGGAATCGTGAGTGGGCCACGCCGAGGCTGCGTTTCGGGTACGGGAGCTTCATCGAACCGTCGGAGCTGTTCGAACTCGACGTGACGACCGGGGAGCGGATTCTGCTCAAACGGCAGCCGGTGCTCGGCGACTACGACATCGACGACTACGTGCAGTCGCGGGAATGGGCGACCGCCGCCGACGGCACGCGCATCCCGCTCTCGATCGTGCGCCGCAAGTCCGTGGCGGAACCCGGTGCACAGGGCGCGGCACCGGCGCCGCTGCTGCTCTACGGCTACGGCTCGTATGAAGCCAGTTTCGATCCGTCGTTCTCGGTGTCGCGGCTGTCGATGCTCGATCGCGGGGTGGTGTTCGTGCTCGCCCATGTCCGCGGGGGCGGCGAGATGGGCCGGCACTGGTACGAGACCGGCAAGACCCTCACCAAGAAGAACACCTTCACCGACTTCGTCGACGCCGGCCGCTACGTCGTCGAACGTGGTTGGACCACACCGAAACAGATGGTGGCCGAAGGTGGTTCGGCCGGTGGTCTGTTGATGGGTGCGGTCGCGAATCTGGCACCCGAGCTGTTCCACGGCATCCTCGCGTCGGTGCCGTTCGTCGATGCACTCAACTCGATCCTGGACCCGTCACTGCCGTTGACGGTGATCGAATGGGACGAGTGGGGCGACCCGCTCCACGATCCCGTCGTCTACGAGTACATGAAGTCGTACTCGCCCTACGAGAACGTCACCGCCAAACCGTATCCGGCCATTCTCGCCCAGACGTCGCTCAACGACACCCGCGTGCTGTTCACCGAGGCGGCGAAATGGGTTGCCCGGCTTCAGGAACTGAGCACCTCCGACAATCCGATCCTGCTCAAGACCGAGATGTCGGCCGGTCATGGTGGTGTCTCCGGCCGCTACAAGCAGTGGGAGGAGATCGCCTTCGAGATCGCCTGGATCCTGGCGCAGACCGGAGCGGTCACGGCCTGATACGCCGCAGCCATCGAACAAGGAGGCCCGCACCCAGGGTGACGGGTGCGGGCCTCCTTGTTCGCGATGCCGGGCGCTCAGTGCATCAGCGTCGGTGCGCGATCCATGTCCTCCTCGACGAGCGGGGAGGCGATCTTCTTGCGGGGCAGGAAGAACGCGGGGATCACGGTCACTGCGACCAGCACCGCGGAGACGATGAACGTCTGTCCGAATGCGCTTGCCGCCCAGTCGAACCACTGGTGGTCGATCTGTGCCGGTGCCTGCCCGGCCTTGACCGCTGCCTGGTACTTGTCCGGGGCCGCGTTCGAGCTGATCGCCAGCAGCGATTCCGGGTGCGACTTGAACATGTTGGCCAGGACGACCGAGATCACGGCGGTGCCGATCGACGACGAGGTCTGCTGGACCACGTTCATCAACGTCGAACCGTCGGGCACCTGCGAGTTGCTCAGGGTCGCCAGGGCAGCCGACATGATCGGCATCATCGTCATGCCCATGCCGAGGCCCTGCACGAACAGCGCCAGGCAGACCGCCCAGTAGGGCGTGTCGGCACCGAGGAAGACGAAGTAGCCCATGCCGAGGAAGATCAGCACGATGCCGCCGAGGACGAACTTGCCCGGTCCCATCTTGTCGGTGAGGCGACCGGCGATCGGCATGGTGAGCATCGCGCCGAGGCCCTGCGGCGCCAGCAACAGGCCGGCCATCAACGTGGACTCGCCACGCACACCGATGAAGTACTGCGGATAGAGCAGTGCCGCACCGAAGAAGGCGATCATGAAGGTCGTCATGGTGAGCACCGCGACGGTGAGGGTCTTGTTCTTGAACAGCCGCAGATCCAGCAGCGGATTCTTTGCCCGCAGTGCGTGGAAGACGAACGCGATGATCAGCACGGCACCGATGATCGTCGTGACCAGCACCTTGGTGTCCATGAACGTGCCCGCGTCGGTGCTCGAGGAGATGCCGTAGAGGAACAGCGCCAGGCCTGGCGAGAGCATCAGCAAGCCGAAGATGTCGAACGTCGGACGGGTCTTCTCCTCGTCGTCACGCAGCACCAGCCATGAATAGACGAGTGCGACGAGACCGATCGGGACGTTGATCAGGAACACCCAGTGCCAGCTGGCCTTCTCGATCAGCAGACCACCGAGGATCGGGCCGGCGATCGGGCCGAGCAGCATCGGGATGCCGAGGACGGCCATCACCGAGCCGACGCGTTCGGGACCCGCGGCCTTGGTGAGGATCATCATGCCGATCGGCATCAGCAGACCACCGCCGAGGCCCTGGATCACGCGGAAGGTGACGAGGGAACCGATGTTCCACGCGACCGCGCACAACGCCGAGCCGACGAGGAACAGAACCAGCGAGGTCATGTAGACCTTCTTGGTGCCGAAACGTGCTGCGGCCCAACTCGAGAGCGGGATGACCGCGGCCAGTGCCAGGGTGTAGCCGGTCATCGTCCAGGCGGCACCGGCGGCATTCGTGTTGAACGTCTCCTGGAAGGTGTTCTGCGCCACCGACACCACGGTCACGTCGAGGATCGACATGATGGCGCCGAGCACGACCACGCCGGCGACGGTCAGCACGTGCCGGTCGAGTTTGGTATCCGGTGGGCCGGCGTGGGCGTGATCGCCGGTGGAGGTACTGGTCATGACGAGACTCTCTGTTCGTGGGCGGTCTGTTCGTGGGCGGGACGGGTCGGATCGAAGTAGTCGGTGGGGGAGTCGATGATGGGCCGTAGCGCGTCGGTCAATGCTTCGCGGTGTGCGGCGGGCAACCGGGCCACGAAGTCGGTGATGACCTCCTGGCGGATGCTCAATTGTTCGTCGACGAAGCGTCGGCCGCCGTCGGTGAGACTGATCCGCTTGACCCGGCGGTCGGCGGGATCTTCGCGGCGGTCGACGAAGCCGAGCCGCACGAGCCGGTCGACGGTCCGTCCGGTCGCGGCGAGCGAGAGGCCGATGACGTCGGCGATCTCGTGGACCGACATCGGCACCTGGGCGTCACCGGCGGCGAATACCACTCGGATCTGCGAGAACGTGAGGTCGGTGGTGGCGAGGTCGTCCATCGCGGCGGCCTTGCCCAGACAGGTCAGTCGATCCAAGAACTCGTGCAGCGCACGGCACGCGGAATCGATGGAAGAGGACACCCGAAAAATACTAACGGCCACGCAACTATCGCGCGAACACAATTATTGGTGAGTTGTGTCATATCTCCCCGGGACGGTGAGCTGTGGCATAGCGGTCGGGACGATTACCCTCGACGGTCATGAGCAATGTGAAGAACATCCCTGTGGCCGCCCTCGATGGATCGGCACTGTCCCTCGCAGATTTCGAGGGTCCGCTGCTGGTGGTCAACGTCGCCAGCAAATGCGGTCTGACCCCGCAATACACCGGACTCGAGGAACTGGCCACGACCTACGGCGATTGTGGTCTGACCGTCGTCGGCGTGCCCTGCAACCAGTTCATGGGCCAGGAGCCCGGCAGTGCCGAGGAGATCGCCACCTTCTGCTCCACCAACTACGGCGTCACCTTCCCGCTGCTCGAGAAGACCGACGTCAACGGCGACGGACGGCATCCGCTGTATGCCGAACTGACCGCCCTCGCCGACGCCGACGGCGAGGCCGGGGACATCCAATGGAACTTCGAGAAGTTCCTCGTCGGTGCCGACGGCGAACCCGTCGCCCGATTCCGTCCGCGGACCGAACCCACCGCGCCCGAGGTCGTCGCGGCCATCGAGGCGGTGCTCTGACCGCACCGGGCATTCGCCCCAACCGGTAAGGTAACCGGTGTTCAGCCAACCTTCGACGCCCTTGTGAGACGTCGGAGAAACCGAATGGGAGCAATTGCCGATGGCACGAGTGGTGGTCGACGTGATGCCCAAGGCCGAGATCCTCGATCCGCAGGGACAAGCGATCGTCGGTGCGCTGGGGCGCCTGGGGATTGCCGGGGTCGCAGATGTCCGCCAGGGCAAGCGTTTCGAGCTCGAGGTCGACGACGCCGTCGACGACGTGACGCTGGAGAAGATCGCCGAGGAACTCCTCACCAATACGGTGATCGAGAACTTCAGCGTCTCCCGGATCTCCGGGTAGCGCCGCGATGACAGCACGAATCGGGGTCATCACCTTTCCCGGCAGCCTCGACGACGCCGACGCCGCTCGCGCCGTCCGCCTCGCCGGTGCGCAGGCCGTCGAGCTGTGGCACGGCGACGCCGACCTCAAGGGCGTCGACGCCGTCATCGTCCCGGGCGGTTTCTCCTACGGCGACTACCTGCGCGCCGGTGCGATCGCCAAATTCGCCCCGGTCATGGGATCGGTACTAGAGGCCGCGGGCAAGGGTATGCCGGTCCTGGGTATCTGCAACGGCTTTCAGGTGCTGTGCGAGGCCGGATTGCTGCCGGGCGCGCTCACGCGCAACGAGGGCCTGCACTTCATCTGCCGCGACCAGTGGTTGCGCGTCGAATCCACCTCCACCGCCTGGACCACTCGCTTCGAGCGGGGTGCGGAGATCCTGATTCCGCTCAAGTCGGGGGAAGGGCGTTACGTCGCGCCGCAGCGCAAACTCGAGGAACTCGAGGGCGAAGGCCTGATCGCGTTCACCTACGCCGGCGGCAACCCGAACGGCTCGGCCCTCGACATCGCCGGCATCAGCAGTCCGGACGGGCGGATCGTCGGACTGATGCCACATCCCGAGCACGCCACCGAGGCGCTGACCGGTCCGAGCGACGATGGCCTCGGACTCTTCTATTCGGCGATCGACGCGGTGCTCGCCAACGCGTGAGCACCACGATCCCCGTGACCGGCTGAGAACGTCTGGGAGATATGACCACACCACGCCTGTCCACCACCGCGACCGCCGCCGGTCTCGGCGCCTTCATCGACGCCTCGCCGTCGCCGTTTCATGTCTGTGCCAAGGTGGCGGAGACGTTGGCGGAGGCCGGTTTCCGACGGCTGCACGAAGATCACGAGTGGAATCTCGATGCCGCGCAGAGCCCGGATGTGGTGCCGCAGCGCCACTACGTGATCCGCGGCGGTTCGATCATCGCGTGGGATCTCGGTGACGGCAGCGACTTCCGCATCGTGGGCGGGCACACCGACAGCCCCAACCTCCGTGTCAAACAACGGCCCGACCGGGTCGGTGCCGGCGTGTCGACGGTGGCCCTCGAACCCTACGGCGGTGCCTGGCTGAACTCCTGGCTCGACCGCGACCTCGGCCTCTCCGGCCGGTTGGCCTACCGCGTGGGGGAACGCGTCGAGCACACGTTGGTGCATGTGGCCGAACCGGTGATCCGGGTGCCGCAGTTGGCGATTCACCTGTCGGCCGACCGCAAGGGCGTCACGCTCGATCCCCAGCGGCATCTCGACGGGCTGTGGTCGCTCGGTGCAGATGCGCCCGACGTGCTGAGTTGGGTAGCCGAATACGCTGCGGTGGCACCGGATTCGCTGCTCGGCTGGGAACTGATGACGCACGACGTCACGCCGTCGGGGCTGATCGGCATCGACGAGTCCATGCTCAGCGCGCCGCGCCTGGACAATCAGGGCACCTGTTACGCGGGACTGCGGGCGCTGCTCGACGGCACGTCGTCGAGCCACACGCGCGTGCTGGCGCTATTCGATCACGAGGAGGTCGGCAGCGGCTCCGAGCGGGGCGCCGCATCGGACTTGCTGGCCACGGTGCTCGAGCGAATCGTATTGTCGCGCGGCGGAACCCGCGCCGACTATCTGCAGGCGATCGCGGGCAGTGTCTGTCTGTCGGGAGACATGGCCCACGCCACCCACCCGAATTATCCGGAGCGGCACGAACCCGGCCATCACATCGCCCTCGACGGCGGTCCGGTGCTCAAGGTGAACCAGAATCTCCGCTACGCCTCGGATGCGGTGGGGGAGGCGATCTTCGCGCTGGCCTGCGACACCGCCGGCGTTCCGATGCAGCGCTACGTCCACCGCGCCGATCTGCCGTGCGGGTCGACGATCGGCCCCATCACGGCCGCGCGCACCGGGCTACGGACCATCGACGTCGGCGCCCCGCAACTGGCCATGCACAGCGCGCGCGAACTCATGGGTGCCGCCGATGTCCCGATGTATTCCGCTGCGCTCCAGGCGTTTCTGGGCGCAGAGTAGCCGCCCCCCGGCACTTGCGGGTGGGCTGTGCCCGTCAGTACCCGTGCGCAAATCCGAGGACGTCGCTGACGTAGGTCATCGAATTGTTGTAGCGCAGCACCGCCGTCGTCTGGCCGGCGACGTCGCGCAGG
The DNA here is from genome assembly GCF_049847065.1 of Gordonia sp. DT219. Classification (NCBI taxonomy): domain Bacteria; kingdom Bacillati; phylum Actinomycetota; class Actinomycetes; order Mycobacteriales; family Gordoniaceae; genus Gordonia; species Gordonia sp. DT219. The sequence goes on along the minus strand of NZ_JBNCNR010000013.1, from coordinate 30,761 downwards.
TTCAGGCCGCCGTCGCACAGGTAGTGCGCGGTGGTCAGGGCGGCGTCGAAGATGTTCTGTGGGTCGATCACGCCGTCGCCGTTGCCGTCGGCGCCGTACTTCTTCCAGGTCGCCGGGATGAACTGCATCGGTCCGACCGCGCGGTCGTGGACCGGATCACCGTCGATGGCTCCGCCGTCGGTGTCGGTGACGACCTCATTGCCGGCCAGCGAACCGTCGAGCGTGGGCCCGAAGATCGGATCGCGCAGACGACCGGACGAGTCGGCGTCGCCGTTGTTGGCGTGATGGGATTCGACATTCCCGATGCCCGCGATCAGTCGCCAGTCGATGCCACAGGCGGGTTGGGTGCGGGCGATGTTGTCCGCCGCTGCCTTGTAGGCGCGGTAGTTGATCGACGGCACCGCTCCGTCGGTCACGCTCGCCGGCAGTGGTGCCGTGTCGGCTCGGACCGGGGCCACCGTGGGGCCGGCTGCGGGACGGGTCGGCAGCGACGTCGGGGTGTTGGTGCGAGTCGGTGCCGACGACTGGGTGGGCGATTGTGGCGCCGATGCGGCCGCCGACGGCGGGGCCGACGCCGCGCTCCCGTGGGCGTCGTCGGTGGCGGCGGCCGCGGCTGCCGCGCATACGCCGACCATCGGGATCATTGCGGCGGCAAGCATGGACTTGCGTGAGCGCGGCAGGAATGCCGCGCGTGATTTGGAGTGCTTCCCCAACTTCGGACCTCGAATACAGACTCGGATTGCTCGCAGATCGGTACATCTCGGCCATCCCTTCCGGAAATGGGCCGCGGCCGACGGTACAGGCTTTCGTGTCCATTCCGTTATCGGTTCGTTACCGAATCTGGGAGTTCACTGAGCGCAGGCACGGCCATTGCAGGTCATGCCGACGAGTGACACCCAAATGTGAGTCCGCCCACAGCGAGGTTTGAGGTCGCGGCGGTGCTCGGTAGGAGTTCGGCTGTCAGTTCGGCGCGAAAACCCGCATGCTCGACCCCTCTCGGGCGACGAGAAAGCCGTCGACGGCATCGACCTGCCCGTTGACGTCGACCGACCAGGCGAAGCCACCCGCGGCCGGGTCGACGGCGCTGATCCGGGTGTTGCTGGCGAAGATGAGGTCCTTGCCACTCGACCCGACGCACCGCAGATTGTCGAGGTTCGCGTCGGGGTCGCCGAACTCCGGGGCGGGCAGCGAGCCGAGATGCGTGCCGTCGGCGAGTGCGTAGATCGACCGCGCCCGGCTCTTGAGGGCGAATGCCACCGCGTCGCCGCAGGGCCGGGTGTTGGCCTTGGACAGTTCTTCGTCGGAGATCTGCCACAACGCGCCCGGCCTGGCCGGATCGACCACGACATAGGTGCCCTGGGTTGCTTGCATCTGCGCGTCGCCGGTCCGCGTCAAGACGGCCAGCGTGGACGGACCGGTGAGGACGTGCATGCCGGCGACGTGCGCAACGGGTCGGGGGTCGAGGACGCCGTCGGTGACCGCATAGGAGTCGAACATGCGATGATCCGGATCGGTGTGTTCGACGGTGACACCGGTTCCGAACGCGGTGATCGTGCAGTCGGTGCAGTGCAGACGGTCGGCGCCGGATGCGGGATCGACGATGAAACGCCCGGCGTCGCTGGTGCTGATCTGCAGCAGGCCATCGTCGAGGACGGTCGCCGTGGCCGCTTGTGCGAACGATCGGGACCATAATTTGTGGCCGTCGGGGGTGAACATCGAGGCCTGGTGCCCCGACGAGGAGATCCGCAGAAAGTTCGGGCCGACCCCGGTGACCAGTTCGGTGTCCTCGAGGGGCATCCGATCACCGTGGTTGCCGTCCTCGTCGAGAAGATAGAAGCCGCGATCGAGCTCACTGTTGGCGTTGACCGCGCATCCGACGACGCCGTCGGCGGTCATCCCGCAACTGCCGGTGCCGGCCCGCAGTGGATGGTCCCACACCTGGTGCCCGTTGTCGCGGTCGAGCAACAGATAGGCCCGCCCGATCCCGGACGGGTAACTCACCAACCAGCGATCACCTCGGGTCGCGACGACCTCGATGCGATCGCCCGAGGTGTAATCGGGCAGCGTCGTGTTCGAGATCGTCCATGCCACATCGGGTTCGTGGACATACGAGCGCAGCAGACCGTAGTCGTGTCGGGTCGACGGCCGATCGGGGGTCCCGATGGCCAGGACCGCCCCCACCGCCGCGACGAGCGCCACGGCCGCGACGATGGCGACGGTGCCGATGCCGAACGGGAGTCGACGGCGCGCTCGACGAAGCGACGAGGTGAGTGCTCTCGACACCGGTCACCGTCCCCCATGGACCACTGGCACACACATGGCGACCAGTCAATCACGCGGCCATACGTGGGGAGGGTGCCGGCGCGGATCAGTCGGTGACGCGGATCAGTCGGTGGCGCGGATCAGTCGGTGACACGGATCAGTCGGTGACACGGATCAGTCGGTGACACGGATCAGTCGGTGGCGGCCAGGCCCGTCCGCAGCACCTCGGCCAGCGGAGTCGAGGAGCGCCCGATCAGTTTCTGCAGATCGGTCGAGTCGGAATCGAGGGCGCCCTTGGCGACTCCGGCATCCGAATCGGCGAGGACCGCGGCCATCGGTGCCGGTATGCCGGCATCGGTCAGGGCCGCGGCATAGTCGGCTTCGGCGAGGTCGCGGTAGCCCACCGGCCTACCGGAGATCTCTGCGATCGCCTGCGCGATCTGGGCATATGTGAGGTGCTCATCGCCGGCGAGTTCGTAGACCTCGCCGCCGGTCGCGTCGACGAGTGCCGCCGCCGCGGCGGATGCGTAGTCGAGGCGGGACGCGGCCGCGATCACTCCGTCGCCGGCGCTGCCGAACAGGGTCCCGGTCTCGACCGCCGTGGGGGCCGAGGCCAGATAGTTCTCCCAGTACCACCCGTTGCGCAAGAACACCGAGGGAATGCCGGAATCGTTGAGCAGCTCTTCGGTGGCGACATGTTCGGTCGCCAGCGAAAGCGGTGAGGTGTCGGCGCGCAGGATGCTGGTATAGGCGATCAGTGCGACGCCCGCGGCCTTTGCTGCCTCGATCACGTTGCGGTGCTGATCAACTCGCTGCCCCACCTCCGAACCGGACACCAGGAGCAGTCGCTCGACACCGGACAGTGCTGCGCGTAGAGCGCCGGGGTCGCCGTAGTCGGCGGTTCGCACGTCCACGCCTTTGGTACGCAATGGCGCCGCTTTGGCCGGATCGCGGACGATGGCGACGACATCAGCGGCGGCGACGCCCCGATCGAGCAGTGCGCGCACAGCGGCATCGCCAAGTTTTCCGGTTGCTCCGGTGACGGCGTAAGTGGTCATGACTTCTCCTATGTCCGCCGCGGGGCGGCGTTCGAGATCAACGGCTTCTCAAACATGATGCACTTACGATTAGTGCTGCGCAATAGAAACCAGGGTGCACAGACGAAAAGTTAGCGCTGGCGGTATGTCTTCCCTAGAATGACGGCCATGAGTTCTGCACTCGAGCGAGACACCGACGCCGCGGCAGGCGCGGCGGATGCCGAGGCCGCCGACGCAGGGTTGGAGGCCGACGTCTTCGCCCGCGACTGCGGATCCCGCGACATCCTGCAGAACGTGACCAGCCGCTGGGGTGTGCTGGCGCTTGCGGCACTGGCCGAGGGGGACCTGCGTTTCAGCAGCCTGCGTCGACGGGTCGACGGGGTCAGCGAGCGGATGCTGTCCCAGACGCTACAGACGCTGGAGCGTGATGGATTCGTCACACGTACTGTGCTGCAATCGATCCCGCCGAAGGTCGAGTATTCGCTCACCGACCTCGGTGTCGAGGCCGCCCAACGACTGCGGGCGCTCATCGACCTGGTCCAGGGCAATCTTGCGGTCGTCGTCGAGGCGCGGGACGCGTACGACGCGTCGCATCCCGGGCCGCGATAGCGTCGCGGCACGGGGCGGCGGCCCGCCCTCAGAACAACTGGCCGAGGTAGAACTGCGCACCCTGATCGTCGGTGCAGCGCGCCGTCATTCCGTAGGCCTGCCGTTCGGGCTCGTCGAGCACCGTGCCGCCGGCCGTGCGGACGCGGGCCACGGCGGCGTCGATGTCGGCGACGTTCCACATCGGTACGGTCATCGTGCGGTCGGCGCCACCGGCGATGCCGACCTGGGGATGTGCCCCGTCGACCTCCCAGCCGTCGCCGATTCGTCCGGCGGTGAAGCGCCAATCCAGCACCCGCCCATAGAAATCCCGGAATCGCGCGGAGTCGGGTGTGTGCACGGTGAGATACGACATCGCGCCCGGAGTGCGTGGATGCTGGTCCGGACGGGGCTCCGCGGTGCCGGGCACGTGGACGGCGAAGGCGGTGCCCTCGTCGTCGGTGGCCTCTATGACGCGGTAGCCGTCGCGCGCGACGGTGCTGACCTCACCGGCCCGGCCGCCCGCGGCGAGGATGTCGGCCCGCGCGCGATCGAAGTCGTCGACCGCGTACACGCAGTACAGCGTGCCTGCGGGCCCGTAGCCGTCACCGTCGAAGATCCCGAGCCGATGACCGATGTTGGTCACCTGGCGGGTCTGCGGGTCGTACTCCCAGCCGAGGACCGTGCCGTAGAACCTCGCCGCGCGGGCACGGTCGGGGGTCTGCAGCGACATGTAGACGATGTCGCCGGGCCGGATGCGGTCGGTGACGCCGACGGCCGAGCTCACCGGGCCGGTGAGCATCCACCGGTGTCCGAAGGGATCGACGATGGTGGCGTTGCGGCTGCCATGTGATTCGTAGACCTCGCGGGTCACCGCCGCGCCACCGCGCTGGGCGCGGACGAGTGCGGCGTCGGTGTCGTCGACCGGCAGCATCAGGCTCACCGAGACGCCGCCGGGTTGCGGTGCGCGCAGACCCATGTCGGGAAACTCGTCGGCGAGATAGACGGCGCCGCCGCCCATCTCGAGTTCGGCGTGGCCGATCCGGTTGTCGCCCATGCGGATCGGCTCACCGCGCACTCGGGCACCGAGATGATCCCGGTACCAGTCGATCGCCGCGGCGGCGTCGCGGACGGTGAGGTAGGGCAGCGCTCCGGGGCGTTCGACCGGGGACGGGGTGGTCTGCTCGGGGGCCGTCGACGACGCGGTGAGGTCGTCGATCATGGTGTCGGACATGATGATTCCTTTCGGAAGAGTGGACCCGCGCGCCAGCCGGTCCCGCAGTCGGGCGGCAAAGGCCGGGTCGGGGGCCACGGGCTCGTCCCACCCGGGTGCATCCGAGGCGCGCAACACGGTGAACGGGTCGGCGCCCGGGCCGAAGCCCGCGTCGTCGTGAATCATGCGCGTCCTCCTTCCCGGATTCGGCGGGACGGTTGGTCGGGGTAGGCCGCGCGGAAGGCCCGCTTGGCCCGGGTCAGCAGTGCTTCGGTGGCGCCGATGGTCCGGTCGAGGATCTCGGCGCACTCGGCGACGGGGAGGTCGTCGACGTAGCGCAGGGTGAGCGCCGACCGGTGGATCGGGGCCAACTGCGCGAGGGTGTGGTGGGCGACCAAGCGGTCGAGGTGCGCGTCGGCGAGATCCTCGCCGGCATGTTCGGGCAGGTTCTCGACGGGCTCGGGAGTGCGTTGCGCCCGCCGCCAGTGATCGGCGAGCTTGTGCCGCGCGACGCCGATCAGCCACGGCACGCTGGGCACGGTGCCGGGATCGCGCCGCACGGTGTCCATCGCGGCCAGAAACGTCTCCGAGGTCACGTCCTCGGCGATGCGCTGGTCGGCGCAGCGTCGCACGACGAACCCATAGACCGCGGGCAGGGCCGCGTCGTAGACCTCGAGGAGAGCCCCGGGGCCGCTGTGTTCGCCACTCACACCCTCATCGTCGTCGCCGATGCGCGAAACCCGACGCCGGATCGCGAAAAAAGTTGCCGGCGCCGGGCTCCCCGACGATTGCGGTGTGGGTCGAGCCGGTCAGGCCGGCGGGAAGGATCCGAGTCGGATCACGTTGCCGCCGAGCGCAAATGCGGTGACGTCGGTCGGCCCGCCGCTCGCGCAGCAGAATGCGTCACCGGGACGCAGCCAGCGGTATCGTACCGTCACGTAATCGCGTGTCCCGCCGGCGATCGAGGTATAGGAGTAGGGCTTGGGGTCGACGGTGCCGAGGAACCGTCCGTTGCTGAACAGCAGGACCCGCGACTGATAGGTGGCGTCGCCGACCCCGTTGCCGTTGACCAGCATCCAGTCGAGATCGCAACCGCCCGATAGCGGATTGGTGCTGGCACGGGCCGGCTCCCAGCTCCCGCCGTTGACGTCGCGCCCGATCCGGGACAGCGAGTCGCGGGCGAGCGGCGAGTTGATGTCGAAGCACAGTCCGTGGCCGCTGCCGTATGGGGCGGCCGACGCCGTGCCGGTGCCGAGTGCGGTGGCCGACACCGTGCCGGCGAGCGCACCGACCACGGCGAGGCAGAGTACGAGAAGTCGTTTGACCCTGAGCGAGATATGAGCGGGTGTCATGATGCGGCCTTCCTGGTTGTCAGGTTCCCGACCTCGGAAGTGGGCTTCCGTATGGGTGTGATCGAGGGCCGCGGCAGTCTCGTTAGCGTTGCGTAAGGATTGTCATTCGAGCGTTATACGTGCCGTCGGCCGATGTCAGGCGCGTCAGCCGGTGAAACCGTCGACGTAGGCGTCGATGTCGGCGAGATACCCGGCGCACTGCTCGTCACCGATCCAGGAGATGAGAAACGAATTGCGCGCCAGGGTGATCACCTGCTCGGTCGACAGTGAGGCATGCTCGGCGAGTGCGGTGTAGTTACCCGCCACATACGCACCGAAGTACGCCGGGTCGTCGCTGTTGACCGTGACCGGCACGCCGCGGCCGAGAAACTGCGTGATCTCGGCCGATTTCATGTCCGAGGTGACGAAACCGTTGGACACCGGACAACACGTGAGGCCCAGCCCGCGGCGGGCGACTCGTCGACCAGGTCGTCGTCCTCGACCACGTTGGTGCCGTGATCGATCCGTTCGACCCCGATCTCGAAAACCGCCTGGCGGATGTGCTCGATGCTGTCGGGCTGATCGATGTCGCAGTGCATCGTCAGGTGCAGACCGGCCGCGCGGGCCCGGGCGAAAACGTCGGCGAACTTTGCCGGCGGGTTGTCGCGCTCATCGGAATCGAGGCCGACGCCGACGACCATCGCGGTCAGCTCCGGTGACGCCAGGAGTGCGTCGAGGGTCGCCGCCGCACTGTGGTCGTCACCGTCGGCGGGCAGGTCGCGCAGGAAACACATGATCAGGGCCGCATCCACCCCGAGCCCGGCGGCGTCGACGGCGGCCCGGTGGTAACCGCCGACCACGTCGGCCAGGGGCACGCCGCGTGAGGTGTGTGCCTGCGGGTCGAAGAACATCTCCACGTGGACGACGCCCTCGGCGGCGGCCCGCTGCAGGTAGGTGTAGGCGAGGTCGTAGAAGTCCTGTTCGCGTTCGAGCACGGTCATGGCCGGGTAGTAGACCGCGAGGAAGCTCGCCAGCGAGTCGAACCGATAGGAGGCGCGGACGTCCTCGATCGTCGTCTGGTCCAGACGGACACCATTGCGCTGCGCCAACGCCAGTTTCAGTTCCGGTTCCAGCGTGCCCTCGAGGTGCACATGGAGCTCGGCCTTGGGGAGTCCGGCGACGAATGCGGGCGTGGGCGTGGCAGGTGCGGGCATGACCGTCACCCTATGAGCAAGCGGCCGGCGCCGCGCCGCCACCTGCGTTCGCTCTGGGCGTAGCCCTGGGCGCGCCGGGCCGGAACATGCCCGTGTGCTGGGCGGTTGTACCGCGCAGACTCCCGTCGTCGGCGTCTGATCGATGACTTCTGGTGGGCGTTAACTGCAGGTGCACACCGCACGACCTCTAGAGTGGAACCAAGCTGGTCGTCGTGTAGCCCGACACCATCTGCAGTGGTCGCCCATCAAGGTCACCGATCACGGTGGTGACACCGGAACGCGGGCGACCGGGGGCGAAAGCGAAATGAGGGAGAACAATGTTCGAACGGTTCACCGACCGCGCTCGGCGGGTTGTCGTGCTCGCCCAAGAAGAGGCGCGGATGCTCAACCACAACTACATCGGTACCGAGCACATCCTGCTCGGCCTGATCCACGAGGGCGAGGGAGTGGCCGCCAAGGCGCTCGAGTCGCTCGGCATCTCCTTGGAGGGCGTGCGCAGTCAGGTCGAGGAGATCATCGGCCAAGGGCAGCAGGCGCCGTCGGGGCATATCCCGTTCACGCCGCGCGCCAAGAAGGTGCTCGAGCTGTCGCTGCGCGAGGCGCTGCAGCTGGGCCACAACTACATCGGCACCGAGCACATCCTGCTCGGACTCATCCGCGAGGGTGAGGGCGTCGCCGCGCAGGTGCTCGTCAAGCTGGGCGCCGACCTCAACCGCGTGCGCCAGCAGGTCATCCAGCTGCTCTCCGGCTACCAGGGCAAGGAGCCGCAGGAGGCCGGCACCGGCGGGCGTTCCAGCGAGTCCGGCACCCCGTCGACCTCGCTGGTCCTCGACCAGTTCGGCAGAAACCTGACCGCCGCGGCGTCCGAGGGCAAACTCGATCCCGTCATCGGGCGCGAGAAAGAGATCGAGCGGGTCATGCAGGTGCTCTCCCGCCGCACCAAGAACAACCCGGTGCTGATCGGTGAGCCCGGCGTCGGCAAGACCGCCGTCGTCGAGGGGCTCGCGCAGGCCATCGTCAACGGCCAGGTGCCCGAGACGCTGAAGGACAAGCAGCTCTACACCCTCGACCTCGGTTCGCTGGTCGCGGGCAGCCGCTACCGCGGTGACTTCGAGGAACGCCTGAAGAAGGTCCTCAAGGAGATCAACACCCGCGGCGACATCATCCTGTTCATCGACGAGCTGCACACGCTCGTCGGCGCAGGTGCCGCCGAGGGCGCGATCGACGCGGCGTCCATCCTCAAGCCGAAACTCGCCCGTGGCGAGTTGCAGACCATCGGCGCGACCACCCTCGACGAGTACCGCAAGTACATCGAGAAGGACGCCGCCCTCGAGCGCCGGTTCCAGCCGGTGCAGGTCGGTGAGCCGTCGGTGGAGCACACCATTGAGATCCTCAAGGGTCTGCGCGACCGCTACGAGAGCCACCACCGCGTGTCCATCACCGACGGTGCCCTCGTCGCCGCGGCGACTCTGGCCGACCGCTACATCAACGACCGGTTCTTGCCGGACAAGGCGATCGACCTGATCGACGAGGCCGGTGCGCGCATGCGCATCCGTCGGATGACCGCACCGCCGGACCTGCGTGAGTTCGACGAGCGCATCGCCGAGGCCCGCAAGGAGAAGGAAAGCGCCATCGACGCGCAGGACTTCGAGAAGGCCGCCGGGCTGCGCGACAAGGAGAAGCAGCTCGTCGCCGAGCGTGCCGATCGTGAAAAGCAATGGCGCAGTGGTGATCTCGACGTCGTGGCCGAGGTCGACGACGAGGAGATCGCCGAGGTGCTGGGCAACTGGACCGGTATCCCCGTGTTCAAGCTCACCGAGGAGGAGACCACCCGTCTGCTTCGCATGGAGGACGAGCTGCACAAGCGGATCATCGGCCAGGAGGACGCGGTCAAGGCCGTGTCGAAGGCCATCCGCCGTACCCGTGCCGGCCTGAAGGACCCCAAGCGCCCGTCGGGCTCGTTCATCTTCGCCGGCCCGTCCGGCGTCGGTAAGACCGAGCTGTCCAAGGCGCTGGCCAACTTCCTGTTCGGCGAGGACGACGCGCTCATCCAGATCGACATGGGCGAGTTCCACGACCGGTTCACCGCGTCGCGCCTGTTCGGTGCGCCTCCCGGATACGTCGGCTACGAAGAGGGCGGCCAGCTCACCGAAAAGGTGCGCCGCAAGCCGTTCTCGGTGGTGCTGTTCGACGAGATCGAGAAGGCTCATTCGGAGATCTACAACACCCTGTTGCAGGTCCTCGAGGACGGTCGTCTCACCGACGGCCAGGGCCGCACGGTCGACTTCAAGAACACCGTGCTGATCTTCACCTCGAACCTCGGTACCGCCGACATCTCGAAGGCGGTGGGACTCGGCTTCTCCAAGGGCAACGATGCGCAGTCGAATTACGAGCGGATGAAGCTCAAGGTCAACGACGAGCTCAAGAAGCACTTCCGGCCCGAGTTCCTCAACCGTATCGACGACGTCATCGTCTTCCACCAGCTCACCAAGGACGAGATCATCCAGATGGTCGACCTGATGATCACCCGGGTCGAGACGCAGTTGCGGAACAAGGACATGGCCATCGAGGTCACCGACAAGGCGAAGGCGTTGCTGGCCAAGCGCGGCTTCGATCCGGTGCTCGGTGCGCGGCCACTGCGCCGGACGATCCAGCGCGAGATCGAGGACCAGCTGTCGGAGAAGATTCTCTTCAACGAGCTGACCCCCGGACAGATCGTGCTGGTCGACGTCGAGGGCTGGGACGGTGAGAGTGAGGGTGAAGACGCCAAGTTCACCTTCGTCGGCTCCGACAAGCCGCGCGAGCTACCCGATGCCCCCGTCGAGCTGAGCAAGGCCGGCGACGCCGGCAGCGACGCGAGCTGACGCCGGTACCCATCCATCACATCGCGAACACGCCCGCCGCATCCGAAATCGGATGCGGCGGGCGCGTTTCTGGCATCTTTGTCCGGTTCTGAGCCGAGAGACGAATTCAACTCGGGGCGATCGTCGCAACCCGCGCGATCGTGTGTGAAACTGTACGACGATGTCTCGAGTCCTCATCGGCCGTGTTGCGACGGCCGTCGCCGCGTTGGCTGCTGCCGCCGTCGTCGTACTCCCCGGGAGTGCGACGGTGCCGTCGGCGGCTGACTCGACGACGGTACAGACCGCCGCTCAGCGTCAGCCCGAGGCCGTTGCCACGACCGCTGCTGCGCCGCAGAAGTACGTGGCGCTGGGAAGTTCGTACGCGTCAGGGCCCGACGGGCTCGACTCCGTCGGTAACCGGTGCCTGCGCAGTCCGGACAACTATCCGCATCAGGTCGCCGCGGCGTTGAACATGAGCCTCGTCGACGCCACCTGTTCGGGCTCGACCACCGACCACATCCTCGACCGGCCACAACGGTTCGTCCGGCAACCTCAAATCGATGCAGTGACCCCCGGAACGTCCTTGGTCACCATCACCACCGGCGGCAACGATGTCGGCTACGTTCAGCGCCTGACGGCGATGGGCTGCCGCAATTCGGCGCACGACGCGCTGAAGGCGGCCGCGGAGCGGATCTGTGGTCTGGGGCGGCGGATCTCCCCCGAGCCCGATTACGAACGTTTCGCCGCGGTCGAGCAGAAGATGATCGAGACGGCGTTCGCGGTGCGGACGCGGGCTCCCGCCGCCCGCATCGTATTCGTGGACTACCCGCCCGTGGTCGTGGCCGGCGGCCCGACGTGCGCGAAGCTCGCGCTGTCGCCGGAAGAGGTCGACGCGACGATCCGGGTCTACGACGAACTCGCGACGGCGACCGCCGAGGCGGCCCAGATCTCCGGGGCCGAGATCATCCGAACCGCCACAGTCGGCGCAGAGCACACGGTGTGCTCGGCCGACCCGTGGCTGCGTGGCTTCGAGCTGCCGGTGCCGTATCACCCGAACGCGGCAGGCAAGGCCGGTGTCGCGCAACTCGTCATCGACGCGCTGCGTCGATGATCTGATCGGGTCACCGCGCTGATCGGATCACCGACTCAGACTGCCGGCCGGGCCGGGGTGTCACACGGTTTCTTCGACGAACTCCGCGTCGCGGTGGTGAAGCTGTCGCCAGTAGACCAGGGCCATCGAGAACACCAGGAAGGCGCCGGTCGCGGCGATGAGGTTGCCGACCCACCAACCGAAGCCGAGGCGCACGACCAGTCCGATGACGATGCCCGCCACGCCGGCCAGGGCCGAGGTGCCGGCGTTCTGGCTACGCCAGTCGATGCGGTTGCGCCCGGTGGTGATTAGGCTGATCGGGCTGCGGCGCAACGTCTCGACGATGAACACGGTCACCACGACGGTTGCGAGGTAGGCGAGGATGACGCGCGGCAAGGCCGGGATGGACTCGGCGTCGATCCGGGGGAGCAATGCGTACAGCGCGAGCGCGTGGGCGAGGTAGATGCCGAAGGAGCGATCCGACGCGGTCTTCATGAATCGGTCCGGGATCGAGCCGGGATGTCGGCGTTCCTGCCAGATCGTGCCGATGCCATACAGGATCACGATGATCGCGATGAACGACCACATGTTGTGGAGCATGAAGACGTTGGTGGCGCGGAACAGGTCCTCACCGCGGTCGACCACATACAGGTAGTAGAGCCACGTCGCGACGATCACCGCCGCGCTGAGCCCGATGAGGTACCACCGAAAGCGCTTCATGAACGCCTGGAAGGCCTCATAGTGCATGGCGGCAACGCAGCCGGCGAGAATGAAGAATTGGTAGGGGATGACCGTCACCACGAGGTGGCTCCAGATCTCGCCCTGCACGCCCCAGGTGAAGAATGAGATCGGTGCACGCACCATCGCATACATCATCACCATCTGGAAGATGAAGCTCACCGCAAGCAGGTAGCGGTGAGAACCCCAGGTGCGCTTGAGAATCCACAGCACCAGCGGGAACAACAGATAGATCTGCATACTCACCGACAGGAAGTACAGGTGGTACGACGCATTGCCGGTGATGAGGTCGTAGACGATCGACTTCACCGATCGCTTGGCGGCGTCGAAACTGTTCCACCCGTCGGCGACCGCGCCGACGCCACCGAAGTGGTAGCGGACGAAGAACCAATAGAAAAGACTCCACACCACGAACGGAAGACCGATGAGCTTGTAGCGGCGCTTCCAGAACGGGACGGCCTTCAGTTCGCGGTTGCGGTACTGATACGTCAGGACGAAGCCGGTGAGCGTGAAGAAGCCGTAGCGGGTGTAGCGCAGGAACACCTCGACCGCACCGGCGGCCACGCTGGTCGGCGCGGTGACGCTGAGCATCACGTGATCGAGGATCACGCTGCCGAAGGTGACGAGCCGGACCAGATCGATCTGGTAGAGGTGCTTGTCGCGTTTGACGGGCGCGGGGTCGGCGCTGTTCGCCGGACGCGAGGAGCCCGCTTGTGCGCTCACCGCCGCCTGTCCGTCCGCCGTCTGTCCGTCCACCGCCTGCGCGTCGACTGCCTGTCCGGCCACCGCCGGGGGGCCCACCGATTGTTCGGTCATCGACTCGGGGTCACGGCGACCGTTGCCGGGTGATTCCGGCTTCGAGCGGGGTCGCTTCGTGGACGCCGGGGTACCGGTCGATGGCTGTTCGGTAACGATCGGAAGTCCTCCGTCCAATTCTTCGCACGTCGCAGAGGGTGAGGCTACTCCCTGTCGCTGGAAGTTCCGAAGTCGGCCCGAGCGGTCACTCGGTCTGTCAGAGGCGTTCGACGCGGTGGCGTGACCACCGGGCGACGGTGGCCGGTTCGGGCTGCGTCGTTGCCATCGTGTCACCAAAACACCTGGCAGAGGTGCAACCCGGGCACGGTGTTTTGCCCGGTGCGGCCGGCGCAGGGCACGGTACTCATCGCCCGGGCGGCGTGAGATATTCCACTGCGACGGCGTGTGCGGGAGAGACTCAGGTGTTCGGTTCCATCCGGGGCATATGAGGTCCGCGTCGCCGGTGCACCGCAAGCCCGATGCCCGCCGCGACGAAGCACGCCGCAGCGCCGACGGCGAGGCCGGTGCGGGGTCCGGCCGATTCGCTGATCCATCCGATGATCGGGCCGCCGATGGGCGTCGATCCCATGAATGCCACCGACCACAGTGCCATCACGCGGCCGCGCATCTGCGGCTCGCAATTGAGCTGCAGGGTCGCGTTTCCGGTCGACAGGAAAGACACACTGAGCCAGCCGACGAAGAACAGGGCGAGTATGGCCATCCACAGATGCGGAACAAATGCGGTGACGGCGATGGTGATGCCGAATCCGACTGCGGCGAGGATCAGGGTGCGCAATCCGGTCGTGCCGCGCGCAGCGACGAGAAGACCACCGACGACGGCACCGGCCCCCATTGCCGACGTCATGAATCCGAAGGCCTGCGGCCCGCCGTCGAAGACATCCTTCGCCGCGGCCGGCAGCGAGACCTGGAATTCATAGGCGAGGGTTCCGACCAGTGCCATCATCACCAGCGGTACCCACAGCAGCCGACGTCCGGCAACGTAGCGCAGGCCTTCGCGGAGCTGTCCCTTACCGCGCTTGACCGGAACTTCCACGGAGATCTCGGCGGTGCGCATCGCCAGCAGCGACGCCACCACGGCGACGAAACTGGCCGCGTTGATCGCGAAGCACCAGCCAGACCCGACCGCGGCGAGTACCAGACCGGCGACGCCCGGGCCGACCGCCCGCGCGGCGTTGACCATGACCGAGTTGAGGGTCACCGCATTGCGGATGCGGGATTCGCCGACGATCTGATGGATGAAGGCCTGCCGCGCTGGATTCTCGAAGGCGTTGTTGAGGCCGAGGAGCACCGCGAGGACCCCGACCTGCCACACCTGCACCCAGCCGCCGAGGGTCAGCACCGCCAGCACCGCGGCGAGGGCACCCATGACCGACTGCAGCACGACCATGAGTCGGCGTCGGTCGACCCGATCGGCGATGACGCCGGCATAGGGCCCGAAGAACAGGACGGGCAAGGCCTGCAACGCGACGATCAACCCGAGTACCGCCGCCGAGTCGCTCAGGGTCAGGACCAGCCACGCCTGTGCGGTGGCCTGCATCCAGGTGCCGACCAACGACAATGCCTGCCCACCGAAGTAGAGGCGATAGTTGTGGATTCGCAGCGACGAGAACATGCCTCGATCGGGGTCCGCCGACGCAGAAACGGTGGCGCTCAGCTCGTTGCGGTCGTCGGACATCCGTCCCAGTCTAGGACGGCCCACAGCTTGCGACGGACACCGTCAGCAGTCGCAACCGGCGGGACGCGCGCCGGACTATTCGACGCGAACGCCGATATGGGCGGCGAACGTACCGGCGAATTCGATGAGTTGGCTGTCGTCGATGACGGCGCCACGCAATCCGTCGAGATGCCGCAGGCCACCGACTCGTGCACCACGAAGGTCGAAATCGGACAGGTGTGCGCGGTGGGTGTCGATCGCGCCGACCGAAGTCCCGTCGAAGGCCATCCGGGTCACCGTCGCCTCGCCGAGGTCGAGTTCGCCGATGGTGCAGTCCCGGAACACGACGTCGCGGACGTCGGCGCCGCGCAGGTTCACCAGCTCGAGTTTGCAGCCGGTGACCACCATCGTCCGGATTCGGGCGTCGAAGAGGTCGAACGCGCCGATCCGGCTGTTGTCCAGGCGCAGGTTACGAAGGAAGCTGCGGGGCAGCGACAACCGCGGTACCTGCAGGTGGGTGAACAGTGAGTCGGCAATGCGCGCGGAGGTGAGATCGGCGCCGTCGAGAGTCGCCCCCCGCAGCTCGCAGTCGGCGAGCGAGAGGCCCATGAGAGCGCGGTCGGTGAGGTCGATCCCGTGAAATGACGCCCCCTCGATCTCGGCGTCCGCAATCAGGTCGGCCGCATCGCCGGCCTCGTGGTCGGCCGGTGTGTGCGGCTCGATGCGTGGGGGCCGGACGGCCATTGGTCTGCGCTCCTGGGTTCTCGGTGGCGATCGGTCGGTGACTGGGGCATAGGTCTCGGGAAAGGTTGGGTCTCGGGAAGAATTGTTGCGGGTCGAGCCGCGACAGCGTGGCGCGATCGCACTTCGTGAAAATGCCTCTGTCGCAACGGAATACCGCTATCGGGATTTGATCGGGTGAGGACCGGCGGCGCGGTGTCGGTCGGGGCTGTGTGGTCGGGGCGGTGTGGTCGGGGCTGTGTTTAGTCGGGGAGTTCGGGGAGCGGCGGAAGCGGGCGGAACGCGATCTCGTGCGCTTCCTCGTCGGACAGGCCGAATGCCCTCAGCATGTATTCGGCGAAGACACTGTCCGGATTGTCGGAGCCGTCCCCGCTCAGCTGCGCCTGAATCGTGGCGAGGAGACCACCGAAGTAGATGGCGGTCGCCACCGTGGCATCGGGGATGGAGAACCGTCCGGCCTCGACGCCCTTGCGTACATCGCGGCGGTGCAACGGCCCGATGGTGTTGCGGAGTTCCTGCTGCCCGATCCCGAGCCGAACCAGCAACCAGCCCCAGAGTGGATCGCCGACCGCGCTGGTGACCATGTGACGCATTGCGCACGAATTGATCTCGGCGGGATCGGTCATGGGCTCGGTCAACAGGTCGAGGCGCGCACCGAGTGACTCGAGGGCGTCATGCACCACCGCCGCGGTGATCTCCTCGCGAGTCTGGAAGTAGTTGTAGAACGTGCCGGTCCCGAGGTCGGCGCGCTCGGTCACCGCGGTGACGGTGAGGCCTTCGGGGCCTGCGGTGGCAAGGAGTTCGGCCGCCGCCGAGACCAGTTTTCCGCGATTGCGTGCGCGCTGGCGTTCGGTGCGACTCCGTGGTGTCGACGACGTCCCCGTTTCCCTGCCCATGGGGGCCAGCGTATCGGCCTGATTCGGCGCGCGAAATCGCCGGGTATTCCGCCGGTAATACGCGACCATCATATTTGTCAACGTCATCGGGTCGTGCCCAGCTCTGCGGAGGTTGCCGCCGAGTAAGAATCGCGGGCAACGGAAAGGGCGGCTGCACAATCTGTTCGCCGAGTCTGGAGTGAGTTCATCGGCGCGGCACGGCCCGCACTGATCACTCGTCGTCGCATCAAGGGTGAACGGCACGTCCTGGGGCGGTGCGATAAGTTCACTCGGGGGCGCTGAGAGTCACGCTCCGCGTCTGTCGAGGAGCAGCTCGTGACACCTGGATTCGCACCGCCGATCCTGACCTCGCCGAACGGTCCGACGCACGGCCCGCACGCGGCGGTCCTCGCGCTCGGCACGCCGCTCGCGGTCGGACTGGGTGTGTTCTGGAACAGTCCGGAACGCCCGGGCGCCCCGGCCGGAGTCGTCGAGGCATCAGTCGAGGAGAAGATGACCCTGGCTCGCCGCTGGCAGATCAACAGCACCGCCACGTGGCTGACGGTCACCGACCGGTTGATCCGCGGCGAGCACATCCGGGAACAGGCCGCGGAGACGGCCCTCGACCTGCGCGACGAAGTACTCGAACGGAGCGGTGCCGCCTACCTCGACGTCGACGACTGGCTGCGCGCGATCAGCGACCACGCCGAGCAGGCCGGCTGGGAGCCCGACCGCACCGATCTCGTGATGCGGCTGGCGGTCAAGGCTTTCTACGCCGAACAACAGTTGGCCGCCGACGACATGCTGCCCGCAGGCGAACGCGTCGTGACGATGTTCGGCCACGACCTGGCGACTGCCGCCTACCTGACGCAGGCGGGCGCACGGATGGGATATACCGACCCGGCCACCGTGCAACAGATGGTCGATGCCATCGGGCACAACGCTTCTGGCGTGTTCGGTTCGTGGGCGTCGTTCGCCGCGTCGTACGCGATGGCCTCGACCATGCTGTACGGCGGCTATCCGGTCGACGAACCGTATACCGGCGCGGTGGCGGTGATGAAGCTGCTCGGGACCGATCCGTTGAGCCCGTGGACCAACGTGCCGTTCCCGGGCCGGCCGTGATCGACCGCGGCATGGTTCGCGGCACCGCGAACACCAGATACGGCGCCGGGGTGTACGCGGCGGCGACGTCGACCGTCGTCACCGACCCGAACGGCCCGCTCTACGACGAGCATGCGCAGGCGCTCGCCCTCGACGCGATGTCGGCCGTCGACGGCGGGACCGCCTGGAACAGTCTCCTGATCAGTGGGTTGTCGACGTATGAGGCGCGAGTCATTCTGTCGCGCAACCACATCGACAGCACGGCGGACTGGGTGGCGCACCTCGGCGAGTGCCTCGAACCCCGGGTGTTCGGCGACCTCGGGTTCGTCCTGGGCGCCCGCGCCGAGATGATGCGGCGCGACGGCCACACCATCGGCCTCGACCATTGGCTGGGTGAACTGCACGAGTTCCTGTCGGCAGGCGAACAAGATCGGTCCGCGCACGACGCCGTCGAGAGCCTGTGCCCGGCCGTGGCCGAGGTCGACGAGTGGATCGCCGAGACGGGACTCCTCCCCGAGGGCACGGCATTGCGCTCGCTGACCGGGATGCAATGCGCGCGCGTCGTAACGGCGGTCCGCTGGGGTGAGCAGTCGGGCTACGGCGACCGGGCGGCCGTCCGGCAGGGGCTGCTCGCCGCACGTGACCTGGCCGGCGCAGACTTCGCCGACTGGGCCGAGTTCGGCACGTCGACTCTCGCCGGGTGGGTGCTGCATGAGGCGCCGGAGCGGCGTCGTGCCGCGTGGGACGCCGGACTCTCCGCACTCGCGACGCTGCTCACCGCCGTCGAGAGCCCGTGGCGCAACCTCGACTTCCCGCTGACCGCAGACCTCACCGGTCTGCCCGACTGGTTCGGAGACGACTGATGGCCTTCCGGCGCCGTTTGCGACAAGCGGCCGACGATGCGGCACAAGACGACTCGCCACGAGAATGGGGCGCGAAAGACAGCCCCGAGAAGCTCGCCGATGTGATGGCACGCGACTTCACGTCCGCGGCACTGCCCGTCGACGTCGACGGCTACCTGTACGGCCCGGTCGCGCAGGGACTGGCGATGTCGGGGCCGATGGTGGCCGCCAACAGCGGCAGGTGGAACTCGTTGACCGACATCGGCGACCTCGCCCCCGGCAACGTGAAATACATCCTCAACGACGTGTGGGGCATCGAGGACGCCGAGGTGTGGATGGATCGCCTCAACCGTCTGGTGTCCTCCCGATACGGCGACTCGGTGGCCTACCACGCCGCCGACATCCGCCGCGCCGCGCGAGCGACCCGCGACGTGCCGACGCTCGACGACGCGAGCTGGGAGCGCGCCCTTCGGGACGAGGCCGCGCGGCTGGAGGCATCGACCGAATACGCCGATGTGCTCGTCGCCTCGATCCCGGGCATCCGCGCAGCCGAGGGAGACGCTCCGCCGCGCCCGCCTTCTGGCGCCCGACGAGGAGGTCGAAGCACTCGACGCCTACGACTATGTGCGCGCCGGGAACCTGGCGCGCTGGGGGGGTCATCGAAGGCTGGGGTGACATCAACATCGTGCGCAACGTCGCGCTCGCGTCGCGGGACTCCGCGATCGAGCCTTATTCGTCTTGGCGCGCTTACGGATTGGGTATGAGCGCGGGCCGTATCGTCACCTACCCCGACACCTGGGGCAAAGAAGTGGTCGCCGTCATCGAATGGCTCCGCCCCTTCCTCGACTCCGTCCACTCACCGTGGAATCATCTCCCGTTCCCGACCGAACCGCTCCAGTAGCGGGCGCTGCTCTGTACCGACGTCCGTCGCAGATCACTCCCTGTAGCAACTCCCGTGCGACCCGGATGGTCCGCCCGTCTCGCAGACGCCTGCGGGCAAGGCCATCATGTGTGTGTCCGGAGCCACCAGCCCGACCTGGCAATACGGCCCCTGATGGTGCATCGTCACAACTGGCTAACAACCTCTCCCACGATTTCCGGGTCAGCGGCCACGAGAGCTACGCTTGTTACGAATGTGACTGATGTGATTTAAGGGGCAAATGGTGCGTAGCAGTTGGATGCGAGTCCTGGCGGCGATGACGACCGCCGTGGCCGTCGGTGCTGTCACCGGCGCGGGTGTCGGTGTGGCGGACACCGACCCGGCACCCACCGCCACATCCCCGGCCGCAGAGTCGGCCACCCCGACCAACCCGGCGAATCCCGCACCGATGAACTCGTCGAAGATCCAGACGCTGGTGCATGATTCGCCGCAGCAGGTCACCGCGATCGTGTACTCGGCGTCGATGAACAAGCTGATTCCGGTCACCATCCTGCTGCCCAAGGACAAGAGCAAGCCGGCCCCGACGCTGTATCTGCTCAATGGTGCCGGTGGTGGCGAGGACTCGGCGACCTGGGCAGCCAAGACCAGCTATGCGCAGTACTTCGCGGACAAGAACGTCTACGTGGTGACCCCGATCGGTGGCGCCTTCTCCTACTACACGGATTGGCAGAAGGACGACCCGGCGCTGGGACGCAACAAGTGGACGACCTTCCTCACCAAGGAGCTGCCGCCGCTGATCGACAAGCAGTTCGATACGACGGGCACCAACGCGATCGCCGGTATCTCCATGGCCGGGACCTCGGTGCTGAATCTGGCGATCGCGGCTCCGGGCCTCTACAAGTCCGTCGCCGCCTACAGCGGCTGTGCCCGCACCAGTGATCCGCTGGGCCTGGCCTACATTCGCATGGTTGTCGGCGACCGCGGGCACGGCAACATCGTCAACATGTGGGGTGTGCCCGGCGGCCCGGGCTGGGTGGCCAACGATCCGTACGTCAACGCCGCAAAACTCAAGGGCACCAAGGTGTATATGACCAGCGGCAGCGGTCTGCCCGGTCCGAATGATCAGCTCGGTTCGCCGCTGATCAACGGCGATCCGGTGACCCTCGGCAACCAGATCGTCATGGGTGGCGTCATCGAGGCGGCGGTGAATCAGTGCACCGAGCAGATGGCCCAGCGCATGAACGAACTCGGCGTCGACAACAAGGTCATGTTCCGCCCCACCGGGACCCACTCGTGGGAGTACTGGGAGCAGGACCTGCACGACACGTGGCCGATGATCGCCGCAGACCTCGCCGCGCGTCCGGCCACCCGATGATCAGGGCATACCGTCAGCCGCTGTGAGGCCGCGAGGTCCGGCGCCCACTGGGCCATGAAAGCTCAGTAGGCCATGAACAAGATCTCGTCGCGGGAGTACTCGTGGTCGGGATGGTTCTCGGCGAGGTGTTTGCGGACGTTGTCGACGAGCTCGTCCTCGGTGGAACCGCGCAGCATCTCGCCACATGGGCAGGTGAGACGGGACTTTGTCTTCATTTCTGGGTCACCCGATCCTTGAGGAGTAGTCGGACGGTGAGTTCGAGGCGGTTGGTGACATCGGTCGCCGATGCGCGGCGGGTGAGCCACTGCACCAGGTTCGACATCCACACGTCGGCGAGGACGCGGGCGATGGCGAGGTCCTCGGCGGTGGGTTCACCCTCGTCGACGATGGCGCCGGCGAACAGCCGGTCGATGATGCCCGCGACCTGATCGACCTCGGCGGTGGCCGAGGCGTCGGCGAACATGAATGCGCGGGTCATCGCCTCGGTCAACAGCGGATCGCGTTGCATGGCGAAGGTGATCATGTCGAGGACGTGCCGCAATCGCTCGACGGAGTTCTCGCCGCGGAGCTGTGATCGGTCGACGCGGGACTCGACGCGCGCCAACTCGCGGGCCAGCGACGTCACCAGCAGGTGGACCTTGGACGGGAAGTAGCGGTAGAGCGTGCCCACCGCGACATCGGCCTTCTCGGCCACCGTGCGCATCTGGACGGCGTCGTAGCCGCCCTTGGACGCCAGGGTCAAGGTGGCGTCGAGGATTCGACGCCGTCGGTCACGCTGCGCCGCGGAACCGGATTCGCCGCCGGTGTCGGCGACGAGTTCCGTCGCGGTTGCGGCGTTGTCAGATGCAGCCATGTGCTCTCGGACATCCTCACGTCGTCGGTGTGCTGTCTTGCGGTTGGTGGGTACCGAACAGGCGACCCTCATGGCATATTAGAACAGGTTCTATTTCTTGGTCACCTTTCGACACCGAAGGATCTCCGTGACTCTCGCCACGTCCGCCGAACAGCTCGCCGTC
Organism: Gordonia sp. DT219; assembly: GCF_049847065.1. Classification (NCBI taxonomy): domain Bacteria; kingdom Bacillati; phylum Actinomycetota; class Actinomycetes; order Mycobacteriales; family Gordoniaceae; genus Gordonia; species Gordonia sp. DT219. The sequence goes on along the minus strand of NZ_JBNCNR010000013.1, from coordinate 9,148 downwards.
TGCGACGCCATCGCAGCCTGGGCGGCGCAGGTCGGCACCGCAGACATCGCCCGCGCCCAGATCGACAAACCCGGCAGTGACGACTGGTCGGAATTGTTCCACCAACTGGCCGAATTCGGGGTGTTCGCCGCGGCGTTGCCGGAAACTCACGGCGGTCTCGGTGCGAGCTTCGCCGACGTCGCGGCCATGCTCGAGCGCTGCGGCCATGATCTGGTGCCCGGGCCGATCGGGGAGACGGTCGCGACGGCACTGGCACTCGGCCTGAGCGACGATCCGCGTGCCGAGGGGCTGCTGGCCGCGGTGAGCGCGGGTGCGGCCCCGGGCGTCGTGCCGGTCATCGGGGCGCCGATCGCCGAGATCGGCGACCACCTCGACCTCATGGTGGCCGGCTACGTCGATGATGCGGTGCTGCTCGTGCCCACCACAGCCGGCTGGCGCATCGTCGCGCCGCGGACCGGGACCCGTGAGGTCAGTGTGGAGGTGCCGGTGGACGGTGCCACCCCTGTCGCACGGGTGGCGATCGACGGACTCGGCGCCGACGACGTCATCGCCTGCGGTGACGCCGAGCTCATCACCGGGGTACTGGCGTTGGTGCGCAACGCATTTCAGAGCGGCGTCAGCCGGTGGGCCCTCGATACCGCCGTCGACTATGCGAAGGTGCGCACCCAATTCGGCGTGCCGATCGGATCCTTTCAGGCGATCAAGCACATCTGCGCCGACATGCTCTGCCGCGCCGAGCAAGTCGAGGCGGCCGCGTGGGATCTCGCCCGCGCCGTCGATGCCGCGGCCGCGGCGCCCGACGGTGACGACCACGAGAGCACGCGTGCACAACTGGCGCTGAGCGGGTTCGCCGCCGACGTCCTCGTGGCAGACCTCCCGGCCGCGATCACCAAGGACTGCATCCAGGTACTCGGCGGCATCGGCTTCACCTTCGAGCACGACGCGCACCTGTACCTGCGCTCGGCGCTGGCGGTGCGTGCCCGCCTCGGACACGGGCATTCGGCCCGCACCGAGCTGGCGCGGCGTGGCCTGCAAGGTGACCGCCGCGACTTCGACATCGATCTGTCGGCGGTCGAGGATCGTCGCCCCGAGGTGCGGGCCATGGCCGAAAAGATCGTCGCCACAACGGAAGCCGGGCAGCGCCGCGTGCTCGCGGAGTCGGGCTACCTCGCCCCGCACTGGCCGCCGCCATACGGCCTCGGCGCCGACCCGGCGCTGCAACTGCTCATCGACTCCGAATTCGAGCGCGCCGGCGTCGTGCGTCCGGACCTGGTGATCGGTGCCTGGGCGATTCCGACCATCCTCGAGCACGGCACCGAAGCTCAGCGAAAGCGCTTCGTCGCACCGACACTCGCCGGTGACATCGTGTGGTGCCAGTTGTTCAGCGAGCCCGAGGCGGGCTCCGACCTCGCATCCTTACGGACCCGGGCAACACGCGTCGACGGCGGCTGGACACTGACGGGGCAAAAGATCTGGACCTCGCAGGCCCACCATGCGCAGTGGGGAATCTGCCTGGCGCGCACCGGTGGTGACGATGTGCCGAAGCACAAGGGCATCACGTACTTCCTGGTCGACATGAGCGCTCCGGGCATCGACATCCGCCCACTACGGGAACTCACCGGCCGCGCGAACTTCAACGAGGTGTTCGTCGACGACGTGTTCGTGCCCGACGACTGCGTGGTCGGCGACGTCGGCGGCGGCTGGCGGCTGGCCCGGACGACACTGGCCAACGAGCGGGTCGCGATGGGCGGATCGGGTCTCGGCAAGGAGATGGACGCGCTGCTGCGCCAGATCGACGCGATGCCGCGGGAACCGAGCGCCGCCGAGGCGGCCGAGCTGGGACGGCTGGTCGCCGACGCCCACATCGGACGCGTCCTCGATGCGCGGGCCGTCACCCGCCGACTGGCCGGCCACGACCCCGGCGCCCTGTCGAATGTCCGCAAGCTGATCGGCGTCGCACATCGGCAGTCGGTGCCCGAGTTCGCGTCCGACCTGCTCGGTGTGGGCGGCATCGCAGCGAGCGACGCCTCCGACCTCGCTCTGCAGAACCGCTGCCTGTCGATCGCCGGCGGCACCACCCAGATCCTGCGCACCGCCGCAGCCGAACGCATTCTCGGACTGCCCCGATCCTGACCCGGCAGCAGAGGCCGAACCCGCAGATCGTGTGGCAAAGGCGACCGCCGGAAGACCATCTCTGATACAACTAGAACAAGTTCTAATTTCGATAGGAGGTTCCGGGGTGGACTTTGCCGTCGATGCCGAAGCGATCGCCGTCGGCGACGTGGCCGCAGACGTGCTCGCTCGCCACGAGACGCATTGGGAATCCAAGTTCGACAGCGAGGTCGGCGGGTTCGACACCGACCTGTGGCGGGCGATGGGTGGCGCCGGGCTCGGCGTGCTCGCGTTGCCGTCGTCGCTGGGTGGCGACGACCTCGGTGTGCTCGCGCTGCTCCCGCTGCTGCGTCGGCTGGGGGAATCGGCGGCGGTTCTGCCGGTGATCGGTTCGCTGACCTCGGCGCTGGTGTTGGCGCACCTCGATCCGGAGGCTTCCGATTCCGGTCCACGGCGCCGGTGGGCGGCCACACTCGCCGACGGGGCCTGGCACGCCGTGGCCATCGGCGAGGTCGGCGATCCGCTGACCGAGGCACCCCGGACCCGGCTGCGCGATGGGCGGCTCGATGGCACCAAGACCGGCGTCCTGCACGCCGACGGGGCGTCGGCACTGCTGGTGGCCGCCGACGCGGGCGTCGTCGCGGTTCGCCCCGACGCGCCGGGCGTGGCGGTGCATCGCACCGTCTCGTCGAGTGGCTGGGGTGAGTACACGGTCCGGTTCGACAATGTCGCCGTCGACGACGCCGACCTGCTCACCGCCGACCTGGCGGTGCTGCGCGACCGTTACCGAATCGCGCTGTGTGCCTTTGCCGATGGCCTGATCGGCGGTGCGACGCGGCTGACCGCCGACCACGTGTCCGCACGCAATCAGTTCGGCAAGCCGATCGCGCTGTTCCAGGCCGTAGGCCAACAACTCGCCGACATCTATGTGGTGGGGCGATCGATGAACCTCGCCACCACGTCCGCGGCGTGGCGTCTGTCCGAAGGGCTTGACGCGCAACAGGATCTGGCGATCGGCGCGTACTGGCTGGCCGCCGAGATCCCGGCGACGTTGCGGACGATGACCCATCTGCACGGTGGCGTGGGCGTCGACCTCACCTATCCGCTACATCGCTATTTCTCGATCGCGAAAGACCTCGCCCGACTCGTCGGCGGCGCGCACGCACGGCTCGACGAGATGGCCGACGAGCAGGTGGCCAGCCGTGTATATTGACCTGACGCCCGACCAGCGTGCCCTGAAAGGGCAACTGCGCGAATACTTCTCCGACCTGGTCAGCCCACAAGAAGCACTGACCATGCTCACCGAACGGCACGGCCCGACCTACCGCAAGGTGATCAAGCGGATGGGCACCGACGGCTGGCTCGGCGTCGGCTGGCCGAAAGAATACGGCGGCAAGGGATTCGGCGACATCGAGCAGCAGATCTTCACCAATGAGGCGGTCCGCGCCGATGTGCCGCTACCCGCGGTCACCCTGCAAACCGTCGGACCCACCCTGCAGGAGCACGGCACCGACGAACTGAAGGATCGCTTCCTGCCCCGAATCCTCTCCGGTGATGTGCATTTCGCGATCGGCTACACCGAGCCGGAGGCCGGCACCGACCTCGCGTCGTTGACGACCACGGCCGTGCGGGACGGCGACCACTACGTGGTCAACGGTCAGAAGATCTTCACCACCGGCGGCCACGACGCCGACTACATCTGGCTGGCCGTGCGCACCGACAAGGCCGCCCCCAAACACAAGGGCATCTCCATCCTCATCGTCGACACCACCGATCCGGGGTTCTCCTGGACACCGATCATCACCGCCGACGGTGCCCACCACGTCAACGCGACGTACTACAGCGACGTCCGCGTGCCGGTGTCCATGCGGGTCGGCGAAGAGGGAGACGGCTGGCGGCTCATCACGACGCAGCTCAATCATGAGCGCGTCATGCTCGGTCCGGCCGGTCGCATCGAGGGCCTCGCCGCACGGGTGCGGCAGTGGGCGGAGCGGCGCGGACCGGACGAGATCGTCGTCGCTGAGCAACCCGACGTACGACGTGCGCTGGCCCGCATCGACGCCTACGCCCGGATCAACGAGCTGCTCAACTGGCAGGTGGCCTCGACCGGGCAGGCCATCTCCATGGCCGATGCGGCCGCCACGAAGGTCTTCGCCACCGAACGCCTGCAGGAGATACATCGGATGATCGACGAGATCGTCGGGCGCTATGGCGATTTCACCGATCCCGAGACGGCCGCACTCGCCGACTGGCTGGATGTACAGGCCAAACGCAACGTCGTCATCACCTTCGGCGGTGGTGTCAACGAGGTCATGCGCGACATGATCGCCACCGCGGGACTCGGATTGCCGAGGGCCAAGCGATGACCATATCGGCCGACGCCATCCTCGCTGCCGCCGACGAGATCAAGGCCGCCGGCCCGAGCGCCCCCGTCACGGGCCGCGACCCGGTGAACCTGCCGATGATCCGTAACTGGGTCGAGGCGATGGGTGACGACAACCCCATCTACGTCGACGCCGACGCCGCGTGGGCCGCCGGTCATCCCGGCATCGTCGCGCCGCCGGCGATGGCACAGGTGTGGACGATGCGTGGGTTACACGGAGCACGCACCGCCGACGACCCACTCGGGCGGGCCACCGAACTGTTCGACGAGGCCGGCTACACCTCGGTCGTGGCGACCAACTGCGACACCACCTATCACCGGTACATCGAGGTCGGTGAAGACGTCGAACTGTCGGCCGAACTCGTCGACGTCGTCGGCCCCAAGTCGACGGCGCTGGGGGAGGGGTGGTTCTTCACCACCCGCAACACCTGGTCGGTCGGTGACGAGGTGGTCGCCGAGATGGATTTCCGCATCCTCAAGTTCCGTCCGGCGGAGCGGTCGGCGGCCGAGCCGGCGCAGGTCGGTTCAGGCGGGGTTCCCGAGGACCTCGATTCGGCGAAGATGCTGCGGCCCAGCGTCTCCCGGGACACCGCCTTCTTCTGGGAGGGAATCGACGCGCACGAGCTGCGCATTCAGCGGGTGGCCGACGGCTCGTTGTGTCACCCTCCGATCCCGGCGACGTGGAAGCCGCGTGCGGCCGACGGCACGATCGAGCAGACCGACTACGTGGTCTCCACCGGATTCGGCACTGTGTACAGCTACGTCGTGCACCGCGCGCCGAAGGTACCCGGCCGGCAACTGCCGTTCGTCGTCGCGCTGGTAGAACTCGACGAGGGCGTGCGGATGCTCGGGGAGTTGCGTGGCGTCGACCCGGACGCCGTCGAGATCGGGATGCCGGTCACCGCAACGTTTATCGATTTGCCGGACGACCCCGACACCGGCGCGCCGGCGTGGACACTCTATGCCTGGGAACCGAGTACGACCGGAGGCCGCCGATGACCGTAGAAGCCGCCCCGGCCGTCGAGGCCGGAACCACATTGCCCGCGTTGACGATCGAGGCCGCCCCGACCTTCATCGTCGCCACCGCGCTGGCCACCCGCGACTTCCAGGATGTGCATCACGACCGGGATCTCGCGCAGGCCAAGGGCTCCAAGGACATCTTCGTCAACATCCTCACCGACACCGGGCTGGTCGAACGGTTCGTGACCGACTGGGCCGGGCCGTCGGCGCGCATCACCTCGATCACCCTCAAGCTCGGAGTGCCGTGGTACGCCTACGATTCGGTGACCTTCACCGGTGAGGTGACCGCCCGCGACGGCGACGCGGTGACGGTATCGGTGACCGGCACCAATTCGCTCGGCAAGCATGTCATCTCGACGGTGGAGCTCACCCTCGGTACACGAACGGGGAAGAACTGATGGGCACACTCTCGGGGCAGGCGGCGATCGCCGGAATCGGCGCGACCGAATTCTCCAAGGACTCCGGGCGCAGCGAACTCCGGCTCGCGGCCGAGGCGGTCGGCGCGGCCATCGCCGACGCCGGACTCACCCCCGCCGACGTCGACGGCCTCGTCAGCTTCACCATGGACACCAACGCCGAGATCGCCGTCGCCCGCGCGGTCGGGGTGAAGGAGATGACCTACTTCTCGCGCATCCACTACGGCGGCGGAGCGGCGTGCGCGACCGTGCAACAGGCGGCCATGGCGGTGGCCACCGGCGTCGCCGACGTCGTCGTCGCCTACCGCGCCTTCAACGAGCGGTCGGGACTGCGCTTCGGACAGGTCAATTCGGCCGTCGCCAACCAGGAGAACTCGTCGGGGACCGACAACGCCTTCTCCTATCCGCATGGACTTTCCACGCCGGCGGCGTTCGTCGCGATGATCGCGCAACGCTACATGCACGACTACGGCGCCACCAGTGCCGACTTCGGGCAGATCGCCGTGGTCGACCGCAAACATGCCGCGGTGAATCCGAACGCATTCTTCTACGGCAAGCCGATCACCCTCGACGATCATCAGGCCTCACGGTACATCGCCGAGCCACTGCATCTGCTGGACTGCTGTCAGGAATCCGACGGTGGTGTCGCGCTGGTGATCACGTCGGCGGAGCGGGCCAAGGACCTGCCGCACCGTCCGGCCGTCATCGCCGGCGCCGCGGCCGGCAGCGCCGAGGATCAGTTCATCATGACCAGCTACTACCGCGACGAACTCGCCGCCCTGCCGGAGATGGGCCTGGTCGGCCGGCAGCTGTGGAAGCAATCCGGATTGCGCCCCGACGACATGGATCTCGCGATCCTCTACGACCACTTCACGCCCTACACGCTGCTGCAACTCGAAGAGCTCGGCTTCTGCGGGCGGGGGGAGGCAAAGGATTTCGTCGCCGACCCCGGGGCCCTGGAGGTCGGTGGCAGGCTGCCGCTCAACACCCACGGCGGACAGCTGGGCGAGGCATACATTCACGGTATGAACGGGATCGCCGAGGGCGTGCGGCAACTGCGCGGCCAGTCGGTCAATCAGGTCGGCGGCGCCGAACGAGTGGTGGTCACCGCCGGAACCGGCGTTCCGACAAGCGGTTTGGTGCTCACCACATGACGCGCACGCCGGCTCGATACTCAGACTTCAGTGGTGACACATCCCCATCGACACAGGAGCTCGGACAATGACCACCGATACCGCGACAACCCACTCTGCAGGAGCTGGGCAGCAGCCGCACAAGTTCAATCTGGCCGACGTGTTCGAGACGGTCGCCGACTCTGTGCCCGAACGCATCGCCCTGAGCTATGAGGGTCGCCAGATCAGCTATGCCGAACTAGACGGGCTCGCCAACCGGGTCGCGCACCTGTTGCGCGACAACGGCATCGAGGCCGCGGATCACGTGTCACTGTTCCTCAAGAACAGCGTCGAACACGTGACGAGCCTGCTCGGACTGCTGAAGATCCGTGCGGTGCCGGTGAACGTCAACTACCGCTACACCAATTCCGAATTGCAGTACATCTTCGACAACTCCGATTCGCGGGGGATCATCGTCGAACTCCCGGAGCATCAGCGCAGCGTCGCCACCTTGTTGCCTGAATTGCCGCAGGTGCGAACGGTATTCGTCATCGGCGGCATCGTCGACGAACTCACGGCGGCCGCCGCAGACCTACCGGAGAGCAGGCACGTCGCCGTCGTGTCCTTTGCCGATGAGGCGTCCGCGTCGGAGGAACGCGACTTCGAGCCCCGTACCGGCGACGAGCTGTACCTGCTCTACACCGGCGGCACCACCGGATACCCGAAGGGCGTGATGTGGCGCCACGACGACTTCTTCCGCAAACCCATCTCCGGCGGCAATCCGTACGGCGACGCACGTAAGGACCTTGCCGAAGTCGGCAGCGCCGTCAAGGATTTCGGTTCGATCGCATTCAACATCGCAGCCCCGCTGATGCACGGCGCGGCCTCGTATTCGCTGTTCACCTTCCTGACTCTCGGTGGACGACTGGTCCTGATGCGTGACTTCGACCCGGCCGCGATCGTGAAGGGCATCGAGGACGAGAAGATCCAGATCATCCTGATCGTCGGCGATGCCATGGGCATGCCGCTGGCCGAGGAGATGGAACGCCGCAAGGACGACGTTGATCTCTCGTCGCTGTTCTCGGTGACCTCCGGTGGTGCGATCTGGTCGCACCACAACCGTGACCGGTTCGTCGCGATCAAACCGGATCTGCTGCTGCGCGACAACTTCGGTGCGTCCGAGTCGGGTAACGACGGCGAGATCATGATGGACGACAACGGAAATCTGCGGGTGCCGCCCACCGAGAAGATGATGGTGGTCGACGAACGGCTCGAACAGATCGAGCCCGGCTCCGGCGATGTCGGGTACATCGCGCGGATCGGCAACGTGCCGCTCGGCTACTACAAGGACGAGGAGAAGAGCGCGCGCACCTTCCCGACCCTGCCCGACGGCCGGCGCATCTCCGTTCTGGGTGACATGGGCACCGTCGAGCCCGACGGGTCGATCGTCTTCCTCGGTCGCGGTTCACAATGCATCAACACCGGCGGCGAGAAGGTCTATGCCGAGGAGGTCGAGGCGGTGCTCCACGCACACCCCGCGGTAGCCGATGCCCTGGTGGTGCCGGTGCCCGACGAACGTTACGGTCAGCGGGTGGCCGCGGTCGTGCGGGTCGCCGACGGTGCCGCTGAACCGACGCTCGCCGAGATCCAGGAACACTGTCGCGAATCCCTTGCCCGATACAAGGTTCCGCGGACCGTCGTCTTCGTCGACGACGTCAAACGCACCCCGGCCGGCAAGGCCGACTACCGCTGGGCCAAGAACACCGCCGCCGCATCGTCGGAGCCGGCGCCGGCCTGACCCCGTCCTCGAAATCGGTAGACATCTTTCGCGGAAACCGCGACTAGATGTCTACCGATTCTCGTTTCGAAAGAAGTGGCGATTGCGGGTTGCCGATCGGTCATATCGGGTGTAGACTCGAATGCACAAGCGACGAACAAATGTTTGATCGCATTCACTTTGGTCGTATTCACTGGGGGGTGACAATGACAACGATCGACCTGCCGGCTCTTGCGCCGGATGAGCAGGTGACGTTGTTGCATGCCCTTCTCGATCAGATGGGTTCGACGGATCTGTCGCAGTGTTCGGATGAGTCGTTGTTGGAGGT